>NZ_JBDJNT010000027.1:0-38065 GCF_039674525.1 Stenotrophomonas sp. TWI377
CCCCGCGCCTGGGGTTTCTGGCGGCCGGGACCCCCCGCTGGTGGGGCGGTGCGCCGGGGTCGGCGGGGCCGCGGCCCCCCACCCCTCGCCTTCAACCGCGCAGGATCTCGATGACCGGCGCGACCTGCTCACCGCGATCAAGCTGCGCACCGACGCTTTCCAATGCACCGGCCAGCGCCGCCGCATCGTCATCACGCAGCGTGGCATGGCCAACCTTGCGCCCGTCCCGCGCCTGCTTGCCGTAATCGTGCCAATGGCCGCCGGCCTGGCCGAGCACCGCGTTGGCATCGGGCATCTGGCCGATCCAGTTGAGCATGCAGGCATGGCCCAGCATGCGCGTATCGCCCAGCGGCAGGCCGAGCACGGCGCGCAGGTGGTTGTCGAACTGCGAGGTCTCGCTGCCTTCGATGGTCCAGTGGCCGGAGTTGTGCACGCGCGGTGCCATCTCGTTGGCCAGCAGTTCATCGCCGCGGCAGAACAGTTCGAGCGCGAACACGCCGACATAGTCCAGGCGCTCGGCCAGCGTACGTGCGTAGCCGATGGCCGCCTCGTGCTGGAGCGCCGGCAGCTGCGCAGGGGCCAGGCTGGCCGAGAGCACCCCGTTGACGTGCCAGTTGCCGGTGATCGGCCAGGCGCGGAACTCGCCATCCTGCCCGCGGACCGCCACCACGCTGACCTCGCGATCAAAGGCGACGAAGCCTTCCAGAATCAGGCCGGTCTTCTCGACCTGGCTGCCGAGGGTGTCCCAGGCAGCGTCGATGTCGGCCGCGCTGCGGATCCGGAACTGGCCCTTGCCGTCATAGCCCAGCCGGCGGGTCTTGACGATGCAGGGCATGCCGAACTCGGCGACCTTGGCCGCCAGTTCGTCGCGGCTGCGGATATCGGCGAAGGGCGGCAGCGGGATGCCCAGCGACTGGAACAGGGTCTTCTCGCTGAGCCGATCCTGGGCCACGGCCAGCGCATCCGGATTGGGATACACCGGCACGCGCTCGGCCAGGAACTTGGCGCTGCGCGCCGGCACGTTCTCGAAATCGAAGGTCACCACGTCCACGCGGGCGGCGAACGCGGCCAGGGCCGCCTCATCCTCGAACGCGGCCACCTGCAGCGGTGCCACCTGGGCACCACAGGCATCGGCGGCCGGGTCGAACAGCTCGAAGCGCAGCCCCATCGGCGCACCGGCCAGGACCATCATGCGGGCGAGCTGACCGCCGCCCAGAATGCCAACGGTCCTGGGGGTCATTGACGCGGGTCGTCGTGGGCCATGACGTCTTCGGTCTGGCGGGCGCGGAAGGCCTCGAGCGCTTCGCCGATCGCCGGCTGGTCCGAGGCCAGCATGGCGGCTGCGAACAACGCCGCGTTGGAGGCGCCGGCGTTGCCGATGGCGAAGGTGGCGACCGGAATGCCGGCCGGCATCTGCACGATCGAGAGCAGCGAATCCATGCCGTTCAGGGCTTTGGACTGCACCGGCACGCCCAGCACCGGCACGGCGGTCTTGGCGGCGATCATGCCCGGCAGGTGCGCGGCCCCGCCGGCACCGGCGATGATCGCGCGCAGGCCACGCTGGCCAGCCTGCTCGGCGTAGGTGAACAGCACGTCCGGCGTGCGATGCGCCGAGACCACTTTCACTTCATAGGGAACGCCCAGCGAATCCAGCTTCTGGGCGGCGTGCTGCATGGTTTCCCAATCCGAGCGGGATCCCATGACGATGCCGACGAGCGGCGCGGTTTGGTTGAGGGTCATTGGCCGTCACCTGCCTTAAAGACGTATTCTAGCCATCTTCCACGCAAGACGAAGAATTCATGGATCGCAAGCTGCTCGACCTCCTGTGCTCGCCCGATACGCGCCAGCCCCTGTCCCTGCTCGACGCCACCGGCCTGGACGCGCTCAACCGCGCGATCGGCAGCGGTGCCGTGCTCAAGGCCGATGGCAGCCCGCAGGCGCAGACGCTGCGCGAGGCCCTGCTGACCCGCGACCGCAAGCAGGTGTTCCGCGTGGACGACGGCATCCCGGTGCTGCTGGCCGAAGAGGCCATCGCCACCGACCAGATCGCCGATTTCCCGGAAAAATGAGCCACCTCCCCGTGCCGGCCCCCGAGGCCGCCCTGGTGGCCGCCGATGTGGCCCGTGCGCTGGCCGAGGACATCGGCAGCGGTGATGTCACCGCCGCCCTGCTTCCGGACCGCCCCGACAGCGCCTACCTGCTGTGCAAGCAGGACGCGGTGATCGCCGGCCGCCCGTGGTTCGATGCGACCCACCGGGCACTCGATCCGGAGGTCAGGATCGAGTGGCGCGTGGCCGAGGGCGACCGCGTCGCCGCCGGCACGGTGCTGGCGCTGCTGCAAGGCCGCAACCGCAGCCTGGTGAGCGCCGAGCGGACCTCGTTGAACTTCCTGCAGACGCTGTCCGGCACGGCGACCACCACCGCGCAGTACGTCGCGGCCGTGGCCGGTACCGGCGCGCGGATCCTGGACACCCGCAAGACCCTGCCCGGCCTGCGCGTGGCGCAGAAATACGCGGTGCGCTGCGGCGGCGGTGACAACCATCGCCTGGGCCTGTTCGACACGGTGATGCTCAAGGAAAACCACATCCGCGCGGCCGGCTCGCTGACCGCTGCGGTGCTGGCGGCGCGTGCGCAGTGGCCGGCGTTGCCGCTGGTGGTCGAGGTCGAAGACCTGGACCAGCTGCGCGAGGCGCTGGCGGTGGGCTGCACCCGCATCCTGATCGACGATTTCGATGCCGCCACGCGGCGCGAGGCCGTGCGCATCGCGGCCGGGCGGATTCCGCTGGAGGTGTCCGGCAGTGTCGGCCTGGACGGCCTGCGCGCGATCGCCGAGGACGGCGTGGACTGCATTTCCATCGGCGGGCTGACCAAGCATGTGCAGGCAATCGACCTGTCATTGAAACTGGGTCCGCCCCCGGGCTGAAACGCGCGTGTCGACCAACGGTCGACACCGACCGGGCTGGTAGCGCACGACCGTTGGTCGTTCGGCGTCGGCGCGCGGTGTTCACGGGATCGGCAGACCGGGTCTGCGAGGCTTGCCCTGCCCCCACCCGGAGAGCGCGTATGCGCCCCTTGTTCCTGCTTGCATGTCTGTCGCCGCTGGCGACGCTGCTGCCGGCCACCGCATCCGCGGCCGAGGTCTGCGATGTGCCCCCGCGGTTCGGGCTGAGCCCGCTGGCCGTGGCCATCGTGCAGACCGCCTGCAACGAACACCGCCTCTGGTACCGCCCCTTCATCGACCGCGATGGCCGCGCGGCCAGCCTCAGCGTGACCGAATCCGAGGACGTCCACCTGGCCGACAACGGCCTCGTCGCGTGGCAGCGGGTGGTCGGCTACTGGCGGCAGAGCGGCACGTTGACGCCGATGGGCAGCCAGCCCGGCGCATCGAGCTGCCTGGCCCCACCGGGCACGCGCTACACCGATAGCGACTGCCGTGCGTTCCTGATAGACAACCCGTGGTCGGCCGCCTTCATTTCCTGGGTGATGACCCGCGCCTCGGTACCCGGCTTTACCCGCTCGCCCCGACACATCGACTACATCCGCGCCGCCTACCAGAACAGCGGGCCATACCGGATGACCGACCCGGCGCAGGAGAAACCCGCGCCCGGCGACCTGCTGTGCTACCTGCGCGACCGCCGCGAGACCCTGAGCTACAGCGGGCTGGTGCAGTCGCTGGGCAGCGGCGCGGTGACGCACTGGAAATCGCACTGCGAAGTGGTGATCGCGGCCAACATGGGCGGCGACCGCACGCTGTATCTGATCGGCGGCAACGTCATGAACACCGTGGCGTTGCGCAAACTGTCGCTGGACCGCAGCGGCCGGATCGAGCTGCCGCCCGCCAAGGCCGGTGCAGGCGATGGGGTGGATCTGGGCTGCACGCCGGGCCGCGAAGAGGAATGCAGCTTCAATCGCCAGGATTGGGCCGCACTGCTGAAGCTGGTGGCGACCGCGCCGGCGACGGTGCCGATGGGAACTCCGGACCCGGCGACCCTGCCCGCTCCCGGCGTGACGGCGCCGCCGATGGCGGCCCCGGCTTCCCAGGCACCGATGCGAGCGCCCACCGTGGTGCCGCCCCGTCCTCCGGTCCCGAGCGCGAACCCGGTTCCGGCCCCGCCGGCGAGCCCGACTCGGACGCCGACACCGATACCGATACCCGTCCCGCCACCGCCACCGCCACCGCGCACGCCCTGATCGCGATCGCGCGGATGGCTTGATCCGCGCCGCATTCGTCGCCATCTTGGGAGGACCGACCTCCCTGACCGCGCCGAGTCACCGATGCCCAGTTTGATCCTGTTGATGATTGCCGGCGCGTTTGCCTACGCCTTCTGGAATTCTTCCCGTGCCGCCGCCGAACGTGCAGGCGTGCTCGGGCGCAATGCCTGCCGCGCTGCCGATGTGCAGTGGCTGGACCAGAGCGTGCACGCCACCGGCCTGCGCGTATGCCGCAAGGAGAACGGTTGGCTGGGCTGGGAGCGCACCTTCAAGTTCGAGTACTCGCACGATGGCGTGGACCGCCACAGCGGGCGCATGGTGCTGCGCGGTGATCAGCTGATCACGTTCGTGGGGCCGTCGGCGGCGCGGATCAGTGAGATCCGCCGCGATATCGATACACGGGATGCCGAAGACGTCTGAGCCCGGTAGAGCCGACCGTTGGTCGGCTGCTCTCTACGGACATCCAAGACAACCGACCCACGGCAGCCGACCAACAGCAGCCAACCAACCGCAGCCGACCAACGGTCGGCTCTACCGGGTCGGTGTCGTGGATCCCCAATGAAATGGCCGCCTTGCGGCGGCCATGGTGGGTCTTATTTGACCACCCGCAGATGCGGGCGACCGCTGGGCTTGGGCGGTGCATCGTCCGGCGGGGTCGGTGAATCGTCCGGCGGCAGCGCATCGTCCGGACCCGGCTCATGGCCCGGGATGTCATCCGGCAGCGCCATGCCCTGCCCCGTCTCGCGGGCGTACACGGCCAGCACGGCCGAGATCGGCACCTGCACCGGGTAGCTGGTGCCGGAGAAGCGGGCCGAGAAGCTCACGCTGTCATTGTCGATATGCAGGCGCACCACGGCGCGCTCGGCGATGTTCAGGACGACGCGGCCGTCCTTGACCGCGCTCTGCGGCACCTGCACGCCAGGCATGCCGGCGTCGACCAGGATATGCGGCGTCAGGTCGTTGTCATTGATCCATTCCACCAAGGCCCGCAACAGGTACGGACGGTGGCTGGTCATGCGAAAAGTGTCTTCAGTCATGTGGTAGAGCCGAGCCGTGCTCGGCTGCTCTTGATCCGGATTGCCTGGTGCAAGTGTACGCGCCCGCCTACCCGCAGGTCAGCCATGGCGCGTACCGGCACCGCGATTTCGTTCAGTACACGGGTGTGCCGCATGCGGCACACATCCCGCCGATCAGACCGGCAGATCGCGCAGTTTCTTTTCCTGGTCGGTCAGGCTGCGGATGAAGCCGGGGTGCCGGAAAATGCGGTTGCCATAGTCTTCGATCGACTTGCCATCCTTCGGCAGCGGCACGTCCAGTGCCTGAAGTCGCCAGATGATCGGCGCCATCGCGCAGTCGGCCAGGCTCATTTCCGGGTTGAGGAAGAACTTGCTGGCCTTGAACAACGGCACCGCGCTGGTCAGCAGTTCCTTGAGCCGTTTGCGCCCGGCCTCGGCCTGGGTCTTGTTGCCCAGCTGGATGGCCTGGACCTGTGGCACCCAGTCGTGTTCGATGCGCAACATCGCCAGGCGGATGCGGGCCCGCGAAAGCGGATCGACCGGCATCAGCGGCGGGTGCGGATAGCGCTCGTCCAGGTATTCGCTGACCACCGACGCCGCGTACAGCACCAGCTCGCGTTCCACCAGAGTGGGCACGGAGTGGTACGGATTGAGATCGATGAGATCTTCGGGCGGGTTCTGCGGGTCGACCGGCACGGAGTCATAAGTGACGCCCTTGGCCGCCAATACCAGCCGCACGCGATGGCACAGCACATCGTCGTTCGAGGAAAACAGCGTCAGGGTATTCCGCATGCGTACGCTCGCCGCCATCAAAGGCTCTCCAACGTCCGGTAACCGCCGGTCGTATCGGCGCCGCCAGCCCATTGCCAACGGTCGTCACAGTACCCGAGTGTGCAACCGCACATCACAAAAGCCAATAGGTCGATCGTCCCACGGCAGGAACGATCGACGCGGGAAGGCGTCCGACCGCTCAGTGGACGTCCTTCCAGTATTCCTTCTTGAGCAGATAGGCCAGGAAGGTCAGCAGCGCCAGGAACAGGATCACCCACACGCCCAGCTTCTGGCGTTTCAGGGCAGCCGGCTCGCCGGCATACTCCAGGAAGTTGGTGATGTCGCGCACCGCCTGATCGTACTGCCCGGCATCGATGTTGCCCGGCTGTTCGATCTTCAGCCCGACCACCGGTGCATCCAGCCCGGGGCCCTCGGCCTTGCCATGCACCGCATGCTGCAGCCCCTGCATTTCCCACAGGGGGTTGGGCATGGAGGCATTGGGGAACACGGTGTTGTTCCAGCCCAGCGGCCGCGTGGGATCCAGGTAGAACGACTTGAGGTAGGTGTAGACCCAGTCGCTGCCCCGCACGCGCGAGATCAGGCTCAGGTCCGGCGGCATCTTGCCGAACCACTTCTCGGCCTGCGCCTTGGGCATCGTCACCGGAATCGGTTCACCCACCGGGGTGCCGGTGAAGTTGAGGTTGTTCATGACCTCTTCTTCACTCAACCCGAGATCGGCAGCCATGCGCGAGTAGCGCAGGTATTTCAGCGCGTGGCAGCCGGAGCAGTAATTCATGTAGAGCTGCGCGCCGCGCTGCAGCGAGGCACGATCGCTCAGGTCATTGCCGGCCTGCAGGGTCTTGGCGCCCTCGGCGGCATCGGCCACCGCGACACCGAGCATCAGGGCCGCCGCGCAGGCCAGCCGGACAATCCAGTGGTCAGTCATGCGTGGTCACCCGGTCCGGTACCGGCTTGGTCCTGTCCAGCTTGGTCCATAGCGGCATGGTGATGAAGAAGGCGAAATACAGGAAGGTCAGCACGCGCCCGATGTAGGTCTCGTGCGCATCCGTACCCGGGCCGGAGCCGATCACGCCCAGCCACACGAAGCACACCGCGAACATGCCCAGCAGGCCGCGCGAGAGCAGGCCGCGGTAGCGGTAGGACTTTACCCGCGCCCGGTCCAGCCACGGCACCAGGAACAGGATGGCGATCGCCGAGAACATCACGATCACGCCCCCGAGCTTGTTGGGCACCACGCGCAACATGGCGTAGTACGGGGTGTAGTACCAGACCGGCTTGATGTGCTCGGGCGTCACCAGGCGGTTGGCCTCGGTGAAGTTGTCGTGCTCGAGGAACAACCCGCCGAAGGCCGGGGCGAAGAAGATGATGAAGGCGGCGATGATCAGCAGGAAGCCGGCGCCGACCGCATCCTTGAGCGTGTAATACGGATGGAAGGGAATGCCATCGGTAGGCGCGGTGGCCGACCAGCGGTTGCCCTTCGGGCCCTTTTTGATCTCCACGCCGTCCGGATTGTTGGAGCCCACTTCATGCAGCGCGCCCAGGTGCAGCACCACCAGCAGCAGCAGCACCAGCGGCAGCGCGATCACGTGCAGGGCGAAGAAGCGGTTGAGGGTGGCGTCGCTGGGCAGGTAGTCGCCCATGATCCATTCGGTCAGGCCGGTCCCGATCACCGGGATCGCGCCGAACAGCGAGATGATCACCTTGGCGCCCCAGAACGACATCTGGCCCCAGGGCAGCACGTAGCCCATGAAGGCTTCGGCCATCAGCACCAGGTAGATCAGCATGCCCAGGATCCAGACCAGTTCGCGCGGCTTCTGGTAACTGCCGTAGAGCAGGCCGCGGAACATGTGCAGGTAGACCACGATGAAGAACAGCGAGGCACCGGTGGAGTGCATGTAGCGGATCAGCCAGCCCCACTCCACGTCCCGCATGATGTATTCGATGGAGGCGAACGCTTCGGCCGCGTTCGTCTTGTAGTGCATCGTCAGGAAGATGCCGGTGACGATCTGGTTGACCAGGATCAGCAGCGCCAGCGAACCGAAGTAGTACCAGATGTTGAAGTTCTTGGGCGCGTAATACTCGCTGACGTGCTTGCGGTAGACCGGCATCAGGCCCGGCGCGCGGGCGTTGACCCAGTCGGCCAGTCCGGTGGCGGTGCGGGAAAGGATATTGGCCATGATCAAGCCGCCCCCTGCGGATCAACGCCGATGATGATGGTGTTGTCGTCCTGGTAATGGTGCGGCGGCACCAGCAGGTTGATCGGTGCCGGAACATCCTTGAACACGCGACCGGACATATCGAAGCGCGACTTGTGGCAGGGGCAGAAGTAGCCGCCCTTCCACTGCGGGTCGTAGGGCTCGGGGCGGATCTCGGCGACCATTTCCGGCGAACAGCCCAGATGGGTGCACAGCCCGACCAGCACCGATACCTCGGCCTTGATCGAACGGAACTCGGGATTCTGCTTGAGCACGTACTCGGGCTGCTGTTCTTTCTCGCCCGACTCGGGATCCTTCAGGCGGCCGTCCAGCCCGTGCAGTGCATCGAGGATGGCCTTGGAGCGCTTGACGATCCAGATGGGCTGCCCACGCCACTCCATGACCAGACGCTGGCCTTCCTGGAGCGCACTGATGTCGGCAATCACCGGGGCACCGGCCAGTTTGGCGCGGGCGCTGGGATTCCAGGACTTGATGAACGGTACCGCTGCAAATCCGACGCCGACCGCTCCGACCACCGCAGTGGTTGCTGAGAGAAACCGCCGACGTCCAGTGTTGACTGGATCGTTTACCCCATCGTTGGCCATCCGGCACTCCGATATTGATTTAGGTAGCTTGAGGCTGCCAGCAGACCGGTGGGGGCCAGTCCACATTGAATCAGCCGCGAGTGTAGCTGAACCGAAGTCGGCCACACAACGCGGTACTACGGAACGACATTACCCCGACAGTACGGCATCAGGTACCACCGGCGCCATGGGTTATTGATGGCTGGCCACTGCGCCGCGATAGCGGTCGGCCAACAGGGCCACCCGCTTCACGTAATACCGGGTCTCGCTGTAAGGCGGCACGCCACCATGGCGGTCGACCGCGCCCTCGCCGGCGTTGTAGCCCGCCGCAGCCAGGGTGAGATCACCGTTGAAGCGCTTGAGCAGCCAGGACAGGTACTGCACGCCGCCGCGGATGTTCTGCGAAGCATCAAAGGAATCGCTGACCCCGAAACGGCGCGCGGTCGGTGGCATCAGCTGCATCAGGCCCTGTGCGCCGGCGCGGCTGAGCGCGGTCGGGTTGTAGGCCGATTCGGCATGGATGATCGCGCGGACCACCGCCTCTTCCACCCCGAACTCACGGGCGGCGGCGGCAATCTCGCTCTGGTAGGCCGTGGTGTTGAGCCGCACCGAGCCGAAGTTGACGGCCGGGTTCGCCCCGCAGGCGTAGCAGCGCTCGATGAAGCTGTAATGGATGGTGCGGACCTGGCCAATGCTGGCGATACCGGCCGGGCGTGCGCTGGTGTAATGGCGAACGCCATCCTTCATATAGGCATACAGCTGGCCGCTGCGGACCTTCCCTGCCTTGCCAGCGGCCGCTGCCGGGGCGGACGGCGCGCTCAGCACCGTGGCCGGGGCGGTGGCCTGGGCAGGAGCCGGGGTGATCGCGGTCGCCGTCGTGGCGGTATCGGCCCGGACCGGGGCGGGCGTGGCACCGGCGATCGGCGCCGCCGGCGTCGGCGCGGGAGGCGTTGCCAGGGCCCGGCGGGGCGCCGCGCTGCGGTCGGGCCGGTAGCTGCTGATCACGCTGCAGGCGGCCCCGGCCACACGCTTGCTCACATAGCTGGGAATGCCGTCACTGCCGACGCACTTGTACAGGGTGCCCGCACTGGCCGGCATAGCGGTCAGCGCAGCCAAGGCCAGCGCAGCGATCCCCAACATCCCCTTCATGAGCGGGAGTGTCCCCAATTCGCCGGGGATTGCCAAGGGGGGAGCCCGACCCGGCTACAATGACCTGCTCACCGCAGCCATCCGGCTGCCTGCCCGCCCACCCGACTGGAATAAGCGCCATGACCGGGACGCCAGCTTCGACCGCGCCGACTTCGGCCGGTTCTGCCTTGCCTGCCTCTGCTCCGCCCAGCTCCGCCCCCCGCCCCGATCTGCTCCCCCTGCCCGGCGCCAGGCCGCAGGTGACGGGTCCGGTGCGCGGCAAGCTGTACATCAAGACCCACGGTTGCCAGATGAACGAGTACGACTCGACCAAGATGGCCGCCGTGCTCGCCGCCTCGGAAGGGCTGGAACTCACCGACGACCCGGCCGAGGCCGACGTGTTGTTGATGAACACCTGCTCGATCCGCGAGAAGGCCCAGGAGAAGGTGTTCAGCCAGCTCGGTTACTGGAAGGCGCTGAAGAACAACGGCCGTGGCGTGATCATCGGGGTCGGCGGCTGCGTGGCCTCGCAGGAAGGCGAGGCGATCATCAAGCGCGCGCCACACGTGGATCTGGTGTTCGGCCCGCAGACCCTGCACCGCCTGCCGGAGCTGATCCGCCAGCGCCGTGAATCGGGCAAATCGCAGGTGGACATCAGCTTCCCGGAGATCGAGAAGTTCGATGCCCTGCCCGAGCCGCGTGCCGAGGGTGCCTCCGCGTTCGTCTCGATCATGGAAGGCTGCTCGAAGTACTGCTCGTTCTGCGTGGTGCCCTACACCCGCGGCACCGAGGTCAGCCGCCCGTTCGAGGACGTGGTGGTGGAAGTGGCGCAGCTGGCCGCCCAGGGCGTGCTGGAGATCAACCTGCTCGGCCAGAACGTCAACGCCTACCGCGGCCCGTATGGCGACGGCGAGTTCGCCGACCTGGGCTTGCTGATCCGCACCATCGCCGAGATCGACGGCGTCGGCCGGATCCGCTTCACCACCTCGCACCCGCTGGAGTTCAGCGATTCGCTGATCGATGCCTACCGCGACGTGCCGCAGCTGGCCAACTTCCTGCACCTGCCCGTGCAGGCCGGCAGCGACCGCGTGCTCTCGGCGATGAAGCGTGGCTACACCGCGCTGGAATTCAAATCCAAGATCCGCAAGCTGCGCGCGGTGCGTCCGGACATCTCGATCAGCTCGGATTTCATCGTCGGTTTCCCCGGCGAGACCGACGCCGAGTTCGAGAAGACCATGAAGCTGATCGAGGACGTGGGCTTCGACCAGAGCTTCTCCTTCATCTATTCACGGCGCCCGGGTACCCCCGCGGCGGATCTGGAAGACACCACCACCGATGCGGAAAAGCACGCGCGCCTGTCGCGCCTGCAGGCCCGGATCAACGAGCAGGCCGCGGCCATTTCGGAAAAGATGGTCGGTACCGTGCAGACCGTGCTGGTGGAAGGCCCCTCCAAGCGCAACCCGAACGAGCTGACCGGCAAGAGCGAGAACATGCGCTCGGTGAATTTCCCGGGGCACCCGCGCCTGGTCGGCCAGTTCGTGGATGTGGTGATCACCGAGGCGTACAGCAACTCGCTGCGGGCGCGGATGGTGACGGCAGACTGAGCGGGATGGCCGGACGTCGGTCCGGCCATCGTTGACGCTTTTTTGACCACGCAATTGAACCCATTGCCGCAGTAGGGCTGGCGCCACCTATCCACAGGTTGCTGCACCGGCATTGCACAGCCCCTGTGGAAAACCACTTTCCGCCGGTGCTGTAGCGGCGGCCCCACACCCGCGCTACCCTGTTCTCCCTTTCCCTGCTTGCGGCCCGGTCGGCTGGACCGGCGGCCGCCGGACGCAATGACCGCACTCGCACAACGCGACTTCACCCTCACCCCGGAAGACAACGAGCGCCTGGCCAACATGGCCGGCCCGTTCGATGAACATCTCCGCCAGGTGGAACTCAAACTCGGCGTGGAAATCGCCAACCGTGGCCACGTGTTCCGCGTGACCGGCCCCAAGGCCGTGGTGGCCGATGCGCAGGCCCTGATCGAAGCGCTGTACGCCGAAGCCGGCGACGTGGTGTTCGACAGCCATGCCATCCACCTGCGGCTGAACCAGGCCAACGTGGAGCATGTGGTCGAGCGCGCCTACGAGGCCCAGGAAGTGGCGATCAAGGTCAAGCGCGGCACCGTGCGCGGCCGCGGCGCCAACCAGGCCCGCTACCTGCATCAGATCACCACGCACGACATCAACTTCGGCATCGGCCCGGCCGGCACCGGCAAGACGTTCCTGGCCGTGGCCAGCGCGGTGGAAGCGCTCAATGAAGCGCGCGTGCAGCGCCTGATCCTGGTCCGCCCGGCGGTGGAAGCCGGCGAGAAGCTGGGCTTCCTGCCCGGTGACCTGAGCCAGAAGGTGGACCCGTACCTGCGGCCGCTGTACGACGCGCTGTATGAAATGCTCGGCGTGGAGAAGGTGCTCAAGCTGCTGGAGAAGAACGTCATCGAGATCGCGCCGCTGGCCTACATGCGCGGCCGCACGCTCAACGATGCATACGTGATCCTGGACGAAGCGCAGAACACCACGGTCGAGCAGATGAAGATGTTCCTGACCCGGCTGGGCTTCGGCTCCACGGCCGTGGTGACCGGCGACCTCACCCAGACCGATCTGCCCAAGCACGTGAAGTCCGGCCTGCGCGATGCGATCGATGTGCTGCGTGATGTCGAGGGCGTGAGCTTCACCTTCTTCGAAGCGCGCGACGTGGTCCGTCACCCGCTGGTGGCCCGCATCGTCAGCGCCTACGACCGCCGCGATCTGCAGCAGGTCCAACCCGGAGCGACCCCATGACCCGTGGTCCCGTGCGACTGGACGTCGCCATCAGCTACGCCCTGCCCCGCGCCGGTCTGCCCTCGGCGGTGAGCTTCCGCAAGTGGGTGGCCGCCGCCCTGAAGGGCCGCATCCGCGAGGCCGACCTGGCGATCCGGCTGGTCGATGCGAAGGAGGGCCAGTCCTTGAACCGGCACTACCGCGGCAAGGACTACGCGACCAACGTGCTCAGCTTCCCGGCCGAACTGCCGGAGGGCCTGCCCAAGGGCGTGAAATTCCCGCTGCTCGGCGATCTGGTGATCTGCGCCCCGGTGGTCGCCCGCGAGGCCGACGAGCAGGGCAAGGCGCTCAACGCCCATTACGCGCACCTGACCGTGCACGGCGTGCTGCACCTGCTCGGCTGGGACCATGAGGACGAGAAGGAAGCCGACGCCATGGAACAGCTGGAGCGCGACATCCTGGCCGAACTGGGCATTGCCGATCCGTATGCCGGCGAGCGCTGAACCGAAGGGTCGTTGCGATTGCTGATTTCCCCGTCATACAAGGAGGTATGTCGTCATGCCGGTTCCTGATCGCCGCTCCGCACTTGGTCCGGTACTGCTTGCCGTGTCGGTCATCGCGCTGCTGTACTGCGCGGTCGGTGCGCCGGGCCTCGCCGGGCTGACCCCGGCCGGCCGCGATCCCATCGCGCTGCGGTGGGGAATGCTCGCACTGTCCGCGGTGATCGCATCGCTCTCATTGACGCCCGCACGCAGCTGGTGGAAGGCACGTCAACAGCGCGCGCCGCTATCGGCTGTCTCGGCCAGGCGCCTGTCTGCGCTGGCGGCGGCGACGCTGGTGCTGGGCACGCTCACCTGCGTGGTCACCGGCCTGATCCTGCCTCATCTGCTGGCCGGTCCGGCCGGGGCGACGCTCAGCGCCACCGCCCTGAACGTGGTCGGCTGGTCCGGGCTGGCCGCTGCCCTGGCGGCCCCGCTGGGCTGGCGCACCCTGTATCGCTGGGCGCGACGCGACGGAGCACCGCCTGCCCAGTCATCGATATTCCGCGCACGGCCCGTACAGGTGGCACTGCTGTTCGTGCTCGCCGCAGCCTTCGCACTGGTGTTCGGGCGCGCGCTGATGGCGGTCACCGCCGGCGGCCCGGGAGTGATCCACCTGGGCGCCTCCGCGCTGGTGCTGTGCGCGGCCGGCATCGCGGTGGTTTCCTTCACCACCACCCTGCGCTGGCTGTTCCGACGCCGTTGATGCCCTGCCACGGCGAACCGGCGCCCGCTATCATCGGTGCCGCGTCCGTGCCGTGCACGCCTTAGTTGATGGACCTGTTGCGATGACCCCGTTCCGATGTGCCTGCCTGGGCCTGCTCGCCCTGCTGCCCACCCCGGCCTTCGCCGAGGCGGCGCCGCTGGACCTGAGCGCCCTGATCGAATGCCGCCAGAGCGTGAGCGACTACGACGCGGTGGCCCCGGTCGTGGCCGACCCGCTCAAGGCGGTCGCCAACGGCCTGCAGCCGCTGCCGCAGACCAACCAGTTCATGAGCGAGTTCCGCCTGGCCGCCCCGATCACGGTGTTCGGCGAGCGTGCCGAATACATCACGGTGGCCGGGGCCAGCATCATGGCGATCCTGGATCTGGCCGACCCGCGCCCGCTGGCCAAGCGCCTGGCGCTGGAGGATGGCGTGGACACCCCGGTGAAGTTCATGGCCGGGCGCGAGCTGGTCAGCCGCGACGTCACCGACCCGCGTACCGGCGAGGCCTTGATCGAGTCGGTGATCCTGAGCCTGTCCACGGTCAAATCCCACCCCGGCAAGACCCTGGCCGGCTGTACCTACAGCCTGGACCTGCCACCGGAGGAAGACACCCCGCCACCGGGCGCCGCCCCGGCCCCCTTGCCGGGCGTGAATCCGCCCTCGGCCGGGCGCTGACAGGCGCCCGCATCCTGATAGACTAAATCCAACGCCCGGCACGCCGGGTGCCTTTTTTTCCAGAGATGTCTGAAGACGACAGTAGTAGCTCCACCCTGGAGCACAATGAAAAGAAGCGCAGCTGGCTCGAACGCCTGACCGCTGCCTTCTCCGGCGAACCCCACACCCGCGACGAGCTGGTGGCGGTACTGCACACCGCGCACGAAGACGGCCTGATCGCCGCCGACACGCTGCGGATGATGGAAGGCGCCATTTCGGTGGCCGAGCTCACCGTCGGCGACGTGATGATCTCGCGCTCGCAGATGGTCTCCCTGCCGGTCGAAGCCCCCTTCCTTGACCTGATGAAGCAGGTGGTCGAATCCGGCCATTCGCGCTTCCCGGTGCACGGCGACAACAAGGACGACATCCTCGGCATCCTGTTGGCCAAGGACCTGCTGCGCGGCGTGGTTGCCGACAACGGGCCGGCCAACATCCGTGAGCTGCTGCGCCCGGCGGTGCTGATCCCCGAGGCCAAGAAGCTCAACGTGCTGCTCAAGGAGTTCCGGCTCTCGCGCAACCACATGGCCATCGTGGTGGACGAGTACGGCGGTGTCGCCGGCTTGGTCACGATCGAGGACGTGCTGGAACAGATCGTCGGCGAGATCGACGATGAGCACGACGAGGCCGAGGACCACACCTCGCAGATCGCGATCCAGGCCGACGGACAGTACGTGGTCGATGCATTGACCGCGATCGAGGATTTCAACGAGCGCTTCGGTGCCACGTTCCCCGACGACGATTACGACACCATCGGTGGCCTGGTCACCGAGGCGATCGGGCACCTGCCCGAAACCGGCGATGAGCTCACCCTGGACCGCTTCGTGTTCCGGGTGGCCCGTGCCGATGCCCGGCGCGTGCAGGCGTTCCATGTGACCGTGCTGCCGCCCGACACCCACAACGAGGATTGACCCACGCCATGCGGGCCCCTTTGAATCGGTGGTCGCTGTGCCGCCTGTTGTTCGTGTTGTCGCTGCTTGCGATGGCCAGCCTGCCCTTCGGGGCGCTGGCCGCGCAGGATGCCGTGCCTGCCACGGCCGCCCCTGCCCCTGCCGCCGAGGCGCCACGCATCGGCGTGGTCACCATGCAGCCGGGCGAGATCTTCTTCGAACGCTTCGGCCATGACGCGCTGGTCGTGGTCGATCCGGTCACCGGCGACGCCACCTCGTACAACTTCGGTTACTTCGACCCGAGCGAGTCCGATTTCATCGGCAACTTCGTGCGCGGCGACATGATGTATTACCTGGTCGCGCTGCCGCTCGGGCAGGACCTGTCGTACTACCAGGAGAGCGGCCGCGGTGCGAGCGTGCAGTGGCTGGATCTGACGCCCGCGCAGGCGCGCACCCTGGCCGCGTCGCTGGCCGAGCGTGCCAAGCCCGAGAACGCGCGCTACCACTACGATTACTACACCGCCAACTGCGCCACCATGGTCCGCGATGCGATCGATGGTGCCCTCGGTGGCGGGCTGCATTCGCAGCTGTCCGGGCGCTCGCGCGGCAACACCTACCGCAGTGAATCGGTGCGCCTGGCCTCGCCGTCGCCGTGGATGTGGCTGGGCTTCGATATCGGCCTGGGCCCGTTCGCCGACCAGCCGCTGTCGCGCTGGCAGGAAGCCTTCGTGCCGATGCGCCTGGCCGATGCGCTGCGCCAGGTGCGCAACAGCGAAGGTCGCCCGCTGGTGCAGGCCGAGCAGGAACTGCTGCCGCACCGGATCGCCCCGGAGCCGACCGAGTCCCCGCGCAGCTGGTGGCCCTGGCTGCTGTGCGGCCTGATCGCCGCTGCGGGTGTGGTTGCACTGCGCCGCCGGCGCCGGTTGCTGGGTGGCCTGGCGCTGCCGTTCTGGCTGTTCTGCGGCATTGGTGGCGCCCTGCTGACCTACCTGTGGGGCTTCAGTGCGCACCAGGCCGCCTGGGCCAACCGCAACCTGCTGCAGCTCTCGCCGCTGTGCCTGCTGCTCGTTCCCGCTGCGATCACCCTGCTGCGCGGCCGCGTGCCGCGCGCGTGGTTCCGGTTCGTGCTGTGGGCGGTCGCCGGCGTGTCGCTGCTCGGCCTGGTGCTGCATTGGCTGACCTTGCAGGCGCAGTACAACCTGCAGTGGATCGTGCTGTTGCTGCCCATCCACGTGGCGCTGGCATGGGTGCTGGGCCGCCGTGACCTGCCCGTCACGGGCCGCTGACGCACGATGCCCGCCATGGATACCGTCACACCTGAAAACCCCGCCTGCGTCATCAACTGCGTTCACTACGATGACCAGGGCAAGCGCCACGACATCGGCCTGGATGCGATCAGCGATGTGATCGCCAGCGACAACGGCTTCGTGTGGGTGGGGCTGTACGAACCCGACGACAGCGTGCTGCTGAAACTGCAGGAAGAATTCGGCCTGCACTCGCTGGCCATCGAAGACGCCCGCAATGCGCATCAGCGGCCAAAGGTGGAGGCCTACGGCAATTCGCTGTTCGTGGTGGTCACGACCGCGCAGATGGTGGACGAGCGGATCCGCTACGGCGAGACCCACGCCTTCCTCGGCCCGCGCTTCCTGGTCACGGTGCGCCATGGCGCATCGCTGTCCTATGCCGCCCCGCGCGCCCGCGTGGAGCGCGAGCCGGACCTGCTGCGCACGATGGGCCCGTCGTACTGCCTGTATGCGGTGCTGGATTTCGTGGTCGACAACTACCTGCCGATCACCCAGCGTTACCGCGACACGCTGGAGCTGCTGGAAAAGGATATCTTTTCCGACAACTACAAGCGCCAGACCGTGGTGCGCCTGTACGAGCTCAAACGCGAGCTCAACAAGATGCGCATGGCGGTCGCGCCGTTGCAGGACATGCTCTCGCAGATCAAGCGCTACCAGGGCGACCTGGTGCCGGACGAAGTGAAGCTCTACCTGCGCGACGTGCACGACCACGCGGTGCGGATCAGTGATGTGATCGACACCCTGCGCGAAATGCTGGGCACCGCGCTGAGCGTGAACCTGTCGCTGGTGACCCTGGCCCAGGGCGAGACGGTCAAGCGCCTGGGTGCCTGGGCGGCGCTGCTGGCCGCCCCGACCTTGATCACCAGCTGGTATGGCATGAACTTCACGAACATGCCCGAACTGGACAAGCCGTGGGCTTACCCGGCGATGATCATCGGCGTCGGTGCGGTGTGCGTGGGGCTGTACCGCCTGTTCAAGCGCGCACGCTGGCTGTAGGTAGCGACCGTTGGTCGCTACGGCGACGACCGTTGGCCGCCATGGCGGGCGACCGTAAGCCACCACGGCGCGAGCCGACCAACGGTCGGCTCCTGCCCGATCCGTGGCATCACGCCACGTAAACCGTCTTGATGTTCATGAACTCATGGATGCCATGCTCGGCCAGTTCACGACCGAAGCCGGATCTTTTGCTGCCGCCGAACGGCAGCCGGACGTCACTCTTGACGATGGCGTTGACGAAGGCGGCACCGCACTCCAGCTGCTGGGCGATGGCTTCGCCGCGCGCCGCATCGGTCGTCCACACGCTGCCGCCCAACCCGAAGGTGGTGTCGTTGGCCACGCGCAGCGCTTCGGCGTCATCGCGGACCCGCAGGATCGCGGCGGCCGGGCCGAACAGTTCTTCGTCGTAGGCCGGCATGCCGGGGGTGACGTTGTCCAGGATGGTCGCCGGATAGCCGGCATGCGAACCCGCCACCGGCTCGCCTCCCAGCAGCAGCGTGGCGCCCTTGGCGATGCTGTCCTGCACCTGCTTGTGCAGCTCGTCGCGCAGGTCCGCGCGTGCCATCGGCGCCAGCGTGGTTTTCTCGTCCTGCGGATCCCCGTAGACGCGCTTGCCTGCAGCGGCGACGAACTTCTCCACGAACGCATCGGCGATCGCATCGACCACGATGAACCGCTTGGCCGCGATGCAGGTCTGCCCGCTGTTGTCGAAGCGTGACTTCACTGCTGCGGCCACCGTCTTCTCGAGATCGGCATCGTCCAGCACCACGAAGGCGTCGCTGCCGCCCAGTTCCATCACGCACTTCTTGAGCTGGTCACCGGCATTGGCCGCAATCGACCGCCCGGCGCGCTCGCTGCCGGTCAGTGTGACCGCCTTGACACGCTTGTCGCGCAGCACCTCGGCGGCCTGGTCGTTGTCGATATGCAGCACATCGAACACGCCCTCGGGCAGGCCGCCATCGCGGCACACCGCCAGGATCAGGTCAGCGCATTGCGGCACGTTGCTGGCGTGCTTGAGCAGCGCCACATTGCCGGCCATGAACGCCGGCGCGAGGAAACGGAACACCTGCCAGATCGGGAAGTTCCATGGCATCACCGCGAACACGCAGCCGATCGGCTCGTAGCGCACGTAGCTGCGCTGGGCCTCGGTGTCGATCAGCTGCGGCTTCAGGTAATCGGCCGCGTGATCGGCGTAGAACTCGCAGGCCTCGGCGCATTTCTCGATCTCGCCCAGCGCTTCCAGCTTGAGCTTGCCCATCTCGGTGGTCATCGCCTGCTGGATGTCACCCTTGCGCTGGCGCAGCTGGGCCGCGATGGCGCGCAGCATAGCCCCGCGCTCCTGCAGCGAACGCGCTGACCAGGCCGGAAACGCCTCGGCGGCAGCGGCCAGGCGCTGCTCGACCTCCGTGGCGGTGAGCAGTTCATGGCGATACGTGACCTGGCCGGTCGCGGGATTGATAATGTCAGCGGTCATCGCGGGTCTCCAAAAGTCAGACCCGCAGTGTGCGCCCCGCCCCGTGATCCGGATGTTGCCGGATCGGGATGACGTTCAGCCGGGGTCCTGCAGCGCCATCTGCATGTCGCGCTGGCGACGCTTCTCGGCGCGGGAGGTGATGTACCAGCCCACCACGGCCGCAATCGACACCGCCAGCACCATCAAGGTGGCCAGGGCATTGATCTCCGGCTTGATGCCCATCCGCACGGAGGAGAACACCTTCATTGGCAGGGTGGTCGAGTTCGGGCCGGCCACGAAGCTGGCGATCACCACGTCATCCAGCGACAGCGTGAACGCCAGCAGCCAGCCGGCCACCAGCGCCGGGGCGATGATCGGCAGGGTGATCTGGAAGAACACCTTCAACCGGCTCGCGCCGAGATCCATCGCGGCCTCCTCCAGCGAGCGGTCCAGCTCCTGCAGGCGCGAGGACACCACCACCGTCACGAAGGACAGGGTGAAGGTGACGTGCGCGATCCAGATGCTGGTCACGCCACGGCTGGGGAAGCCGGGAATGCCGCCCATCGCCACCAGCAGGGTCATCAGCGAGAAGCCCAGGATCACTTCGGGCATCACCAACGGCGCGGTGATCAACGCACCGAACAGGGTCTTGCCCGGGAAGCGGCGCATGCGGGTCATCACCATCGCGGCCATCGTGCCGAGCACGGTGGCCGCGCAGGCCGTCCAGAACGCGACCTTGAGGCTGATCCACAGCGCATCCAGGATCTGCCGGTTGTTGAACAGCTCGCCGTACCAGCGCGTGGAGAAGCCCGACCATACCGTGGCCAGCTTGGAGGCGTTGAACGAGTACACCATCAACAACAGGATCGGCAGGTACAGGAAGGCGAAGCCCAGCCCGAGCAGGCTCCAGCCCAGCCAGCGGTTGCTGCGCACCATGCTCATGCCAGCTTTCCTTCCAGCTCGCGCTGCTGCATGCGGTTGAACAGCAGGATCGGCACCAGCAGCAGGGCCAGCATCACGATCGCCACCGCCGAGGCCGTGGGCCAGTCGCGGTTGTTGAAGAACTCGCCCCACAGCACGCGGCCGATCATCAGCGTATCCGGCCCGCCGAGCATTTCCGGAATCACGAACTCCCCTACCGCCGGGATCATCACCAGCATGCAGCCGGCGATGATGCCGGTGCGCGAGAGCGGCAGTGTGATCCGCACGAAGGCCTGCCACGGCTTGGCGCCGAGGTCGTAGGCCGCTTCCAGCAGGCGGTTGTCCAGCTTGACCAGGTTGGCGTACAGCGGCAGCACCATGAACGGCAGGTAGCAGTAAACGATGCCGATGTAGGCGGCAGTCGGGGTGTACAGGATCTGCAGCGGCGCATCGATCAGGCCGAGCTTGAGCAGCAGCTGGTTGAGCAGGCCGTTGCGGTCCAGGATGCCGATCCAGGCATACACCCGGATCAGGAACGAGGTCCACGAGGGCAGCACCACCAGCATCATCGCCACGTTGCGCGCGGCCGGGCTCATCCGCGAGATCACGTACGCCATCGGGTAGCCGATCAGCAGCGTGAGCAGGGTCGAGATGACCGCGATCTTGATCGAGCTCAGGTACGCCAGCGCGTACTGGTTGTCCTTGACCAGGGCTGCGTAGCTGCCGAGGTTGAGCTTGAGCGAGAAGGCGCCATCCACGTACTCCAGCAGCCAGGTATACGGCGGCGAACCGACCTGGGTGCGCGCGAAGGAGATCATCAGGATGATCACGAACGGCACCGCGAAGAACAGCAGCAGCCACAGGTACGGCGCGGCGATCACGCCGGCGCGCGTGCCCGGGAGCCAGCGCTTCCAGCCGGTCGCGGTCATGAGGTCAGCACCACGCCATCGTTGTCGCGCCAGTGCACCCAGACGGTGTCACCCCAGGTCAGGCCATCGCTGGCCCAGCGCTGGGAGTTGGCGAAATTGGACAGCACCTTGGCCCCGCTCGGCAGGCGCACATGGAACACCGAATGGCTGCCGAAGTAGGCGATCTCCTCGATCACGCCCTGGGCCTTGTTGGTATCCCCCGCCGGCTCGTCCTTGCCGATCATCACCTTTTCCGGGCGTAGTGCGAACGCCACCGGCTGGCCTTCGTAACCGGTGATCCCGTGGGCGACGTAGATCGGTGCGGGGAACAGCGGCGTGCGCACGGTGACGTACTCGGGCAGGTCCTCATCGAGCACGCCATCGAACAGGTTCACCGAGCCGATGAACTCGGCCACGAAGCGGTTGGCCGGCTGCTCGTAGATTTCATCCGGCTTGCCGACCTGCTGGATCCAGCCGGCATCCATGACCGCGATCCGGGTCGCCATGGTCATGGCTTCTTCCTGATCGTGGGTGACCATCACGCAGGTCACCCCGGTGGTCTCGATGATGTTGACCAGCTCCAGCTGCATCTGCGAGCGCAGCTTCTTGTCCAGCGCGCCCATCGGTTCATCCAGCAACAGCAGCTTGGGCCCTTTGGCCAGCGACCGCGCCAGCGCCACGCGCTGCTGCTGGCCACCGGAGAGCTGGTGCGGCTTGCGCTTGGACAGCTTGCCCAGCTGCACCAGCTCCAGCATTTCGCCGACGCGGCGGTTGATCGCATCGCGCGCCATGCCGTCCTGCTTGAGGCCGAAGGCGATGTTCTGCTCGACCGTCATGTGCGGGAACAGCGCATAGGACTGGAACATCATGTTGATCGGGCGCTGGTACGGGGGCAGCGCGTTGATGCGCTGGCCGTCCAGGTCGATGGTCCCCTGGGTGGGGGTCTCGAAGCCGCCCAGGCAGCGCAGCAGCGTCGATTTGCCGCTGCCCGAGCCACCGAGCAGCGCGAAGATCTCGCCTTTGCGCACGTCCAGGGTGACGTCGTCGAGCGCGACGAAACCGTCGAACTCCTTGCGCAGCGCGCGGATGGACAGGTAGCCCGGTTCCAGGACCGGGAGGACCGCGCCTTCCGGCTTGGCTTCAAATGGCATGGTCAGCGGCTCCGGGAGCGGCGGCGGGACGGGGGGAGAATGCCATTTTACCGGTGGTGGCCGCGTCATGTCCTACCCCCTGAAACGACGACGCCGGCACGGGGCCGGCGTCGCAGGGGCGGTCAGCGCCCGGTTTTCACCTCGGTCCACAACCGGGTGTAGAGCTTGTCCACCTCCGGCGTGTTGATCGAGTAGGTGAACATCTTCGCCGCCACATCGGCCGGCGGGTAGATGGTCGGGTCGGTGCGGATCGATTCGTCCACCAGCGGCGTGGCCGCGGTCACCGGGTTGGCGTAATGGATGAAGTTGGTGTTGGCCGCGGCGACCTTCGGCTCCAGCAGGTAGTTGATGAAGGCGTAGGCGGCCTCCGGGTGCTTGGCATCCTTCGGGATGGCCAGCATGTCGAACCACTGCGGGCCACCTTCGCGCGGGATCGAGTAGGCCACGGTCACGCCATTGGAAGCTTCAGCTGCACGGTCACGGGCCTGGATGATGTCACCGGACCAACCCACCACCAGGCAGGTGCCGCCGTTGGCCAGCGAGCCCACGTACTGCGAGGAGTGGAAGTTCTGCACGTACGGGCGGATGCTCTTGAGCAGCGCGGCCGCCTTCTCCAGCGTGGCCGGATCCTGGCTGTGCGGATCTTCGCCCAGATAGTGCAGCGCGATCGGGATCATGTCCGAAGGCGTATCCAGGATGGTGATCCCGCAGTCCTTCATCTTGGCGATGTTTTCGGGCTTGAAGACCAGATCCCAGCTGTTGGCGATGTCGGTGCTGCCACCGAAGCGCTGCTTGAGCAGCTCCACGTTGTAGCCGATGCCGGTGGTGCCGATCATGTACGGCACACCGTATTCGTTGCCCGGGTCCTGCTGCGCGATGCGCTTCATCACGTCCGGGTCGAGGTTGGCCAGGTTCGGGATCTTGCTCTTGTCCAGCGGCAGGAACACGCCGGCCTTGATCTGGCGGCCGAAGAAGTTCAGCGTCGGCACCACCACGTCGTAGCCGCTGTTGCCGGCCAACAGCTTGGTTTCGACCATCTCATCACTGTCGAACACGTCATAGGTCACCTTGGTGCCGGTGGCCTTTTCGAAGTTCGGGATGGTGTCTTCGGCGATGTAATCGCTGTAGTTGTAGACGTTCAGGACCTTGGCGTCGTCCTGCTTGTCACCGCCGCCACAGGCGGTCAGCACGGATACGGCAATGCCGAGGGTGAGGATTCGCAGCTTCATCGGACTCTCCACAGGTCAGGTGCGAGTTGGGGGGAACCGGCCGGACCGGCGCAACGGGTGCCAGCCTACCGGGCATGCCCCCATTTTCCCAGCACATGGCCCTCACGGCCATGCCGGATCCGGTGGCTCGGTCAGACGTTGAGCAGCAGGAACTCACGTTCCCAGGAGCTGATCACCCGGAAGAAGGTCTCGTATTCTTTGCGCTTGACCGACACATAGGCGCGGCAGAAGCGCTCGCCCAGCATCTCGCGCAGTTCCGGGCAGCCTTCCAGCCCGTCCAGCGCCTCGCCCAGCGAGCGCGGCAGGTCATAGCCGAGTTCCTTGGCGCTGCCGCTGATCGGCGCGGTGGGGGAGCCCTGCTCGCGGATGCCGAGCAGGCCGGCGGCCAGGGTGGCGGCGATGGCCAGGTAGGGGTTGGCATCCGAGCCGGCGAACCGGCTTTCCACCCGCATGTTCTCTGGTGTATCCAGCGGCACGCGCAGCCCGCAGGTGCGGTTGTCGAAGCCCCAGTGCACGTTGCTCGGGGAGACCTCGCCGAACATCAGCCGGCGGTAGGAGTTCACGTTTGGCGCAAAGAACGCCATCGCCGCCGGCACGTACTTCTGCAGGCCGGCCAGGTAGTGCCCGAACAACGGGCTGAAATCCTCACCGCCATGCTCGCCGGTGAACACGTTGCTGCCGTCGCTGATCCGCAGCAGGCTCTGGTGGATATGCATCGCACTGCCCGGCTCGTTCTCCATCGGCTTGGCCAGGAAGGTGGCGTAGATGCCATGGCGCATGGCCGACTCACGCATGGTGCGCTTGAACAGGAAGACCTGGTCGGCCAGATCCATCGCATTGGCGTGGGTGAAGTTGACCTCCAGCTGCGCCGCGCCGGATTCATGGATCAGCGTATCCACGTCCAGCTTCATCGCATCGCAGTAGTCGTACATCAGATCGAGGATCGGATCGAACTCGTTGACCGCATCGATCGAGTAGGACTGGCGCGCGGTTTCAGGACGCCCGGAGCGACCGGCCGGCGGCAGCAGCGGGAAGTCCGGGTCGGTGTTCTTCTGGACCAGGAAGAACTCCAGCTCCGGTGCCACCACCGGGCGCAGGCCCAGTTCGGCATAGGCATTGAGGACGCGCCGCAGCACGTTGCGCGGGGCCAGCTCATGCGGCTCGCCGGTCTTGGTGAAACAGTCGTGGATGACCTGGGCGGTGGGATCGGTCGCCCACGGCACCATGCGCACGGTGTCGGCATCCGGGCGCAGGATCATGTCCGAATCCGACGGTGAGGTCAGCTCGTAGTAATCGTCCGGGAACTCGCCGGTGACCGTGGTGGCGAAAATGCCCTCCGGCAGGCGGGTGCCGTAATCGTGCGAGAACTTGTCGGCCGGAATGATCTTGCCGCGCGCGTTGCCGGTGATGTCCGGCACCAGACACTCCACCTCGGTGATGCGCCGGTCCTTGAGCCAGCGCAGCAGCGTGCTCTCCTGCGGAACAGGCTTGGGGGCGGCGGCTTTGCGCGAACGCGTTCGGGTGGTCATGACCGGTCTGCTGTAAGAGAGTTGCGGCGACAAGCATCGCCGAAAGCGTGAAAAATGCTGTGATAGAACGAATTGTCGGCCACCCGCCACTCCGGATGCCACTGCACCCCGAGCACGAAACGATGCGCGGTGCTGCGGGCGGCTTCTATCAGGCCATCCTCAGCAACGGCCTCGATCTGCAGGCCCTCGGCCAAGCGATCGATGCCCTGCCCGTGCACGGAATTGACCCGTGCCGTGGGCGCGCCGGCCCAGCCGGCCAGCCAACCGCCCTCACACAGGTGCACCGCATGCGCCGGCCCATATTGCACCGCCACCGGCGCCTCCGGGTCTTCACGATGATCGTTCATGCCCGGCACCGCGTGCACGCGCGGGTGCAGACTGCCACCGAGCGCGACGTTCAATTCCTGGAAACCCCGACAGATCGCCAGCACAGGCAGGTCGCGGGCCAGCGCCTCCTGCAACAGGGAGAGCGCGTTCGCATCGCGCGCCGGATCATGGCGGTTGCCGGGCCAGCTCGGCGGCCCGGCATACAGATGCGGTTCGATATTGCTCACCGCACCGGTCAGCAGCAGGCCCTGCAGGCGGTCCAGCCAATGCGTGGCCGGCAACGGCGGCTGCAGGCTGGGCAGCAGCACCGGGGTGACACCGGCCGCCTCGGCCAGCGCGCGGACGTACTTCTCACCCGCCGCCGCGAAGGGATGATGGCCCAGCATCGTGCTGTCGGTGGGCAGTCCGACCCAAGGGGGCGAGACCATGCGTCATGCTCGGATGACCTGCAGCCACGTTACCCCCGTGCGCAGACCTCGCGCAACACAGCGCCGCATCGGCGGTGCGCGCCCCCCTCACACGCCTGCGGCAGTAGCTGCGACAGACTGACCCCTGTCCCGCGCGCCGGTTGCTGGCATCCTTTGTCCATGATTGTTGTCCTGTCCTCTCCCCGCCGGTGCCCGGCATGACGGCTGCCGGCGAGGCGCATGCACCCAGCTGGTACGCCGACAGCGTGCCGGGCGCGCCGCTACGTGAACCGCTGACGGGGGATCTGAGCGCCGACGTGTGCGTGCTGGGTGCCGGCTACACCGGCCTGTCCGCCGCCCTGACCCTGGCCGAGCGCGGTTATCGCGTCGTGCTGCTGGAGGCGCACCGCGTGGGCTGGGGGGCGTCCGGCCGCAACGGTGGTCAGGCGATCGTCGGCTACGGCTGCGAAGTGGATACGCTCGAGCATCTGGTGGGCGCTGAAGACGCGCGGGCGCTGTTCGAATTCTCGCGCGATGGCATGCGCCTGCTGCGTGACCGCATCGTCCGCCACCAGATCGAGTGCGATTGGCGCGACGGCCATGCCAGCGTGCCGATCAAACCCCGCCAGGAGCGCATGCTGCGCGCCGGGCTGATCGATCTGGCCCAGCGCTACGACTATCCACTGCAATGGTGGGACCGCACACAGCTGCGCGGGCAGCTGGACAGCCCCCGCTATCGCGGGGCGATGTTCGATCCCCACAGCGGCCACCTGCATCCGCTGGCCTACGCGCAGGGCCTGGCCCGTGCCGCGGAGGCGGCCGGCGCGGTGATCCACGAGCAGTCCCCGGTCCTGCAGCTGATCCGCGGGCCCCGGCCGCAGCTGCGCACCGCGCACGGCACGGTCAGCGCCGACCACGTGGTGATCGCCGGCAATGCCTGGCTGGAGGGCATCGCGCCGGAGCTGGAATCGCGGATCATGCCGGTCGGCACCTATATCGGTGCCAGTGCGGTCCTTGGGCAAGCACGGGCGCAATCGCTGATCCGCAACGACATGGCCGTGGCCGACGTCAGCTGGGCACTGGACTACTTCCGCCTCAGCCGTGATCACCGCCTGCTGTTCGGCGGCCAGGCCAGCTACTCCGCCCTGCCCCCGCCCGGCCTGCGCGGTGTGATGACACGGCGCATGCGCGCGGTGTTCCCGCAGCTGGCCGACGTGGAGCTGGAGTACGTGTGGGGCGGCTATGTGGATATCACCCGCAACCGCGCCCCGCACTGGGGCCGACTGACCCCGAATGTCTATTTCGCGCAGGGCTTCTCGGGCCACGGTGTTGCCGCAGCGGGCCTGGCGGGCCAGGTGCTGGCCGAAGCCATCGCCGGCCAGGCGGAGCGCCTGGATGTATTCGAACGCATTCCGCACCGCCCCTTCCCCGGCGGGCGCATGCTGCGAACCCCGCTGCTGGTTGCGGCGATGTCCTGGTACAAGCTGCGGGATGCGTTGTGGTGAGGGCGCAAGGGGCGTTCGGCGACCACGGGTAAAGTGAGACACGGCGCGACATCTGAAAGCGGTCGCTCTGTTTCCCGGCAGCGCCAGACCGGGAGTGCCAGCAGATGGCATGGGAGCGCATCTCCTGCTGCGCACGACGCGCGTCACAGCGCAACGATGTGTGGAGAATGCGTCATATCAAGGCCTGCAGTGGCAGAGATGGGCGCGCCTCGAACACGGGACGTCATCTGTGTATCCGCGGCGCAGCTCGACTGCGGGCCCTACGACGAGCGTGAAGAGTTTCCTAAGAAAATGAGATATGTGTCACGCCCATGGCCCCGACCCATGCCCGCGCGTGAATCCATACACTGCGCGCGCCATCGCGCCGGACCACTTGCGCAATTGCATAATCCGGCGCGTGTATATACCGTCCAATCTGATCGCGGCATTGATACACAGGGATGTTGACGGCACGAACAGGGGGAGCCGGTGCGAGGAGAATGGTGGAAAAATGGACTTCAGTTGAATCTGCGCATCGAGCCGATCGGGCTTGTCCTTGCCGTCATCTATGCCTTTGCCTGTTGGGGCGCACGCAAGCTGTCCCTCGACCAGTTCTACCTGCCTGCCGGCATACGCGTGGCTGCACTGCTGCTCTGTCCACCACGACTGTGGCCCTATCTGTTCCTGGGTGAGTACGCCTACTTCGCGCAGATGCGTTACCCGATGGTGGAGAAGTACGGGCTGGCGTGGGTCATTCTCGCCTCCGTCTCGCTGATGCCCACGGTGGCAACGATCGTGCGACTGCATCGCAAAATGGTGATCGCCACCACGCAGGCTTGGTTGCTCTCGGTTGGCGCAGCATCAGCCGTAGCCGTCACCTCGTTGAACCTGGTTTTGATGCACTTGCTTTGGCCGACTCCAGATGTCCCCCTCCTTACGGGCGCGGCGCGCTACATGGTGGGCGACTTCATCGGCATTCTGACGGTCGTCCCTCTTGCCCTGCTATGGGCAAGTAGGCGCACGGAACTTGCATGGACAGGCCGTTTCCTGACGCCGAGCATCGCCGCACTGGCACTGATGATATTGACCGGGATCGCTTCTGCGCTCGTTCCTGCAGAGTCCGCCACGGTCAAGAGCAGCCTGCAATTGTTGATGGCGCTACCGGCGATAGCGCTTACCTGTCTTCTTGGTTGGCGTGGGGCGGCAATTGCCGTGCCGTCACTCAACCTCATCATTGGGCTTACGACGCCAAAACCGTATCCACTGGCATTTGATGCGACAACGTTTACGACGCAGATGATCATGGCCATTGCGAGTATCGCGCTGCTTTTGTTCGGCTCACGCATTACGCACTATTATCATCGCTATCAGATTCGTGATGACGGCGAGAGAAACGCCCTAAAACTGGCGCGCAATTCACACATGGCCAGTGAAAAAGGTCTACGAGAACGTGCACTTCATCTCAGGAAGCTTGGCGATGGTATCGAGGTATCGCTTAAAGAGGTGGTGACCTGGCTGAAACTGCAGGGTCACCATGAGATAGCAAACGGGCTGATGAACACTGCAACGTTGCATTCACAGCAGTTCCGCACACAGGCAAGCATGGTCTATCCAACGGCATTGGATCAGTTGGGCCTCTACGTTGCACTGCAAGCCGGCGGCGTCCGTGAATGCTGGGACCAGAGCAACCGGGTGACTCGGCCTCGCTTGGAAGGCGACCCTTGCATGTTGAGTACAGGCCTTCAGCTCGCGGCCTATCGTGCGCTCACTGAAGCGGTACCCCTGCTTTTGGAGCATGAGTTTGGACAGATAATGGTCCGCGCCCGCTGCGGGGGTTTCGGGTCGCAACGGGGAATCCTTTTAGTGGTAGCACTGCTTGATTCAGCCCAGCCGTTGTCCGAGACAACCGTCGCCATGGTGGATGAGCATCTGGCAGGCCTGCCTCTTGCTTACGGCGGCTTTGTACACTGCCGCCGCAACCGCATCAGGATAGTGCTCACGGAGGCAGCCGCGCGCTCCCCCGCCAGAGCGACAGACATGCCGCGGCAAAACTGGGTGCGGGAAAGCATCCGATCTGGACAATAGATCCTTCCGGTGCCCTCCAAAGTGCGTTGACGTGCTGCCGCACTCTAGGCGGCAGCACGTCAACGCTGGCTATCTATCAGAATCCTAAGGCTGCTGACCTGCGACCTCAACGGACCACACAGCATCATTGCCATGTCCGTAGAGAACCAGCGAGAAGCGGGAACCTCTATAAATCTCGGCCCTCGCTGCGTTTGCCGGCGGCCGTACGCGCTGCCGTGGCAACGACACACTCGCCGATCTTTCGCCAGCGGGCAGGGTCCAGAACGCATCATCTACATTTCCGATGATCACTTGAACGCGCCCCACGAAATCATTTACCTGGAAATAAGAGATTCCATCGCGCGTGAACCCATACACGTGCCACTGTGGATCCAAACTCAGATCGACCGCGATCGGCTGCGCCCTGCCCAGTCCACTTTTTGCCAGAGGAGTTCCGTGTCCATCTGACTGCGCCATTCCAACCATCGGAACCGACGCGAGAATAACGACACCCACAACACCAACAATCCTTGGAATGCGCACATTTACCTCCTGATTAAAACGTTGAGGGGAACTTCAGCGATAGTAACCGTAAGCGGACATCCATCGATCAGCCGGGGCCGCCTGAGCGGCCAGCACAGGACGACGCCCCACCCGGCAACCAGGCGGAGGCTGCGACATTTCGCGGCACCCCTCTCCCTAAAGTTACGCGTGAAACCGCCGCTACCAGTCCCGACCCACTCGGAACCGAGCGTACGCCTCATGCCGGCACTGTTGCAGGGCGCTGTTCTCAGCGACCCCGGTGATGCCCTGCCCCAGCGGATCCTGCTGGTGGAAAACTCGCGCACGTTCACCAGCATGCTGCGTGAGGCGATCGAGCAGCGGCTGGAGCTGCCGGTTTCGGTGGCGACCAGCCTGGCCGAGGCCGGGCGGCTGCTGGATGAGGAACAGGGTTGGTTCCTGGTCCTGACCGGGCTGGTGCTGGCCGATGGCGACCGCGATACCGTGGTGGACTACTTCCTGTCGCGCGGGCTGCCCACCGTGGTGGTCAGCGGCGTGTATGACGAGGATCTGCGCAAGCGCGTGCTGCAGCAGAAGATCATCGATTACGTGCTCAAGAATACCCCGGGCAGCATCGATTATCTGGTGTGGCTCGTGCAACGACTGGAGCGCAACCGGCGCATCGCCGCGCTGGTGGTGGATGACTCGATGTCGGCGCGGATGTACGCCGCCTCCTTGCTGCGCATGTATGGGCACGATGTCTACGAGGCCGCTGACGGCGCCGAGGGACTGAAGGCCATCGAGGCGCACCCGGCGATCCGGCTGGCGGTGGTCGATCAGGAGATGCCAGGCATGGAGGGCGTGGAATTCACCCGCCGCCTGCGCACGATGCGCTCGCGCGACAAGCTGGCCGTGATCGGGATTTCCGGCAATACCGATCCCTCGCTGATTCCGCGCTTCCTCAAGAACGGCGCCAACGATTTCCTGCGCAAGCCCTTCTCGCGCGAGGAGTTCTTCTGCCGCGTCTCGCAGAACGTGGACCAGCTCGAGCTGATCGGCACCCTGCAGGACCTGGCTACCCGCGATTTTCTGACCGGGCTGCCGAATCGTCGCTGCTTCCTGGAGCAGAGTCAGCGTCAGCTGCCGCAGCTGCACCTGGATGGCGAACAGGTGGCTGTCGCGATGATCGACATCGACCACTTCAAGCACATCAACGATACCCATGGCCACGAGGCCGGCGACGATGCGCTGCGCGCGGTGGCCGCAGCGGTCGCCCAGCATGCGCGCCAGGACGATCTGATCGCACGCTTCGGCGGCGAGGAGTTCTGCCTGCTGGTACCGGGCATGGATGAAGAGCAGGCCGTGCACTACTTCGACGAACTGCGCCAGCGCATCGCCGCGCTGGAGGTCGACCTGGGCCACACCACCCTGCGCATGACGGTCAGCATCGGGCTGTGCTGTCTGCGGCCGCAGCGCGATTCCCTGCACCGGCTGATTTCCGAGGCCGATCGGCAGCTGTACCTGGCCAAGGCCGGCGGCCGCAATCGCGTCCATTGCGCCACCGTGGCGACCGGCCCACGCCAGCGCGAGCCTACCCTGGCGCCTTGATCGAGATCAACGCGGCCCCGGCCGCGACTGCCTAGAGTCGCCCCCAGTTGAACAGCGCGGGGAACGCACCATGGCACTTCTGGTCTGGCAGGACGATCTGAACATCGGTATCGATGTCATCGATCACCAGCACATGCGCATCGTGGAGATGCTCAACCACCTGCACGTCGCCCAGAAGAGCCTGGAGCGGCTGGCCGTGGCCGAGGTCATCGACGAACTCGTGGACTACACGATGTCCCACTTCGCCTTCGAAGAAGAGCTGATGGAGGAAGCCGGCTACCCGTTCTGCGCGGCGCACAAGCGCGTGCACGAAATCTTCGGCAAGCGCGTGGGCGAGTACCGGCTGCGTTTCCAGGCCGGTGAGGACATCACCGACGAGCTGCGCACGATGCTGTCGCGCTGGCTGTTCAACCATATCCGTGGCGATGACAAGGCGTACGCGCCGCAGGTCAAACAACACCTCAACCAGTTCGCGCGCGACCACCAGCAGGGCAGCTGGCTGGGCCGCACGCTCAAGCGCTTCTTCCGCTGATCAGCGTCCGCGCCGTCCCATCGCCAGCAAGGCGACGATGGTGATCAATGCGGTCACGCACAGGTAATAGCCCACCGCGACCAGGCCATAGCGCTCGGCCAGCCACGTCGCCACATACGGCGCCGGTGCAGCACCGAGAATGCCGGCCAGGTTGAACGACAAGGAGGCGCCGGTATAGCGCACCTGCACCGGGTAGATCTCGGCCAGGAAGGTGCCGCACGGGCCGTAGGTCAGGCCCATCAGGAACAGGCCCAGCGCCAGGAACCCCAGCACCAGCCACGGGCTGCCGGCCTGGAACAGCGGCGCGAACACCACGCCGAAGGCGAGGATCAGGCCGCTGGCCACGATCATCGTGCGGCGCGTACCCCAGCGGTCGCCGTACAACGCGGAAATGGGAATGCCGGCGGCGAAGAACAGGATGCCGACCATCTGCAGCAGCAGGAACTGCTCACGCGAGTAGCCCAGCACGGTGGTGCCGTGGCCGAGGGTGAACACCGTCATCAGGTAGAACAGCACGAAGGTGGCGAACGCCCCCAGGGTGCCCAGCACCAGCGTCAGCGGATGTTCGCGCAGCACCGTCCACATCGGCAGCTTGACCCGCTCGTTGCGGTCCAGCGCGGCCTGGAATTGCGGGGTCTCGTGGATGTTCAGGCGTACCCACAGGCCGATGCCGACCAGCAGCGAACTGGCCAGGAACGGCACGCGCCAGCCCCATTGCAGGAAATCGGCCTCGCTCATCGCGCGGCCCAGCAGCAGGAAGATACCGGCCGAAAGCAGGAAGCCCAGCGGTGCGCCCAACTGCGGGAACATGCCGTACCAGGCGCGTTTGCCGGGCGGCGCATTCTCGGTGGCCAGCAGCACGGCGCCACCCCACTCTCCCCCCAGCCCCAGGCCCTGCCCGAAGCGGCACAGCGCGAGCAGTGCCGGCGCGACCAGCCCGATGCTGGCATGCGTGGGCAGCAGGCCGATCGCCACGGTGGAGATGCCCATCGTGAGCAGCGCAGCGACCAGCGTCGCCTTGCGCCCGATGCGGTCACCGTAGTGACCGAACACCGCCGAGCCGACCGGCCGCGCGATGAAGGCCACCGCGAAGGTCGCCAGCGACTGCAGCATCGCCGCCCCATCGCTGCTTTCGGGGAAAAACAGGTGCGGGAACACCAGCACCGCGGCGGTGGCGTAGATGTAGAAATCGAAGAACTCGATGGTGGTGCCGATCAGGCTCGCCAGCAGAATGCGGCGGGGAGAGTTCACGACAGGGGCGACAGCAGGTGTGGACATCGGGCACGCAGAAAAAGGCAGCTGCCGGATTCTGCCACGGCCTTCCGCTGGCTGCCGCAATGGTTGCAGACGAGACTGTCAGCCTGTGACCGCCTCGGCGACCTGCGCATCCGGCAGGAACTTCCCCGGCACCGCAGGGTCTCAACGCGGTCACCCCGCCAGGACGGTCCCCGGATGTCAGCCTCACGGAAGAGTGCCGCCCCCTTGCGCTGGGCGCAGCCGGTCGCCATCGCGGTGGTGATCGTTGTGCACGGGCTGATGCTGGGCGTGCTGCTGCGGTCTCCGGCCCCCAGTGGCGCTGCGGAGGAGGCCCGCCTGGCGGTGTACTGGCTGGTGCGGCCGCTGGCTGCGCCGGTTCCCCCACCCTTGGCGACTCCCGCGCCCCCTATGCCGCAGCCCGCCGCCTCGCAGCGTTTGCCTGCGCCACGCGTGGCCACGCCCACCATCGCATCACATGCTGCGGCGGTGGATCCGCAGGCGCCACGCGCCGCACTGGACCTGAGCGTGCCGGGCTCGCGGATGGGCAACGGCATCGATGCCGCCTTGCTGGTTCCGCGTGTGCTGGGCGACCGGGAGGTACACCCGGCATTCCAGCCCAAACCCAAGCGCTTCCGCATGAAGGCGGGGATGACCCCGGAGCAGATCGTGCACGGCATCTTCCAGCTGATCGGCGCGTGGCCCCCGGGCTACACGGTGGACCCGTGCCGCCTGACGCGGCAGCAGATCGACTACCTGCGCAACGCCGTGGATGAAATGGATCGCGACCTGCTGCGCGAGTCGCTGATCCGCCACAGCCAGGACTGCTGAGCGGCGTCAGCCGCCCAGGTGGATCCAGGTCGCCTTGAGTTCGGTGTACTTGTCGAAGGCGTGCAGGGATTTGTCGCGGCCGATGCCGGACTGCTTGTAGCCACCGAATGGGGCGGTCATGTCGCCACCATCCCATTGATTGACCCACACACTGCCCGCACGCAGCCCGCGTGCTACCCGATGCGCACGGCCAAGGTCGCGTGTCCATACGCCAGCGGCCAGCCCGTAGATCGAATCATTGGCCATGCGCAGGGCATCGTCTTCATGATCGAAGGTCAGCACCGACAGCACCGGCCCGAAGATCTCCTCGCGGGCGATGGTGTGCTGCGGATCGACCTCGTCGAACACGGTCGGCTCGACATAGCTGCCACCCGGCACCACCTCCAGCCGCTTGCCCCCCAGCAGCAGGCGTGCGCCCTCGGCCTCGCCGCGTGCTACGTAATCCAGCACGCGGCCTGCATGCGCCTCATCGACCAGTGCGCCCATCGCGGCATCCGGCTCGAAGGGATGCTGCGGCTGCATATGCCGGCCATGCGCCAGTACGCGGGCCACGAAGGCATCCTTGATCGAGCGCTGGACCAGGAGGCGCGAGCCGGCGGTGCACACCTCGCCCTGGTTGTAGAAGATCGCGGTGGCAGCGGCCTGGGCGGCCTTGTCCAGATCGGGCGCATCAGCGAACACGAGGTTCGGGCTCTTGCCGCCGCACTCCAGCCAGGTGCGCTTGAGATTCGATTTCCCGGCGCATTGCAGCAACCGCCGACCGACGGCGGTGGAGCCGGTGAACGCCAGCGCATCCACGTCCATGTGCAACGCCAGCGGTTCGCCGGTGCGCTCACCATGGCCGGGAAGCACATTGAACACGCCATCAGGTACCCCCGCCTCGGCCACCAGCGCGGCCAGGCGGATCGCGCTCAGCGGCGAGCGCTCGGAGGGCTTGAGCACCACGGAATTGCCCGCCGCCAAGGCTGGCGCGATCTTCCACGTTGCCATCAGCAGCGGGAAGTTCCACGGCACGATCACCGCCACCACGCCCACCGGCTCACGGGTGATCAGGCCCAGCGTATCCAGCGCGGTCGGGGCAACCTCGCCGTACACCTTGTCCACCGCCTCGGCGGTCCAGCGCAGGCAGCGCACGACACCGGCCAGATCGCCCTCGCGTGCGTCGCGGACCGGCTTGCCCATGTCCAGGGTTTCCAGCAGCGCGAGCGCATCGGCGTGTTGTTCCACCAGGTCGGCCAGCCGCAGCAGCACCTGCTTGCGATGAGAGGGCGCCGCCCGCGACCAGTCGCCCGCATCGAAACTGCGCCGCGCCGCTGCGACCGCCCGATCGACGTCCGTCGTGTCGGCGTCGGCCACCTGCACCAGCACGCGGCCATCGATCGGGCTGACGCAGTCATAGCGCGCGCCACTGGCGGCGTCCACGTAGCGCCCATCGATGAAGGCCTGGCCCTGGAAGGTCAGTGCATCGGCCTGGCGTTGCCAGTCGTCACGGGTGCGTGCGGTGGTCATCGGCGTCCTCCTCGCTCACTCATTCGGGCAAGGCGGTTATACCCGGCGCCATCACGGGATGACGTGAGGCGAGTGCGATAAAGTCGTGACCATCGCGCCCTTGCGGAGTGCCGCATGCCTCGTCCCGATTCGTCGTTGTCGACCCTGGCCAGCCAGGCACCCGCAGACGTGGATGCCTACTGGATGCCATTCACCGCCAACCGCCAGTTCAAGGCGGCCCCGCGCCTGCTGGTGCGTGCGGAGGGCATGTATTACCACGACATCGACGACCGTCCGATCCTGGATGGCGCGGCCGGCCTGTGGTGCTGCAACGCAGGGCATGCGCGGCCGAGGATCGTGCAGGCGATCCAGCAGCAGGCGGCCACGCTGGATTTCGCGCCACCGTTCCAGATGGCCTCCCCCTTGCCCTTCGTGCTGGCCCAGCGGTTGGCCGCGCTGGCACCGGGCCGCTTGAACCATGTGTTCTTCACCAACTCCGGCTCCGAGGCGGTCGACACCGCGATGAAGATCGGGCTGGCCTACCATCGCCTGCGCGGCGAGGGTCACCGCACCCGCTTCATCGGCCGGGAGAAGGCCTATCACGGCGTCGGCTTCGGCGGCCTGTCGATCGGCGGCCTGCCCAACAACCGCAAGACGTTCGGGCCGTTGTTGCCCGGCAGCGATTTCCTGCGCCACACGCTCGATCTGGAGCGCAATGCCTTCAGCCCCGGCTTGCCGCGCCACGGTGCCGAACTCGCAGAAGACCTGGAACGCCTGATCGCGCTGCACGATGCATCCACGATCGCGGCGGTGTTCGTCGAGCCGATCGCTGGCTCGGCGGGGGTGATCCTGCCCGCACCGGGGTACCTGCAGCGCCTGCGCGAGATCTGCGACCAGCACGGCATCCTGCTGGTGTTCGATGAGGTGATCACCGGTTTCGGCCGGGTCGGCAACGCCTTCGCCGCGCAGCGCTTCGGGGTCACCCCGGACCTGATGACCTTGGCCAAGGGGCTGACCAACGGCGCGGTGCCGATGGGCGCGGTGCTGGCCAGCGAAGTGATCCACGACGCCTTCATGCAGGGCCCACCGGCCGCCATCGAGTTCTTCCACGGCTACACCTATTCCGGCCACCCGCTGGCCTGCGCAGCGGCCCTGGCGGCGCTGGATACCTACGCCGAAGAGCATCTGTTCGAGCGCGCCATCGAGCTGGGCGACTACTGGCAGGAGCGACTGCACAGCCTGCGCGGGCTGCCGCATGTGGTGGACATCCGTAATTTCGGGCTCATCGGTGCTGTCGAGCTGATGCCGCGCAAGGACGCCCCCGGCGCGCGTGGCTACGAGGTGTTCGAGCGCTGCTTCCGCGATGGCCAGTTGCTGGTGCGCTGCACTGGCGATGTGATCGCCCTGTCGCCCCCGCTGATCCTGGAGCGCAGCCATATCGACCGGATCGTGGACGTACTGGGCGAGATGATCCGCGCCACCGGCTGAGGCTGAATCCACCGGCGACGACGGCGACCGCCGCGATCCTTACAATGGTCGGTCACGTTTCGCTCGCGTACCGGATTGCATGGACATTGTCGTCAAAGAAGAACTCAAGGCCTACATCGACCCGCTGACCCCGGACGAGCACGACGCCCTGGAGCGCAGCATCCTCGCCGAAGGCTGCCGCGATGCGCTGGTGCTGTGGGGCGAGGTGCTGGTGGACGGTCACAACCGCTACGGCATCTGCCAGAAGCACGGCCTGCCGTTCCAGACGATCCAGAACACCCGCTTCCAGTCGATGGATGACGTCCACCTGTGGATGATCGAGCAGCACCTGGGGCGCCGCAGCGTCTCCGATTTCCAGCGTGGCGTGCTGGCGCTGCGCAAGCGCGACATCCTGGCCGAGCGCCACCGCGCCGATCAGGCCCAGCTGCAGAAGGAAAGCGATGGCGAGATCAGCGGCCCGGCCGATGCTGGTGACGAGGACAGCCCGCCGTGGGCGGCCGCGCCGAAGGTCAGCCGCGCCGACATGGCCCGCGAAGCGCGCCTGAGCAGCAGCCAGGTGACGATGATCGAGCGCATCCACAAGCAGGCCGCACCGGAGCTGGTGGAAGCGGTCAAGACCGGGGTGATCTCGATCAGCGCCGCGGCCGCCGTGGCCGACCTGCCCGAAGACGAACAACGCGCCGCGGCCGCCGCCGGCAAGGACGAGCTCAAGCAGGCCGCCAAGCGCGTGCGCGAGTCCAAGCGCAAGCCGCGCAAGCCGGTCCAGGAGGTGCTGCACAGTGCCGACGGCGACGCCGAGGTCGACCCCAGCCGCGCCGCCGAGATCGCCGATGCGCTCAACGCACTGGGCGAAGGCCCTGCCGAGCTGCGCCAGCGCATCATCGCGCTGACCCTGGAAAACGACACCCTGCGCCAGCAGCTGGCCGCGCTGCGCAAGCAGGTGGCGGACATCTGAGGTAGTGCCGGCCGCTGTCCGGCACCGCGAACAACCGTCGGATGGGGTACGTGG
>NZ_JBDJNT010000028.1:0-36826 GCF_039674525.1 Stenotrophomonas sp. TWI377
GTGCCGGCCGCTGGCCGGCGCCCCGGGATGCCATCATCGTTCAGCGTTGCCGGCCAGCGGCCGGCACTACTGGTGAGGCGATGCCGCCTCAGGCAGCCAGCAGCTCGAAGATCACCGGCTCGCCGCTGATCGACGATGCGCACACCCACAGCTCGAACTGACCCGGCTCGGCGCGGAACACGCCATCGCGACCGGTGAAGCCCAGCGCATGGCGGTCCAGCGTGAACTGCACCTCGGTGCTCTCACCCGGCTGCAGGGCGATCTTGTCGAAGCCCTTCAGCTCGCGCACCGGCCGCACGCGGCTGGCCACACGATCGTGGATGTACAGCTGCACCACTTCCTCACCCGCGACCGCACCGGTATTGGTCAGCGTCGTGGTGATGGTCAGGGTGTCGTCCCAGCCCAGCTGCGCACTGCTCAGCTGCGGCACACCATAGGCGAACGTGGTGTAGCCGATGCCGTGGCCGAAGGCGTACGCCGGCTCGTTCGGAATCTCGCGCCAACGTGCCTTGAACTCGGACATGGTCGGCAGTTCCGGGCGACCGGTACGCGCGTGGTTGTAGAAGTACGGCTGCTGGCCGGAGACCTGCGGGAAGCTGACCGGCAGGCGGCCGGACGGGTTGTAGTCACCGAACAGCACATCGGCCACGGCGTGCCCGGTCTGGGTGCCGAGGTACCAGGTGATCGCCACGGCATGCGCATTGCGCACGGCGCCCTGCAGGGCCAGCGCGCGACCGTTGCGCAGCAGCACCACCAGCGGCTTGCCGGTCATCGCCACCGCTTCAGCCAATGCCTGCTGCGCGGGCGGCAGGGTGATCTCCACGCGCGACTGTGCTTCACCGCTGTACCGCTGCGGTTCGCCCAGGGCGAGCACCACCACGTCGGCACGCAGCGCGGCGGCCACGGCCTGTTCGATGCCATCCTGCACGGCCGCTTCCAGATCGCAGCCCGGCACGATCTCCAGCAGCGCTTCATCGCTGATCGCCGCGCGGACGCCGGCTTCCAGGGTGACGTAGCGCGACTTGTCGCCGAACAGCGTCCAGCAGCCTTCGATGTTCTCGCGGTCCTTCACGAACGGCCCGATCAGCGCGATCTTCTGCCCGGCCTTCTTCAGCGGCAGCACCGACTCGGCGTTCTTCAGCAGCACGATCGAGCGGCGCGCGGCATCGCGCGAGAGTTCGTCATGCGCGGCGATGTGCGAGGTGTCCGCTTCACGCGCCAGATCCAGCGAGCGGTACGGATCGTCGAACAGCCCGATCGCCTCCTTCAGGCGCAGGATGCGGCGTACCGATTCGTCCAGCGTGGCCATCGGCACTTCGCCGCTCTCGATCAGGCCCGGCAGGTGCTCGGCGTAGAAGCCGCTCTGCATGCTCAGGTCCAGGCCGGCGGTGAAGGCCTTGGCGGTCGCGTCGCGGTCATCGGCAGCGTAGCCGTGCGCGACCAGCTCCATGTCGGCGGTGTAATCGGAGATCACCACGCCCGGGAAGTTCCACTCCCCGCGCAGGATGTCGGTCAGCAGCTCGGCGTTGGCGCTGGCCGGCACGCCGTTGATGTCGTTGAAGGAGGACATCACGGTCAGGGCGCCGGCTTCGAAGGCGGCCTTGAACGGCGGCAGGTGGACGTCGCGCAGGGTCTGCGGGGAGATGTCGACCATGTTGTATTCCATGCCGGCCATCACCGCGCCGTAGGCGGCGAAATGCTTCGGGGTGGCCAGCAGGGCATCGTCGGCACGCAGGTCCGGGCCCTGGAAGCCGCGCACACGGGCGGCGGCGAACGCACAGCCCAGCACCACGTCTTCACCGGCGCCCTCGGCACCCCGGCCCCAGCGCTGGTCGCGGGCGATATCCACGGCCGGTGCGTAGGTCCAGTGCAGGCCGGCGGCGGTGGCTTCCACCGCGGTGGCACGGGCGGTGCGCTCAGCCAGGTCCGGCTCGAAGCTGGCGGCCTCGCCCAGCGGGATCGGGAACACGGTGCGCATGCCATGGATCACGTCCGCAGCCAGGATCACCGGGATCTTCAGGCGGCTTTCTTCCAGCGCGACCTGCTGGATGCGGCGGCCGGCTTCCACGCCGACGCCATTGAACAGCGAGCCCACCTTGCCCTCGCGCACCTGCTGCAGCACCTGGTCGGCGTTGCTGACGTTGGCTTCCGGATTCACATCCGGCGCGAACGGGCGGACCATGTCGGCGAACACACCCAGCTGGCCGACTTTTTCTTCGACGGTCATCTGGGCAATGAGGGTTTCGATACGATCGGCGGCCACCGGCTGTCCTTATGAAAACGTTTACAAGCCCGGGATTCTAGCGTTCCCGAAGCCGTTGTGAATGACTTTTGCGTTCATTTTTCTTCCCCGGAGGGAGACCCCCGCCGCCGCGCAGGCGGCGACGGAGGCACAGGAGCTTACTCCGCGGCGGCCAGGCGCTGCTGCCCCGCCATCAACATGGCGTCGCTGGATTCCTGGAAAACCCGCAGCCCGAAGGCCGGAAGGATCGCCAGCAGGTGATCGAACACGTCCGACTGCACCCCCTCGTACTCACCCCACGCCGTGCTGCGCGTGAAGCAGTAGATCTCCAGCGGCAGGCCTTGGGTAGTGGGCTGCAGCTGCCGTACCAGCAGGGTCATCTCCGTATGGATGCCCGGATGGTGCTGCAGGTAGCGCTCCACGTAGGCCCGGAAGGTACCCAGGTTGGTGACCCGGCGCGCATTGACGGCCGCCACGCCTTTGGCCTGGAGTTCGGCGTTGTACTGCTGCAGCTCGGCCTGCTTGCCGCGCAGGTAATCGCCCAGCACCGCGAACTGCTCCAGCTCGGCCAGCATCGGCGCATCGACGAAGCCGACGCTGTGCTGGTCCAGATACAACGAGCGCTTGATCCGGCGCCCGCCCGCTTCCTGCATGCCGCGCCAGTTCTTGAACGACTCGGTCACCAGCTTCTTGGTCGGGATGGTGGTGATGGTCTTGTCGAAGTTCTGCACGGTGATGGTATGCAGGGCGATGTCGATCACGTCGCCATCGGCGTTCTGGCTGGGCATCTCGATCCAGTCGCCCAGCCGCACCCGGCCATCGCCGCTGATCTGCACGCTGGCCACCAGCGACAGGATGGTGTCCTGGAAGATCAGCATGAGTACCGCGGTGGCTGCGCCGAGGCCGGTGACCAGCGGGCCGAGCTTCACCCCCAGCAGGGTCGCCACGATCGACAGGCCGGCGATCACGAAGACAACGATCTTCACGACCTGCAGGTAGCCCTTGATCGGCTTGTTGCGCGCGTCCGGGCGGCGCTCGTACAGATCGTTGGCGGCGTCCAGCGCATGCGAGACGGCCAACGCCACGGTCAGCACCGCCCACGCCCGGCACGCCCCGATCACGAACTCCACCAGCTCCGGCGGCAGGTCCGGCACGATCCGGATGCCGGCGGCGATGACCATGCTCGGCACCACGTTGGACAGCCGCGAGATCACCCGCAGGTTGTTGCCGCCTTCATTGCCCGCGCTGTGGCCAGGCAAGCGGTTGACCAGCTTGCGCAGGCCGCGCAGCAGGATCTTCTTGGTGACGAAGTTGGCCAGCCAGGCCGCCAGGGCCAGCGCTGCCAGCACCAGCAGGGTGTAGGCCCAGGGCCAGGGCTCGAGGGTCCGCTGGACACTGTCCAGCCATCGGGTTGCCACTACCGCATCCAACATCGTGTATCGCTCTCCTATCAGGGGTATCAGGGCGTTGCCAGGTCCTGCGCGCTGCGCTCGATGATCACGCCGACCGCGCGCGCGCCGCGTACCGCGCCGGGCTTGCTGAGCTTCAGGCGCAGCCATTGCACGTTGAATTCACGCAGCACGATCTCGGCGATGCGCTCGGCCAGGGTTTCGACCAGGCCGTAATCCGAGTCACGCACGAACTGCTCGATGCGCTTGCTCACGGCTTTGTAATTGAGGGTATCGGCGATGTCGTCGCTGGCCGCCGGGCGGCGGTTGTCGAAGCCCATGTCCAGATCGAAACGCAGGGTCTGGCGGATCCGCCGTTCCCAATCGTAGATCCCGATCAGGGCATCGATCTCGAGCCCTTCGATGAATACCTTGTCCATAGCCATGCCACGTGGAAGATGGCGACCATGGTAACGGGGCTGTCCGGAATGTGCCGGGAACCGGGGTGAGTGGGCGCGCCCTACACCGCCGGCAGCGTCGCCATGTCCCAGCGCGGCGTCACCTGCACCTGCGGCGGCGTGTGCTGGCCCGCTTCCAGACGCAGCGCGCCGGCGAAGGCGATCATCGCGCCGTTGTCGGTGCACAGCGCCGGGCGCGGGAAGCAGGCGCGGCCACCGCGGCGGGCGGCCATCTGCTGCAGCTTGGCGCGCAGGCGCTTGTTGGCCCCTACCCCGCCGGCCACCACGATCACATCGGTGCCCGCCGCATCCAGCGCGCGTTCGCACTTGATCGCCAGGGTGTCGACCACGGCATCTTCAAAGCCGCGCGCGATGTCGGCGCGGGTCTGCTCGCTCTGGTCGCTGTCGCGCCAGGCCAGCAGGACCTGGGTCTTCAACCCGGAGAAGCTGAAATCCAGCCCGGGGCGATCGGTCATCGGGCGGGTGAACTTGAACCGGCCCGGCGTGCCGCGCTCGGCCAGGGCGGCCAGCTGTGGGCCACCGGGGTACGGCAGGCCCATCAGCTTGGCGGTCTTGTCGAAGGCCTCGCCGGCGGCGTCGTCCAGGGTCTCGCCGAGCAGGCGGTACTGGCCGATCCGGTCCACGGCGACCAACTGGGTATGCCCACCGGACACCAGCAGGGCCACGAAGGGCGCCTGCGGCGGGTCGTCTTCCATCAGCGGGGCCAGCAAGTGGCCTTCCATATGATGTACACCGACCGCCGGCACCTCCAGCGCCCAGGCCAGCGAACGGGCCACGCCCGCCCCCACCAGCAGCGCGCCAACCAGCCCGGGGCCGGCCGTATAGGCCACCCCGTCGATGTCGGCCACGGTCATGTCGGCCTCGGCCAGGGTCTGCCGGATCAGCGGCAGCAGTTTGCGCACGTGGTCACGGCTGGCCAGCTCGGGCACCACCCCGCCGTATTCAGCGTGGAGGGCGATCTGGCTGTAGACCGCATGGGCGCGCAGGGCGTCGATCCCGGACAGGGAGGTGTCATACACCGCCACGCCGGTCTCATCGCAGGAAGATTCGATACCAAGGACTCGCATAACGGGTATTATGGACCTCTTCAGGCCCCGGCAGACGTACGCTGGCCTGTCTCTGCATCACCCGTGGCCAAGAAGTTCGCCGGGGTGGGTTGCAACTTCTTTTCTCGCCGCTATAATGTGCGGCTCTCACCGGGCGTGACCCGGTTCTACTGTGTCCCGGAGATTCCATGCCCAGCGTTAAAGTCCGCGAGAACGAGCCCTTCGAGTTTGCGCTCCGTCGCTTCAAGCGCACCTGCGAAAAGGCCGGCGTGCTGGCCGAAACCCGCAAGCGCGAGTTCTATGAAAAGCCGACCCAGGAGCGTAAGCGTAAGGCTGCCGCTGCTGTGAAGCGTCAGCTGCGCCGTTCGTCGCGCGACGTTACCAAGCGTCAGCGCCTGTACTGATCGGACGCAACTTCGATACGGCAGGCCTTGGCCTGTCGTGACGGAGCCGAAGCCGGAACGCGCGAGCGTTACCGGCTTTTTGCGTTCCAGCGCTTCGGCGCCCCGCTTTCCTTTTCCACCGACACGAGGTGTTCCCATGAGCCTGAAGCAGCAGCTCACCGATGACATGAAGGCCGCCATGAAGGCCGGCGAGAAGCACCGCCTGGGCGTGATCCGCCTGATGAACGCCGCGATCAAGCAGCGCGAAGTCGACGAGCGCATCGAGCTGGACGACGCCGCCGTGCTCGCCGTGCTGGAAAAGATGGTCAAGCAGCGCAAGGACTCGGTCACCCAGTTCGAAGCCGCCAACCGCGAAGACCTGGCCGTGATCGAGCGCGAGGAAATCGTGGTGATCGACCAGTACCTGCCGGCCAAGCTGGGCGAGGCCGAGATCGTGGCCGCCATCCAGGCCGCCATCGCCGAAACCGGCGCGGCCACCCCGGCCGACATCGGCAAGCTGATGGGTGCGCTCAAGCCGCGCCTGGCCGGTCAGGCCGACATGGGCCTGGTGTCCAAGCTGGTCAAGCAGCAGCTGGCCGGCTGATCCCGCCGCCACGCCGCAGTGAAAAGGCCCGCTCTCGCGGGCCTTTTCCGTTTCAGCAGGTCCGTTGTTACGAGGCCTGGCGGCAGTTGCGCAGCGTCATCGAGCTTTCCTCGATCGAACTGATCTCGCCTTCCAACTTGGCCCAGTCGCGCTCGCGCAGCATGGTGAAGTTGGCGGCCTGATCCGACGCGAATTCACAGCGGATGGTGTAGTTGTTGTTGTTGAAGGTGTCGTTCTGGCGGACGCGCAGCAGGCCGCGGGTCGGCGTGACCAGGTAATTGATCGAGCCGATGTCACCGGGCTTGGTCGAATACCGGTTGGAGTTGACCGTATAGATCTGGCCGTCGATCTGATAGCGCCGCCCCACGTACTTCGCGTACAGCGGCAGGAACGTGGCCGAGCGATCGCCCTTGTCTTCCTTGTTGGTGTTGGTGCCCAGCATCAGATCCTTGAAGGCACCGGCACTGCGGTACAACGCCATCGTGTCTTTGACTTCCTTGCCCATCATCTTGGACAGATCCGGCGCTGCCACCGCCTCGACGGCCGGCATCGGGTACTGGGTGCGCCCCGCGGCGGCGACCGCGTCGCCCTGGCTGCCCGCCTTGAGCTTGTCCAGCATTCCGCACATGGACTGCTTGGCCGCCGCCGGCTCGACCGACTGACCCCGGGCCAGCTTGGTCGCCAGGGTGACGCGACCGGTGCGATCGGCGGTGCCCACCAGGACCAACGGGACGCGCAGCCCTGTGCGCTGGATCAGGTACTGGTCGCCGGTATCGCCCTCCACCAGCTGCCCGGCGACTTCGAACTTGTCATCGCCGCCGATCTTGCGCAGCTGGTCCAGTGCGCTCTGCACCTTCAGGCCCGGCACCGTGACATCGGCCATGTACAGCGCACCGTTGCGCGCATCCCCTACCGTCTTGAAAGCCTTGTCGCAGGCCCCGGAAGCCATCGCCGGACCTGCGGCCGCCAACAGCGCCATCGTCGTGTAGACCATTCCTTTCATGAAGCGTCCTTTCTGCTGTGAAGGTGGAAAACCGGGCAAAAGGATAGCGCGATATCCGTCAAGATCCTGACGTGACCGGACCACTTCACCCGGTGCAATCCGTCGATTTGCTAGAACGGGGGCCTCGCTTCCGACCTGATGCCGTCCATGCACCCGCCGAGCCACTCCCTCTCCAGGATCCGCAAGCACATGGCGCGGCTGGAGCAGAGCTTCCCCGCCGTGCTGCTGCGCCGCTTCATCGATGCGGACGTGATGACCCAGGCCGCTGCGCTGGCCTTCTACGCCCTGCTCTCGATGGCGCCGCTGCTGGTGCTGCTGCTGTGGCTGACCGCCTCGCTGTACCCCCCGGCGCAGCAGGCGTTGCTGGGCCAGATCAATGATGTGGCCGGCACCAGCGCCGCCTCGGTGGCGGAGACCGTGCTGAGCAACGCCAACAACCAGCCGGACATCGGCACGCTGGCCGGCGTATGGAGCACCCTGCTGCTGTTCATTGGTGCCACGGCGGTGTTCGCCCAGCTGCAGAACGCCCTGAACCTGATCTTCAACACCAGCGGCGAGCGCCTGGATGGCATCGTGGCCTGGTTGCGCAAGCGGGTGTTTTCGTTCGGCGTGGTGCTGGCGCTGGGCTTCCTGCTGATCCTCTCGATGACCGCCACCACGATGCTGCAGGTCGTGTTCGCGCACCTGCCCTCGGTGCTGCCGGCGATCGGCTATCTGACCAGCCTGGCGCTGTACACCGTGGGCTTCGCCTTCCTTTACCACTACCTGCCCGACCGCCGCGTGGCGTGGCGCCAGGCCTTCATCGGCGGTGCGATCACCTCGGCCCTGTTCGCACTGGGCCGCTATGGCATCGGCCTGTACATCGCCACCGTCGCACCGGGCAGCGCGTATGGCTCGATGGGCGCCCTGGTGATCTCGCTGGTGTGGATCTACTACGCCACGGTGGTGTTCTTCGTCGGTGCACTGATGACCTCGGTGATCGATGAGCGCCTGCGCGCCCATGCCGTGCTCGCCGAGGCTGGGGTGGAGCCACCGAAACCGGGCGAAACGGCCGGCAGCTAGTAGACTAGCGGTACCCCCGCTTCCGCGCGTGGCCGTGACCGGCCATGCCCCCGCCTGCTGCCCATGGCCCGTATCCCCGACGCATTCATCGACGACCTGCTGGCCCGCTCCGACATCGTCGAGGTGGTGGGCAGTCGCGTGCCGCTGAAGCGCCAGGGCAAGGAATACGCCGCGCGCTGCCCCTTCCATGACGAGCGCTCGGCCTCGTTCACGGTCTCACCGACCAAGCAGTTCTATCACTGCTTCGGCTGCGGCGCGCATGGCACGGCGATCAGCTTCCTGATGAATTACGACCGCCTCGAGTTTCTCGACGCGGTCGATGAGCTGGCCAAGCGCGTGGGCATGGAAGTGCCGCGCGATACCCAGCCGCGCACCGCCCAGCAGCAGGACGACAGCCGCGATCTGTACTCGGCGCTGGACGCGGCCACGCGCTTCTTCCAGACCGCGCTGAAAGGCAGCGACAAGGCACGCGCCTACCTGGACCAGCGCGGCGTCGATGAGGAGAACCGCGAGCGCTTCGCCATCGGTTACGCGCCGGACGGCTACAGCGCGTTGAAGGACGCACTGGGCAAGGACGAGCGGCGCATGAAGCTGCTCGACCGCGCCGGCCTGTTTTCCAAGAACGACCGCGGCCACGTCTACGACAAGTTCCGCGACCGGGTCATGTTCCCGATCTTCGACCGCCGTGGGCGCGTGATCGCGTACGGCGGCCGGGTGATGGAGAAAGACGACGGCCCGAAGTACCTCAACTCGCCCGAGACCGCGCTGTTCCACAAGGGCCGCGAGCTGTACGGCCTGTGGCAGGTGCGCCAGGCCAACCAGAAGATCGAGCGGCTGATCGTGGTCGAGGGCTACATGGACGTGGTCTCGCTGTTCCAGTTCGGCGTCACCCAGGCGGTGGCGACACTGGGCACGGCGACCACGCCGGACCACGCCGAGCTGCTGTTCCGCAACGCGCCGGACGTGTTCTTCTGCTTCGATGGCGATGCCGCCGGCCGTCGCGCCGGCTGGCGTGCGCTGGAGTCGGTGCTGCCGCGCATGAAGGACGGCCGCCAGGCCTTCTTCCTGTTCCTGCCCGATGGCGAAGACCCGGACACCATCGTGCGCAAGGAAGGCCGCGAGGGCTTCGATGCCCGGCTGCAGCAGGCCACGCCGCTGTCGCAGTTCTTCTTCGACGAGCTCACCCGTGAGGTCAACATGGGCACGCTCGACGGCAAGGCACGCCTGGCCGAACGGGCCAAGCCGATGCTGGCGCAGATTCCCGATGGCGCCTTCGGCGACCTGATGAAGCAGCAGCTGACCACGCTGACCGGCTTGGGCGCCAAGCCCAGTGCGTCCGCGCAGCCCTCACGCCAACCGCAGCGCGCGGTGGCACCGGCACAGCGCCGCAGCCTGGTGCGCGCGGCCATCGCGATCCTGCTGCAGCAGCCCTCGCTGGCGATGACCCTGGAAGGCCATCACTTCACCGGCCTGCGCCTGCCCGGCATCGAACTGCTGACCGAACTGCTGACCCTGGTCGAGCAGCGCCCGGACATCAGCACCGGCGCGCTGCTGGAGCACTTCGAAGGCCGCGAGGAACAGGAATCGCTGCACAAGCTGGCCGCGCAGACCCTGCCTGGTGATGAGGCGATGTGGACCCAGGAACTGCATGACGCAGTGGCCCAGCTGGAAAAACAGCTGCTGATGCAACGTCTGGATGAGCTTCAGGCAAAGCAGAGCCAGCAGGGTCTGGACGATACTGACAAGTACGAGCTGCGCGAACTGCTCAAGGCGCGCAGCACCCTCCGCTTCTGACCAACGGAGCCGCCGTGGCATCCCACCTCGCGAACCCCGCTGCATCGATCCTCCGCTGGCTCCGCGCTGGCGTCATCGCCGCACTGCTGGCGCCATGCACGCCCGCCTGGGCCGCGGAGCTGCCCTTCGCGCAGCCACGGCCGCAGCTGTACACCGCCGGACAACCCAGCGCCGCTAAGCTACAGCAGGCCGCCGCGGCCGGGATCACCACCGTGATCGACCTACGCCAGCCTGACGAAGCGCGCGGCTTCGATGAAACCGCCGCGGCCGAACGCCTGGGGCTGCGCTATGTGCGCATCCCGGTCGCCGGTGCCGCCGGCCTGACCGACGCCAATGCGCAGGCCCTGCGTACCGCGCTGGCGCAGAGCCAAGGCCCGGTGCTGCTGCACTGCGCCTCCGGCAATCGCGCCGGTGCGCTGCTGGCACTGCTGCAGGCGCGTGACGGTGCCTCGGTGGACCAGGCCCTGCAGTTCGGCCGCGAGGCCGGCATGACCTCGCTGGAAGCACCGACCCGTGCCCTGCTGGAGCAGGACGCCGCGCGTTGACCCTGCTCTTCTTCCCCCGCTTACTTCCCTGCTCTACAGGAGCCTGCCCACCATGACCCGCTGGTGGTCGCGCCTGCGACCGGACAACTTCACCCTCGCCCTGCTCTGCACCGTGCTGCTGGCGTCCTTCCTGCCGATGCATGGCGCCGCCGCGATGGTGCTCGACGATGTCACCGACGTCGCCATTGCCGCGCTGTTCTTCCTGCACGGCGCGCGCCTGCCACGAGAGTCGATCGTCGCCGGCCTGCTGCACTGGCGCCTGCACCTGACCATCCTGGCCTGCACCTTCGTGATGTTCCCGCTGCTGGGCCTGATGTTCAAACCGCTGGATGGCTGGCTGCTCACGCCCGAGCTGTACATCGGCGTGCTGTTCCTGTGCGCGCTGCCGTCCACTGTGCAGTCCTCGATCGCGTTCACCTCGATTGCCCGTGGCAACGTCCCGGCGGCGGTGTGCAGCGCCTCGCTGTCGAGCATCCTCGGCGTGTTCCTGACCCCGCTGCTGCTGGCCCTGCTGGCCGGCACCGAAGGCGGCATGCACAACCCCGGCCAGGCCATCGTCAGCATCATGCTGCAGTTGCTGGTGCCGTTCGTGGCCGGCCATCTGCTGCGCCCGTGGATCGCCCGCTGGGTAGAGAAGCAGCGCGCGCTGCTGCGCTATACCGACCAGGGCACGATCCTGCTGGTGGTCTACTCCGCCTTTGGCGAAGCGGTCAGCGAAGGGCTGTGGAGCAAGACGCCGCTGTTGTCGCTGCTCAGCGTGGCCGTGGTGGCGGCGGTACTACTCGGCATCGCGATGCCGCTGATCCGCTTCATCGCACGCCGGCTGGGCTTCAACCGCGAAGACGAGATCACCATCCTGTTCTGCGGCTCGAAGAAGAGCCTGGCCACCGGCGTGCCGATCGCCAAGGTGCTGTTCGCCGGCGGCAGCCTCGGTGCGATCGTGCTGCCGATCATGATCTACCACCAGATCCAGTTGATCGTCTGCGCGATGATCGCGCAGCGCTATGCGCGTGATTAAGCTGCTCCTCTATAGTTCAACCATCAGATCAAGGACCTGGATCGCATGGGAAGTAAACGAAGCGCAGCAAACTTCAATATTGAAGGCCGACGATTAGAGTCCGAAGAAGCACTGCTTTCACACATCAAAGACCACGGATGGAAGGAATTCCTCTATTACCCACAGGAATTTGATCCCAGTACCCCAGCGTTACGCAGGATCAAAGAAGCGACCATTCAGAGATCATCGCTGTCGAAGACAATAGTTAAGGGCGTGTCCTTTACAAACTGCGATTTCATCGACTGCTTATTCATAGGGACTGAGTTCATCAATTGTGAATTCACAGACTGCTCGTTCACTGCGTGCAATATGTATAAGGCAAAAGCAAGTGAGTGCCTAATTGATCCTGAACAATTTAAAAACAACTTTGACTTAAGAAGCGATAGCAATATTGCCATTGGCTGGTTCCACGCGCTCTACAGAAACTCTCTCGCTACAAGTCAACCATCCTACGCGAGAAACAGCCTCTATAGAATGCGAGTGGCCGAAAGGAACCAGATAGCACGAGAGATTAGAAAGAATTTTAGTTTATGGAAGACCGTACTATATAGTCAAAGCATGCTTCACGACGCCATATCGGGATACGGGCAAAAAACCTGGCGAATTCTTGCGGCATTCTCCCTACTAACATCGGCCGCGGTTTTAATAAACTTCATTTTTAGAAATGAGATATTCGGCCAAGGCCAAGTTTCAACTTTTCTACAAGCATTATATTTCACCTGCGTAACTGTAAGCACCGTTGGCTTTGGGGACGTGACGCCAAAGACCGAAATTGGGAGACTCGTGGTTTCTCTGGAGGCATTGCTTGGCCCCCTATTCTTCACTATGGCTTTAACTGAAGTCGCTGGCAGAATTATGAGGCGTGATTAATGAAGGCAATTGCTGAATTTGGCTCAACATCCAGAAATGAGTCCGACGAGCATAGTGATCGCGACCTATTGATAATAATGGACGGCTCTTGGAGTAGAGCAAAGATTGCTCGCCAGTTTTCCAGCATTGGCTATAGCTGCTCCACACTCTCCCCTAGCCAAATTTCATTTATGGCGAAAAAGGGTTCACTTTTCGTGCAACATTTGAAGCATGAGGCCAGAATAATTTGGGACGATCAGGCTAGTTTTAAGATATTCTTGCAAGAGGCCCCATTCGTTAGTCCATCAGCAGCTGAGATTGCCAAGTGCAAGGATGCGTTGCGCTACTCACTATCTCCAGTTCCGCGCCAAGAACTCCACGGGTGGCAGTCTGATTTCGTCTACTGCATTTCCCGAGACATTCTGATCAAAAACTCTGCCCAATTAGGGCTTGCAGTCTTCGGCCTCAACGAGCTAATTAAAACCCTACCTCTTGATGATGCTACTAAGTCGGAAGCGCTTGAAGTGATGCGTGGCTTGAGGCTAGAGAAGTCAAGATTTCGCAAAGGCGAAAAAGCATCAGTTCATGCAACGAGCTTAATTACACGGTGGCGATGCCTGGCCGCAGAAATTTTCCAGCTTCAGCTACCCACTGAGAGCTTTGAAAGTAGCGTCAGGCAAAGAAAATTCTCTTCAAACTATGAGGTTTTGAGAGTCTTAGAGTATCTGGACTTGATCGCCAAGATCGACGGCACAAAGCAGCTGAGCGCTCAAATGAAGAGAATGATATCAGCGCCGAACAAATATAGATCTTGCCAAGCGCACCGCACACCTATGCTTATTCACGAACTCTCGAAAATGGTAGGGCAAACGTCATCTAATGGCCGGCATCCAAGCGAGATTGCAGATACTTGATGATCCACAGCACCTAAATTCTTGTCGACTGTGCCAATCTCTCGCACAACGATGATCTGCGCTGCGATTCCCTGAGGTGCGGCGCTGTCGGAGGTGGGCATTTGATGTGCCAGCTCAGTGCGGGCCATCAATCGAGAGGCCCCTTGTTGCCTTCCATCATCCCGTAGGTAGCCGCTTGGGAATCACTGCAACCAGGGCAGCATCCAGTGGTCCACCATCAGGAAGGCGAACAGCGCCATCAGGTAGACGATGGAGTAGCCGAACATCTTCATCGAGAACAGTTCATCCGGCGGATTCAGCATGCGCCAGGCGTACCAGAGGAAGACCGCGTTGAGCACGATCGCACCGCCGAGGTAGAACATGCCGCTCATGCCGAACACGACCGGCAGGAGGCTGACGATGGCCAGGGCGATCGAATAGACCATGATCGACTTGCGGGTGTACGCCACACCATGGGTCACCGGCAGCATCGGGATTTCCGCCTTGGCGTAATCCTCGCGGCGGAAGATCGCCAACGCCCAGAAGTGCGGCGGGGTCCAGATGAAGATGATCAGCACCAGCAGCGACGCGTAGGCCCAGTCCCATGGGCCCTGCATGCCGGTGATCGCCGCCCAGCCGAGCATCGGCGGGGTGGCGCCGGCGAGGCCGCCGATGACGATGTTCTGCGAGGTCGCGCGCTTGAGGTACACGGTGTAGATCACCGCGTACCCGATCAGCGAGGCGAAGGTCAGCACGGCAGTGATCACGTTGACCCAGACCACCAGGATCGTCATCGACAGCGCGATCAGCAGGCCGGCGAACACCAGCACCTGCCACGGCTTGACCTTGCCCACCACCAGCGGGCGCCACGAGGTGCGCGCCATCTGTGCATCGATGCGCGCATCCAGCAGCTGGTTGATCGCCGCAGCAGCCGAGGCGGCCAGCCAGATGCCGAGGAAGCCGAGTGCGCCGTCCAGCGCCTGCTGCGCGGTCGGCACCCCGGGGATGGCCAGGAACATGCCGACGAGCGCGGTGAACACGATCAGCGCGACGACCTTGGGCTTGGTCAGATCCCAGTACTGACGGTAACTGGCCATGCCGTCAGCCCGCCTGCACGGCAGGGGAGGCCGCGCTGGCCTTGCCGCCCTCGGCATCCGGCGCGCGCAGGCGCGCCAGCAACGTCACCAGCACGAACAGCAGCGCCACGGCGCCCCCGCTGTGCGCGACGGCCACTTCCAGCGGCACCGCCAGCTTCACGTTGAGGATGCCCAGGGTGATCTGCAGCACCACCAGCAGACCCAGGGCGCTCGCCCAGCCGCGCATGCTCGGCAGTCGGAACAGGCGCACCGACAGCCACAGCAGGTACACGGCGACCACGATCGCCATCATGCGGTGCGCCATCTGGATGGCAATGCGCGAGGCGCCATCGAGCACCCCGCCTTCGTAATCCACGCCGATGCCGCGCCACAGGGTGAAGCCTTCCTTGAAGTCATGCGTCGGCCACCACTGGCTGACGCAGCGCGGGAAGTTGTCTAGCGAGGCGCTGCCGCCACCGCAGGCGAGTGCGGCGTAGTTGGCGCTGACCCAGCCGCCGAGGGCGATCTGTGCGACCAGCACGGCCACGCCGGCGCGGATCAGCCACTTCAGCTTGGGCGCTTCGGCCAGGGTGATCGGCATGTGCGTGGCACGCCACGCCATCCACACCAGCAGGCCGAACATCAGCATGCCGCCGAGCAGATGGCCCATCACCACGATCGGCTTGAGCAGCCAGGTGACCGTCCACATGCCGAGCAGCGCCTGGAAGATCACCACCGCCAGCGTCAGCAATGCGGCGCGGGCCAGGTCGATGTTGGTCCAGCGCAGTGCGGCGATCAGCAGGATCGCCTCGCCGATCAAGGCGATGATGCTCGCGGGGACGTGCATCCCCATCATGTACAGCGGTATGCCGGTCGCCACCAGCACACAGGCGGTGATCACCGCGGTGCTGCCCCAGCGACGGCGGCGCGTGGCCAGCAGCGCCAGGGTGAGGATCTCGATGCCGAGTGCACCGGCCAGGAAACGGTGCACCTGCTCGCGCCACGCCTTGTGCGTTTCCAGCGGGCGGATCTTGGCGGCCTCGTGGCCGATCACTTCCTCGGCGTGCTGCGGCCAGGTGACACGGCCATAGCAGGTCGGCCAGTCCGGGCAGCTCAGGCCCGCATCGGACAGACGCACGAACGAACCGAACATGATCGTACTGGCGGTCATGATCAGCGCAAACCACGCCAGACGGTGGAAATTGCGGTGCAGCACCGGGCGTGCGGAGAGGCTCATCTAAACGGAACTCACTTCAGTTTCAGCAGCGTGGCCAGGTCTTTGCGCAGACCGGCCATATCGAATCCCGGCGCGTACCGCATGATCACGAATCCATTGGGATCGATCACATACACAGGCGTGCCGGCGGCGTCATCCACGGCGGGCAACGCAGCACGCAGGTCCGGTTGGGCGCGCAGCGCGCGCAGTGCGGGCATGCCCTGGACCTCGGCCGGCGGCGTGCCCAGCCACAGGATCTCGACATTATCGGCGTTATGGCCGAACAGCTGCCACACCTTGCCCAATCCCTGCGACAAAGTGACGCACTCGCTGGTACAGCTGGCAGACGGGGCCACCAGGATCCGCCAGGTGCGATCGTTGGGGTTCCACGGGTATGGCTGACCATTGGCCAAGGTGGGCGGCAGCGCGCGCAGATCGGCCGGCGGCTGCAGCAACTCCCCGGTATTCCGGTGCGAGGTCGGCTGCCAGCCGGAGAAGCGCAGCACGCCCGCCAGCGCCATGGCGCCGAAGAACACGCCGAACAACGCGATCAGGGTCCAGCGGCCGCGTGAACGGGACGGCAGCCGGGCCGGGGAAGTGGCATTCATGGGCGGCATTTTCTCATGTTGAGCCGGTCAGCGCCGGGGAGTGCCACGCCGGCGGCGATGGCGACGGAATTCCAGGACCAGCGCGACCACCAGCACGGTCAACGCCAGTCCGAACCATTGCACGGCGTAGCCCAGATGGCGACTGGGCGGCAGGGTATTGGGGAGCAGCTCCAGATCGCGCGCGTAGCCGCCTGGCAGCGCCGGATCCAACCGCAGCACGCGCGCGCCAAGGCTGCCCGGCGGCAGCGACAGCGCGCGCGCCATGTCGTCAGGTGGCATCCGGCTGGCCAGCCACACGTGCGGCTGTGGCGCGGGCGACAGCGCCGGCCCCAGGGCCAGCCCGGTGGCCGGTGACGGCGCCAGCAGGCCGCGGATGGCCGTATGGCCGGTAAGCGGTGTGATCGATGGGATGACACGATCCGGCGGCATCGGCAGCCAGCCCAGATCGACCAGCACGCGTACGCCTTCATCACTCTGGAACGGCTGATACACCTTGAGGCCGGCGCGGCCTTCGCGGGTCTGGTTGTCGAGCAGGATCGTGCCCGGCAGGACGCGGCCGTGGTCGTCCACCCAGCGCAGCAGCGGCGGGGCGGCCTGGGCCTGGCGCAGCGTGAGCGACTGCGCGCGGGCGGGCACCTGCTGGGCCAGCAACGCCTCTTTGTCGTGCATGCGCTGCAGTTGCCAGCGGCCCAGCTGGCAGAACGCGAGGATGACCAGCACCGCGGCAATCCAGCCGATCAGGCGTGTGTGCTTGCGCATCATGACAACGCCGGCAAAACGCGGTGATATAGGCGCACCCGCCACGCCATCGAGCCGCGCATGAATGATTCGTTGAAGACCCTGCTGGTAATCGCGTTTCTGATCGTCATCGTCTGGAATCTGGGCGCCGGGCTGTATTACCTGCTGGTCGATCGCGGCCAGACCAAGCGCACCGTCAATGCCCTCACCCGCCGCATCGCGGTATCGGTGGCGCTGATCGTGCTGGTGGTCATCGGCATCTACAGCGGTTGGATCAAGCCCCACGGCATCGGCGGCTGAGGCCGCACCGGCGTCGATGCGGCAGGAGGTCGCACCGACGCTACAGCACGTACACGAACAGGAACAGCATCAGCCACACCACGTCGACGAAGTGCCAGTACCACGCGGCCGCTTCGAAACCGAAGTGGTTGTCGCGGGTGAAATGCCCCTTCGACGAGCGCAGCCACATCACCGCCAACATGACCGTGCCCAGCAGCACGTGCACGCCGTGGAAACCAGTGAGCATGAAGAAGGTCGAGCCGTAGATGCCCGAACCCAGGGTGAGGTTGAGTTCCTTGTAGGCGTGGATGTACTCCTCCGCCTGCAGGGTGAGGAAGCCCACGCCGAGCAGCACGGTGATGCCCAGCCAGACCAGGAGTTGGCGGCGGTGACCGGCCTTGAGCGCGTGGTGCGCGATGGTGAGGGTGACGCCGGAGGTGAGCAGGATCAGCGTATTGATCAGCGGCAGGCCCCAGGCCGGGATGGTCTGGAAATGGCCGCCGATCGCACCCGGGCCATTGGTCGGCCACGCCGCCGAATAGCCGTCCCACAGCAGCTCATTGGTCATCACGCCGTCGCCCGCGCCGCCCAGCCACGGCAGGCCCAGGTTGCGGGTGTAGAACAGCGCCCCGAAGAACGCGCCGAAGAACATCACTTCGGAGAAGATGAACCACACCATCCCCATCCGGAACGAGCCATCCACCTGGCGGTTGTAGCTGCCGGCCTGCGATTCGCGCACCACGTCGCTGAACCACCAGAACAGGGTCAGCACCAGCATCGCGATGCCGGCGTAGAAGGTCCACTTGCCCCAGCCGGAATCGTTGAGCCAGCTGGCCACGCCGACCATGGTCACCATCATCGCAATGGAACCGATGAACGGCCATTTGCTGTGCGTGGGCACGAAGTACACGTTCGCATCGGGGCTTTGCTGGGCCATGGTCTTGGGTCCGGTCCGGATCAGGGAGCTGCACGCGCGCCGGTCGGCAGGCTGGCCGGAGCCAGCTGCGCGGACAAGGCGTCGTTCTTGTAGAAGGTGTAGGACAGGGTGATCGTGGTGATGTTGGCCGGCAGGTCGGGATCGACGATGAAGCGCACCGGCATGTCGCGTTTCTCGCCGGCCTGCAGGGTCTGCGCGGTGAAGCAGAAGCATTCGGTCTTGCTGAAGTAGCCCGATGCCTTGGCCGGTGCCACCGACGGCACGGCGCTGCCGACCAGCGCGCGATCGCTGTCGTTACGCGCGTAATAGAGCGCCTCGTTGAGCTCGCCGGGCACCACGTCCATCGTCAGCTGTTCGGGATGGAACGCCCACGGCAACTTGGAATTCACGCCGCCATCGAACTCCACCCGCACCGTGCGCTTGCCGGTGGCGGCTGCAGTGCCTGCCGCCGCGCCGGGGCCACGCTCCAGGCGCACACCGAACACCTTCTCGCAGGCGATGCGGTACAGCGGCACCAGCGAGAAGGTCAGCACGAACACCGCCAGCGCCACCCCGATCAGGCGGGGCAGGCCCGCATGACGCGCGGGTGCCGGGCGCGGATCGCTCATCGCCCGATCACCCCGCTGAGGATGAAGCCGCCATAGACCATCAGCGCGACGATCCCGACCGCCCACGCGGTGCGATGCGCGCGGCGACGTTGCAGGGCCTGCTCATCCGGCGTGCGGGTTGTGCTGGTCATGAGCGGCCTCAATGGGTGATGTCGTCATGGGCCAGATCACCCGGACGGATGGTCGGCGGCGTGGTGAAGGTATGCGCCGGTGCGGGCGAGGGAATCGTCCACTCCAGGCCCCGTGCGCCTTCCCAGCAGCGGTCGGCGGCCTTCGCGCCGTGACGCAGCGAGTGCCACAGGATCGCGGCCATCATGAAGGGCGTGACGAACATGCCGAACGCGCCGATCGAGCTGATCAGGTTCCAGTCCGCGAAGGCCACGCTGTAATCCGGGATGCGTCGCGGCATGCCGGCCAGGCCGAGGAAGTGCTGCGGGAAGAACAGCAGGTTCACGAACACGATCGACCACCAGAAGTGCACCTTGGCCCAGGTCTCGCTGTACATGCGGCCGGTCCATTTCGGCCACCAGTAATACACCGCGGCGATCAACCCGAACACCGCACCTGTGACCAGTACGTAGTGGAAATGGGCGACCACGAAGTAAGTGTCGTGGTATTGGAAATCGGCCACCACGATCGCCAGCATCAGGCCGGAGAACCCGCCGATGGTGAACAGGATCACGAAGGCCACCGCCCACAGCATCGGCGCTTCAAAGGTGAGCGAGCCGCGCCACATGGTGCTGACCCAGTTGAACACCTTCACCCCGGTCGGGATGGAGATGAGCATCGTGGCGAACATGAAGTAGATCTCGCCGCCCAGCGGCATGCCCACGGTGAACATGTGGTGGGCCCATACGATGAAGGACAGGAAGGCGATCGCGGCGATCGCGTAGACCATGGCCTGGTAACCGAACAGCGGCTTGCGGCTGAAGGTGGGGATGATCTCGCTGACCACGCCGAACGCCGGCAGGATCATGATGTAGACCTCCGGGTGCCCGAAGAACCAGAAGATGTGCTGGTACATCACCGGGTCACCGCCACCGGCGGCGTTGAAGAAGCTGGTGCCGAAGAACTTGTCGGTGAGCAGCATCGTCACCGCACCGGCCAGCACCGGCATCACCGCGATCAGCAGGAAGGCGGTGATCAGCCAGGCCCAGCAGAAGATCGGCATCTTCAGCAGATCGATGCCGGGCGCACGCATGTTGAGCACGGTGGCGATGATGTTGATCGCGCCCATGATCGAGCTGATGCCGGCCACGTGGATGGCGAACACGCTGAAGGCCACGTTGTAGCCACCCTGCAGCGACAGCGGCGGGTACAGCGTCCAGCCACCGGCCGGTGCACCGCCGGGCAGGAACAGGGTCAGCAGCAGCAGGCTGAAGGCCACCGGCAGCAGCCAGAACGACCAGTTGTTCATGCGCGGCAGCGCCATGTCCGGCGCGCCGATCTGCAGCGGGATCATCCAGTTGGCCAGGCCGACGAAGGCCGGCATCACGCCACCGAAGATCATCACCAGCGCATGCACGGTGGTCATCTGGTTGAAGAACTCGGGCTTGACGAACTGCAGGCCCGGTTGCGCCAGCTCAGCGCGGATGATCACGCTCATCGCCGCACCGATGATGAACATGATGAAGCTGAAAAGCAGGTAGAGCGTGCCGATGTCCTTGTGGTTGGTCGAGAAGAACCAACGCTCGAAGAACCCCTGCTGATGCCCGTGATGCCCGTCGTGGTCAACTGCGGAATGCGCCATCGCAACTACACCTCACTGTATCCGGTGGTACCCGCATCCGCCGGCTGGCGGACGCGGCTCGATTTCAGGCGTTGCTGTCTGTTGCTGCCGCGGCAGGCTCGCTGGCCGGTGCCGGTGCCGGGGTGGCCTCGGCCGGGGCAGCCGGCGCGGGCGCCGGAGCGGCCTCCGGCGCAGGGGCCGGCGCAGGCTTCTTGGAGGCCAGCCATGTCTGGTAATCCTCCTTGGAGACCGCCTCGACCACGATCGGCATGAAACCGTGATCCTTGCCACACAGCTCGGCGCACTGGCCGCGGTACACGCCGACCTGTTCGATGTTGGTCCAGGCTTCGTTGATGAAGCCGGGAATCGCATCCTGCTTCCAGCCCAGCGCCGGCACCCACCATGCGTGGATGACGTCGTCGGAGGTGATCACGAAGCGCACCTTGGTATCGACCGGCAGCACCAGGCGGTTGTCGACATCCAGCAGGTAATGCGGATGGCTGTCCCGGGTCGGCACCACGCCACTCTGGCGGACCCGGTCGGACTCACGGTCCAGGCGGCTGGTGAAGCTGACGTTCTCGCCGAGGTATTCGTACTTCCACATCCACTGATACCCGGTGACCTTGACGGTCATTTCCGAATCGCGGGTGTCGTAGAACTTGATCAGATTGGCCGTGGCCGGCCAGGCCATCACCACCAGGATGATCACCGGGATCACCGTCCAGATGACCTCGGCCTTGGTGTTGTGGCTGAAGGTGGCGGCCACCGCGCCCTTGGATTTGCGGAATTTGAAGATCGCGTAGAACAGCGCGCCGAACACCAGCACCCCGATCACGGTACAGACCCACAGCGAGAACAGGTTGGACTCCCACGCCAACCGCGAGCTCTGGGTCACGCCCTTGCCCATGTTCAATTGCCACGGTTTGGGGTCGGCCGCCTGGGCCCACGCCATCGCCGGCGCCAGCAGCGCGACCCCGCTCAACACTGACTTCCCGAACGTCCTGCCCCACTTTCTGCATTGCTTCATTGCCTAGACCCTTAGCGTCGTCGGTTGCGGCCGTCATTGGCCGCGAGCAAGCCTTCTAGTTTCTGAGCCAGTACCTGGCGTTCGGCCGGTGCGAGGAAACTCCCCACGTCCACCTGCCGACCGCTGGATGCCAGCCGGACTCTGCGCTCGTCGGCGATCAGCCTCACCCAGTGCGGGTGGGCGCTGAACACCGGCGAATGCCCGGGTGCGGGAATCACTTCCACACACGCCGGCACTACCCGGATCTCTTCCTGCCGTTCTCCACTGCGCCACACCGTGCGCAGCGCCACTGCCAGCAACACGCTGTACAGCAGAGCAAACACGGGGGCGAATACATTGCCGGTGAACCAGCCCAGGCCAGCCGCCAGCCACATCACCCCCGCCAACACCGCAAACAACAGGACGAACTGCCGGGCATCGAGCGCCCGTGGGGGGCGCAGCCGCAGTTGCGTCCCTGATCCGTCCGGAGCGATGAGCACCTCGATCATGTCGCAACCGCGTTTTTTCCTGCCGCGGGAAACGTCTCGATGGTAGCCCCGCTCTCCAGCGAGTAGCAAGGGTCCATTCACAGTTTCAGGAATGTTGCAATACAGCATTGCCTGCGGCGGCCGTTTTGACGAAAACAGCACAATAAATGGCGGGCGGGTCGAATCCGCCGAATCCCCCTGTATGAAAGGCGATGCGCCGCATGGGCGCGACCACGAAAAGCCCTTGACTCCCCCAGAAAACGATTAAAATGGTCAAGTTCTCCACGAGCCGACCGGCATGACTGCATCCTCTGTCCTTCCCCCTGCCCCGGCATCGTCCGGCGCCGCCCGCCCGCCGCTGCTGTCCCCCGAGCTGCCGGCCGTCCCCAACGCGTTCCGCCAGGCGATCACCGATGCCTGGCTGAAGGACGAGGCCACCCATGTGCGCGAGCTGCTCGAGCAGGCACGCCTGCCGGCCGCCGAGCAGGCCAAGGTGCAGGCCACTGCGGCCGACCTGGTCAAGCGCGTGCGCGTGCGTGCCCAGGACCAGGGCGCGATCGAAGCCTTCATGCGCCAGTACGATCTGGGCAGCGAAGAAGGCGTGCTGCTGATGTGCGTGGCCGAAGCACTGCTGCGCATTCCGGACCAGGAGACCGCCGACAAGCTGATCCGCGACAAGCTCGGCGATGCCGACTGGAAGAAGCACATGGGCGGCAGCGACTCGGTGCTGGTCAACGCCTCCACCTGGGGCCTGATGCTGACCGGCCGCCTGGTCCAGATCAACGATGCCACCCGCGCCGATGTGCCGGGCGCGTTCAAGCGCCTGATCGGCCGCGTGGGTGAGCCGGTGATCCGCCTGGCCGTTCGCCAGGCGATGAAGATCATGGGCCACCAGTTCGTCATGGGCCGCACCATCGACGAAGCGCTGTCGCGCTCGCACAAGGGCGACAACGCCAGCTACCGCTATTCGTTCGACATGCTCGGCGAAGGTGCGCTGACCATGAAGGACGCCAAGCGTTACCTGGAAGACTACCGTCGCGCGATCCACTCGATCGGCGGCGACCACAAGGCCCGCGGCGGCCGTCCCGATGGCGACGTCAATTCGGCACCGGGCATCTCGATCAAGCTCTCCGCGCTGTACCCGCGCTACGAGCACGCCAAGCGCGCACGCGTCATGGCCGACCTGGTGCCGGGCGTGCTGGAACTGGCGCAGCTGGCCAAGTCATACGGCATCGGCTGCACCGTTGACGCCGAAGAAACCGACCGCCTGGAACTGTCGCTGGACATCATTGAAACCGTGGTCAGCGATGCCTCGCTGGCCGGCTGGGAAGGCTTCGGTGTGGTCGTGCAGTCCTACCAGAAGCGCACCCCGTACACGATCGACTACCTGGCTGACCTGGCCCGTCGCATCGGTCGCCGCCTGCAGGTGCGCCTGGTCAAGGGCGCGTACTGGGATGCGGAGATCAAGCGCGCGCAGATCGACGGCCTGCCGGCCTACCCGGTGTTCACCCGCAAGCAGAACACCGACGTCTCCTACCTGGCCTGCGCCAAGCGTCTGTTCACGCACAGCGATGCGATCTACCCGATGTTCGCCACCCACAACGCGCACACCATCGCGGCGGTGCAGGCGATCGCCAGGGGCGGCCAGTACGAGCACCAGAAGCTGCACGGCATGGGCGATGACCTGTATGCCGAAGTGGTGCCGGCCGACCGTCTGAACGTGCCGTGCCGCGTGTATGCGCCGGTCGGTTCGCATGAAGACCTGCTGCCGTACCTGGTGCGTCGCCTGCTCGAGAACGGCGCCAATTCCAGCTTCGTCAACCGCATCACCGACGAGAACGTGGCCATCGACGACCTGATCCGCGATCCGGTCGAAGTGGTCTCCTCGTTCGCGTCCATCCCGCATCCGAAAATCCCGCTGCCGGTCGATCTGCTGCGCAGCCAGAACCATGACAGGAAGAACTCCATGGGCGTCAATCTCGCCAACGACAACGATCTGCGCGCCCTGGCCGAGCAGCTCAACGCCGCCGTGAAGCCGTGGCACGCCGCGCCGCTGGTGCCGGGTGCCAACCCGACCGGCGCACTGTTGAACGTGACCAACCCGGCCGACACGCGCCAGGTAGTGGGCCAGTGGCAGCCCGCCGACAGCGCCACCGTCGAGAAGGCGCTGGCCAATGCCGTGGCCGCGCAGCCGTCCTGGAACCGCACCCCGGCCGCCAGCCGCGCGGCGATCCTGGAACACGCCGCCGACCAGCTGGAAGCGCGCATGCCCGAGTTCATGGCGCTGTGCGTCAAGGAAGCCGGCAAGAGCCTGCCCGACGGCATCGCCGAAGTGCGCGAAGCGGTCGACTTCCTGCGCTACTACGCCAAGCAGGCGCGCGAGCAGTTCGGCCACGCCGAAAAGCTGCCCAGCCCGACCGGTGAATCCAACGAACTGCAGCTGCATGGCCGCGGCGTGTTCGTCTGCATCAGCCCGTGGAACTTCCCGCTGGCGATCTTCCTGGGCCAGGTCAGCGCCGCGCTCGCCGCCGGCAACAGCGTGATCGCCAAGCCGGCCGAGCAGACCAACCTGATCGGCTACTACGCGGTGAAGCTGCTGCTCGACGCCGGCGTGCCCGAAGGCGTGCTGCAGTTCCTGCCGGGCGACGGCGCGACCGTCGGTGCCGCATTGACCGCCGACCCGCGCGTGGCCGGCGTGGCCTTCACCGGCTCCACCGACACCGCCCGTGCGATCAACCGCGCGATGGCCGCCCGCGATGCCGCCATCGGCGTGCTGATCGCCGAAACCGGCGGCCAGAACGCCTTCATCGCCGACTCCTCGGCGCTGCCGGAACAGCTGGTCAAGGACGCCATCGGTTCGGCGTTCACCTCGGCCGGCCAGCGTTGCTCGGCCGCGCGCGTGCTGTTCGTGCAGGACGACATCGCCGACAAGGTGATGACCATGCTGTCCGGTGCGATGGCCGAACTGAAGGTCGGCGACCCGGGCCTGCTGTCCACCGACGTGGGCCCGGTGATCGATGCCGACGCGCTGCAGATCCTGCAGGACCACGCCGTGCGTATGGAGAAGGAAGCGCGCCTGATCGCCGCGGCCGAACTCGACGAAGCCGCCGCGCATGGCACTTTCTTCGCGCCGCGTGCGTACGAACTGAAGAACCTGGACCAGCTGCACAAGGAGATCTTCGGGCCGGTGCTGCACGTGATCCGCTGGAAGGGCGACCAGCTGGATGCGGTGATCGACCAGATCAACGCCACCGGCTACGGCCTCACCCTGGGCGTGCATTCGCGCATCGATGAAACCGTCGACCGCATTTCCTCGCGCATCAACGTCGGCAACGTGTACGTCAACCGCAACCAGATCGGCGCGGTGGTCGGCGTGCAACCGTTCGGCGGCCAGGGCCTGTCCGGCACCGGCCCCAAGGCCGGCGGCCCGCACTACCTGCTGCGCTTCGCCACCGAAAAGACCGTCACCGTGAATACCACGGCGGCCGGTGGCAATGCCTCGCTGCTGACCCTGGGCGACTGATCTCCGGCGTCATGCAGCAAACGAAAAACCCCGCGAAAGCGGGGTTTTTTGTGGGGCCCGGCACGCGCTTGGCGTTGCCGGCCAGCGGCCCGGATCACGGGCTTTCGATGGACTCGATCTGGTCCTGCATCAGCAGCTCGTTACCCATGTAGCGCTCAAACTTGATGCGGCCGAAGCCGGCGGCGTACCACGCCTCGATGCGGCCGTCTTCGAAGGTCGCGGTGACGTGGCAGGTGTCCTTGAACGTGCGCGGCTGGTTGTCGACATCCGCTTCAATGTTCTCGAAACCGACGAAGGTGTAATCGGAAAAGCCATCGTAGTCGATCGGCTCGACGGTTTCGTCGACATGGTTGGTGCGCTCGCCCGCGCCGGTGAGCTCGAAACGATCGCCCGGCTTGGCGCTCTGCGGGAACGTCGGCGCCGGCTTGAAGGTGTCGGTCCGCGTGGGGCCGTCGCTGGACATGCTGTAACGCTCCTGGCCCAGCAGCTGGCGGCCGCTGATGTCATGGAACGTGGCCATCCCGATGCCACCACCGGCACTGTGCACCTTGAGGGCAGTCTGGCCGGCGAAGGTGACTTTTTCGATGGTCAGCGTTTCATCGGCGTTGGACCAGGACAGGCCCGGGGTCAACGTGAAACAGGCAGCGAACTCCGGCGCGGCAATGGCAGGCAGCGAGAGACCGGCCAGACCAATGGCGAGCGTGGAGCGCAGCAGCAGAGACGACATATACAGATCCTTGTCAGTAAGCACGGGACGGCAGGGCGCAGTCCGGGCGGGGATTGTACGTCGTGCTGGATGTCATTCCAGTGTTCATCGTTCCGGCCGCGCGGCGCGCGTGATCATGTCGATGCGACCTGCGATTGCAGATGCGCGTAACCGGCCGCCTGCACGAAGTCGTTCAAGTGCCACAGTCGGCCGTTGGCCGCCCAGTGGCCATCGGCGATATCGGTCATCACGATCGAACTCAGCAGCACGCGCGGATCGCCCGGTGCCACGCAACCGGCGATGGCGTCGTGCAGGTGCAGCGCGTAGTCGGCGCGTTGCTGCGCATCCAGCACGCCCTGCGGAATCCGCACCTCGACCTGGCAAGGAATGCCGCGTGCGCCGATATCCAGGCCACCACACAGCCAGTGGCCGGCCGCGAGTTCCTGCAGCATCACCCAGCACAGCCGCTGCTGAGCTGGTTCGGTACCCAGGCCGCTGGCGCGGACGGCGGCGTCATGCACCGCCTGCAGCAGGCGTTGCCGGGTAGCGGCGTCGAACGCGTTGGCGGGAAGGGTGAGGGTGATGTTGGGCATGCGGATCGACCGGTTGCGTAAGGGGCCTCCATTGGAGCCGAACGCCACACCGCGCGACATCGGCCGATCCGACATCTTTCGTGCACAATCAGCCAATGCATGATTTCACTGTCATCGTCCTGCCGGGTGCGTTCGCCTCCAGCGTCGCGCTTACCTTGGACATCCTCACCACGGCCGCCACCCTCGCCCCGCGCCTGGGGCTGCCGGTGCCGCGCTGGCAGGTCTGCAGCCCGGCGCGCAGCGCTGTCCGCCTGGGAACGCACCTGCAGCTGCGTGCCGCGCCGATGCCACGCGTGGCCGATGCGCAGGCGTGCTGGATCGTGCCAGGGCTGGGCGTGGAGGATCCCGACGCCATCGCACAGCGGCTGGGTGAGCCCGACATCCCGGGGGTGGTGCGGGCGCTGCGCGCGCACGTGGCGGCGGGCGGGCGTGTCGCGGCCTCCTGTGCCTCTGTCTTCCTGCTGCACAACGCCGGGCTGCTGACCGGGCGCAGCGTGACCACCACCTGGTGGCTGGCCGGCGCGTTGCAGCGGCAAGCGCCGGAGTGCCAGGTCGATCCAGACCGCATGGTGATCGACGACGCGCCGCTGATCACGGCCGGTGCTGCGCTCGGGCACACCGATCTGATGCTGTACCTGCTCCGGCAACGCTTTGGCCCGGCGCTTCCCGATGCGGTGGCGAGGGCGCTGCTGCTGGATCGTCGGCAGCTGCAATCGCCGTTCATGGTCCCGGCGATGATGGCGCAGGGCAACGCGCTGATCGCCTCGCTCACCGCGCATATCGAAGCTACCCTGCCGGCCACGGTCAGCGTCGGCGCGCTCGCCGCGCATGCCGGCATGTCCACGCGCACGCTGTCGCGACAGGTGGGCAAGGCGACCGGGCAAGGGCCGCTGCACCTGATCCGCAGCGTGCAGTTGAACCAGGCGCGCGCCCTGCTCGAGAACAGCCGCTACTCGGTGGAGACCGTGGCCGAGCGAGTGGGCTACCGCGATCCCACCGCGCTGCGCCGGCTGATGCGCAAGCGCCTCAACGCCACGCCGCGGCAGTTGCGCTGATCCGGTCCGCATTCTCTGCACGCAACAAAAAACCCCGCTTTCGCGGGGTTTTCTGCTGCTGCGTTCAACCGATCAGGCGTTGATCAGAACTTGTAGTTGAACGAAGCGGCCAGCACGTCGCCACGGACCTTGTACTTGCCGTTGAGCGAGTTGCCCTGGTTGCCCTGGGTCGGCTTGACCAGGATGTTCGGCTCGCTGGTGAACAGGTGGGTGTAACCGAAGTTGTATTCGGTGTTCGCCGACGGGGTCCAGCCCACGCCCAGCGACAGCCACTTGCGGCTGGTATCCGGCACGCGGACGTCGCGGTGCGCGTCGGTGGTCGGGGTCTGGTCCAGCGCCACACCACCACGCAGGGTCACGGTGTCGCTCAGCTTGTAATCGGTACCCAGCGAGACGAAGGTCGTGTCGCGGTACGCGAAGTTCAGCTCCGAGTTCGGCTGGTTGGAGGCGAAGTCGATGGTGACCGTGTCGAACGCGGTCGACCACGCGGTGCGGGTCACATCACCCATGACGGTCCAGCGGTCATTGATGTTGTGGGTGACGCTCAGGGTGGCCGAGGCCGGCAGGGTCAGCGTGGCCTTGCCGCTGGTGTTGACGAACACGCCCGGCTGCGTCGCTGCCAGAATCGTCGCCGTACGGCCACCATCGTTGGGCAGATCAAAGTTGGCATCGCCGCCGGTGATCTTGTGCTCGACCTTGGAGCGGTAGCTGATGCCGATGTGGGTGTTCTCGTCCGGGCTGAACAAGCCGCCGACGGTCCAGCCCACGGCGTTGTTGTCACCCTTCACGGTCGACTTGCCATCGGCGCTGCCCGGCGCGTAGCCCGGCACGCGACCGGCGAAGAGGGCGCCGAAGTCGACAGCCTGGCTCAGCTCGATGGTCAGGTGCTCGACGAACACGGACGCGCCGAAGGACACGTACGGGTTGACGTCGTAGGACGCGGCAAAGCCCAGGTCGATGGCCTTCATATCGGTCTTCAGACCGCTGTAACGGCCGACCCAGCCATTGTCATAATCGGTCTTGAAACCGAACGGGGCGGTCAGCGAGACGCCGAAGTGGGCCTGCTCGCCGATCGGCATGTGGAAGTACGCGGCCGGAACCGGGGCGATCATGCCGGCGTCGCCGCCGTTACCGCCCGTCTGCGGCTGACCTGCGCCGTTGCGGCCGGTGCCCTTGTACTTGGCCGAGAAGCTGATCGCGCTCAGGTCGCCCTGGATCTGGGTGCCTTCGAGCTGGCGCATGCCAGCCGGGTTGACGGCCATGATCGAGGCGTCGCCGGCGGCGCTGCCGGAACCGGCAAAGGCGCGGCCGAGGCCCTTGGCGCTGTTTTCCTTCAACTGGAAGGCGGCAGCGTTGACGTGGCCCACGGCCAGGACACCGGCGATGCCGACGGCCAGGGCGGTGACGCGGGCAAGAGTGGAAGCGGTATGCATTGTTGGTTCTCTCCGGAAAGCGGTGATGTTGGCAACGCGCGCCTGCGCCGCCCCTCCCCTTGATGGGTCAGGACAACGCGCCGGATTCCCCTCCCGACATACGACGCCGTATGCGAGTATACCGAGAGCGGTTAATGAAACAATAACGTAAGTCGCCCTTGTGGCTATTCATGCTGAACGCGACATATCCCCGTCAGGTCAGCCTCCGCGCTAGGCTAGTGCCCGCATGTTCGTGTCGACCCCCTCCCGCAAGAAAGCCGCCTACCGCTGGGCCACCCCCCTGCTGTTCGCCGCGCTGTGGGTGGCCTTCCTCTGGTCGATCTCCCGGCCGGACGATGCGCGGCGCAGCCTGTGGATGGACTGGGGCGCCCTCTCGACCGGCCTGACCCATCCGCTGGACTGGTGGGCGACCCTGCAGGACGGCAGCGTGCTGCGGCTGTTCACCGCGCTGTTCCTGCACGCGGACTGGTCGCACCTGCTGGGCAACCTGGTGTTCCTGCTGATCTTCGGGCTGCCGGCCGAACGCGTGCTGGGGCCGTGGCGGCTGATGCTGCTGTTCCTGGTGGGCGGGGCGATCTCGAATCTGACCGCCATCTACACCATGGGCAACCCGGACCAGATCATCATCGGTGCCAGCGGCGCGGTGTCGGCCTTGATCGGCGCTTACCTGGCCCTGTTCCCAGGCGCGCGGCTGGGCGTGGTGATCCCGCTGGGCCTGTTCCTGGAATTCGTCCGCGCCCCCGCCTATCTGCTGATCGGGGTCTGGGCGGCGCTGCAGGTGGTGTTCGCCTACATCGGCCCGACCTTCGGCATGGTGGCCTGGTGGGCGCATATCGCCGGCTTCGTGTTCGGGCTCGGCTATGGCGTGTATGTGCGCGCGGCGATCGCGCGGCGGCTGCGCAAGCGGCATGGGTTTTGAGGGCATGACCGGGAGCGGGTCGGCCGACAGATCGGCCAACGGGTAGTGCCGGCCGCTGGCCGGCTCCACGCAGGGTTGGATTCGAGCAGAGCCGGCCAGCGGCCGGCACTACCGATCAGGGCTTGATCGGTGCCGTCGAGGCCGGGGCTTCCGGCTTGGCCGGTGCGGGCGTAGCCGGTGCAGCCGCAGGCTGTTCGGCCGGCTTGGTCTCTGCCGGCTTGGTCTCTGCAGGCTTCGTTTCTGCCGGCTTGACCGTTGCATCGGCAGGCTTTGCCACCGCTGCCGCTGCCGCCGCCGGCTTGGCCGCCGGCTTCTTCGCGGCCTCTGCCTTCTGCCGGGCCAGCACCGAACCGGGCTGCTTCAACTCGGCCAGCGCGTCATTGATCGGGCCATCGCCCGGCAGCACGTCACCGGCCTTGTAGCCTTCGGTGCCTTCTTCGTCACCGCGCAGGTGGCCGGGCAACGTGGCTTCGCTGTAATCGGTCAGGCTGGCCGGCAGGTCGTCATCGCCGGCGCGCTTCTCCGGCTGCAGCAGCACGTCGGGGATGATGCCCGTGGCCTGGATCGACTTGCCGCTCGGGGTGAAATATCGCGCGGTGGTGAGCTTCACCGAGTCACCGTTGTCCAGCGGCAGTACGGTCTGCACCGAGCCCTTGCCGAAGGTGCGGCTGCCGACCACGCGCGCGCGGCCGTTGTCGCGCAACGCGCCGGCCAGCACTTCAGACGCACTGGCCGAGCCGGCGTCGGCGAGCACCACGACCGGCGCGCCCTTGAGCAGATCGCCCGGGGTCGCATCGAAACGGGCATCGCTGATCGAGATGCGGCCGCGGGTGCTGACGATGTTGCCTTTCTCGAGCAGATCGTCGGCCACCTGCACGGCGGCGGTGAGCAGGCCACCCGGGTTGCTGCGCAGATCCAGCACCAAGCCCTTGAGCTTGCCACCGGCCTGCTGCTGCAGCTGGGCAACGTGCTTCTGGAAATCGGCACCGGTGTCGGCCTGGAAGGTGCTCAGGCGGATGTAGCCATAACCAGGCTCCAGCATCTTGCTGCGCACGCTGGTGACGCGAATGGTCTCGCGGGTGACGGTGACATCGAACGGCTTCGGCTTGCCTTCGCGCACCAGGGTGAGCACGACCTTGGTCCCGGCCACGCCGCGCAGCGGTTCGGTGGCTTCGATCGCGCTGATCGGCTTGCCGTCGATGGCGATGATCAGATCGCCGGCAAGAATGCCCGCGCGTGCGGCCGGGGTATCGTCGATCGGCGAAATGACTTTCAGGCTGCTGTTGTCGGGCTGCTGCTGCAGCTCCACGCCGATGCCGTCGTAGGCGCCGTTGGCCTGCTCATCGAAGGCTTCGGCGTCTTCCTTGTCGAAGTAGGTGCTGTGCGGATCCAGGTCCAGCAGCAGGCCACGGATGGCGGACTGCATCAGCTTCTTGTCGTCGACCGGATCCACATAGGCGGCGCGCACCGCGTTGTAGACGGCGACGTAGCGGCGGATCTCTTCCAACGGAACCCGTGAGGTCACCGCTTCTTCCGTGGTGGCCGCATCGGCCCCGCGTGCCGGCGCTTCGGCGGTCTGCTGCGCCCAGGACACCGCGGGCAACAGGGCCAGCAGCAAGGTGGCGGAACGGGCTACGCGCATGAAGCACTCCAGGATGAGCGGGGGACGGTTGACCACGCACGGGGGTGCGTCGCCCGATTATGCGCGAAGCGACGATAAATTCCCGTTGAACCCCGTGCCTGGCGGCGCCCCCGTGTTGGGCGCGGTTTATCGCCGCTGCAGCCAGCTGCCCGGGTCCACCGGCTGTCCATTGCGGCGCAGTTCGAAGTACAGCGCGGTCACGCCCTGGCCACCAGAATTGCCGACCTTGGCCACGGCCTCGCCCTTCTTCACCGTGGCGCCGGCATCACGCAGCAGCGTGTCGTTGTGCGCATAGAGGCTCATGTAGCCGTTGCCGTGATCCACGATCAGGATCATGCCGTAACCGGTCATCCAATCGGAAAACACCACCGTGCCATCTGCCACGGCGGTGATGGTGCTGCCGGCGGGCGCGCCGATCAGCACGCCACTGCTGGTGCGGCCATCGGGCAGCTTGCCGCCATAGCGGGCGAGCAGATTGCCCGACAACGGCCAGCCCAGACCGCCCACCTTGGGCGCGGGCGCGGAGGCAACCGCAGGGGGCGTCTTGGTCGCGCGCGGCGGCGGGCGCGTGCCGCTCGCAGCAGCGGCGCGATCAGCCTTCTCGGCGGCCGCCTTCTCCGCGGCGGCACGTCGCGCGGCAGCACGGCGCTCGGCCTCGGCACGGGCGGCGGCCGCACGCAGATTCGCGAGCAGTGTTTCCAATGCCTTGGCATCCTGGCCCAGGGCTTTTTCGCGCTCGCTGCGGTCTTTGTACCGCTCGTCCAGCGAGGCGACCGTGGCCGCCCGCTCGCGACGATCGTCGGCCAGCGTGGCAACCTGCTGTTTCTGCTGCTGGCGGGTGCCTTCCAGTGCCTTGCGTCGTTCGACGATTTCCGTCTCCACGCGCTGCAGTTCGGTGAGATCAGCCGTCAGTGACTGGATACGCTGCGCGCGCTCGCGCTGCAGATACCGGTGATAGGCCAGGCTGCGGTTCGCATCGGCGACACGGTCCTGCGACAGCAGCAGCTTCAACGGTGCGTTGTTGCCGATGCGGTACGCCGCGCGCAGCAGCGAGGCCAGTTCCGCGCGCTGCTGCTGCAGGCCGGCCTGCAGCGCATCGCGCTTGGCCTGCAGTTCGTTCATGGCGCGGGTTTCGCGCTGCAGTGCGGTTTCGGTCTGGGCCAGCACGCGCCCGGTGCGGGCGACCTTCTCATCGGCATCGCGCAGCTGGCGCGACGCCTGCCCGCGCTGACCTTCCAGATTCCGCCGCTCCTGGGCCACGCCCTTGAGCTCGCTGCGCAGTTTCTGCAGCTTGCGTTCGGCTTCCTTGGAGGATTGCGCAGCCAGCGGGCTGGCGCCGAGAACGGCCACGGCCAGCAGCAGCGCACGCAACGCCGGGGTCAGCCACTGCGTGCGACCGCGTCCGTCGGTCGGATTGTTATCCCGGCGTGAGGAAAAGGCGTTGTGGCGCAAGGGCTTTCCAGTGACTTCAGGCAGATGCGGATTGCAACGATGCATGGTGACATTCCTGCAGGCGGCCTGCCAGCCGCGCTCCACCATCGAGGTTCCCATGAAACGCTCCCTGCTTCCGCTGCTGCTGGCCCTGACGCTGCCCTGTGCGCCGGCCTTCGCAAGCGACAACATCAGAAAGGTCAACGGCAGCATCTCCGCCGAGGCCGGCCAAAGCTACGGCAATCTGGAGACGGTCAACGGCGGCATCAAGGTCGCCGAAGGTGCGGTCACCGGTCGCATCGAAACCGTCAACGGCGGCATCCGCGTGGCGGATCGCGCGCGCACCGGCGGCATTTCCACGGTCAATGGCAGCGTGCGGGTCGGGCGCGAAGTGGTTGCCAGTGGCGGCGTGGACACCGTCAACGGCGGCATCTTCCTGGATCGGGGCACCCAGATCGACGGCGGGCTGGAAACGGTCAACGGCAGCATCGGGCTGGTCGAAACGCGCGTGGCGCGCGGCATCGAAACCGTCAACGGCGACATCACCGTGGGCGTGGGTTCGCAGGTCGAAGGCGGGATCGAGGTCAAGAAGCCGAACTTCAACCTGTCGCTGACCCCCGGCCGCAAGCCGCGCGTGATCATCGGACCGAACGCGGCAGTCAACGGGTCGCTGCAGTTCGAGCGCGAGGTCACCCTGTATGTACACCGCACTGCCCGCATCGGCCCGGTCAGCGGCGCCGTGGCCGTGCCCTTCGATACCGACACCGCACCGCAGGATTGATATGGTGGTGACTGGTGCCGTGCGCACCCGCCTTTCCCGTTCCAGGAACCGATGATGCCCCGCAAACTTCTGTTGTGCCTTGCCGCTGCCGCTGCGTTGACCGCGTGCAAGGGCGAATCCGCCGCGCCCACCGCGGCACCCGCCACTGACGCGGCACCGACCGCGCCGGGCCATGCCTTCTCGCCCGAGATCAACGCCGGCGACTTCGCCGAGCTGGTCAAGACCCTGGCCTCGGATGAATTCGAAGGCCGCTCGCCGGGCAGCAAGGGCGAAGAGCTGACCGTCAATTACATCCGCGACCAGATGCAGCGCATCGGCCTGCAGCCCGGCAACGGCGACAGCTGGTTCCAGGACGTGGCGATGACCGAGACCACGGCCGATGAGTCGACCGTGTTGACGCTGGACCAGGCCGGCAAGACCCGCGAGCTGAAGTTCGGCACCGACATGGTGATCGGTACCCGCAGCGGCCAGCCGGACGTGAAGGTCGAGGCCAGCGACCTGGTCTTCGTCGGCTACGGCGTGGATGCGCCGGAGCAGAAGTGGAACGACTATGCCGGCCAGGACTGGAAGGGCAAGACGGTCGTGATGTTCGTCAACGATCCCGGCTTCCACGTCAACGACGAGAAGCTGTTCGACGGCAAGCGCATGACCTATTACGGGCGCTGGACGTACAAGTTCGAAGAGGCCGCACGCAAGGGCGCCGCCGCCGCGCTGATCGTGCATGACACCGCCGGTGCATCGTACGGTTGGGACGTGGTCAAGAACTCGTGGGCCGGCCCGCAGTACGACCTGCCGGCCAAGGATGACCCGGAAGCGCGTCTGCCCGCACAGGGCTGGCTGAGCGCCGAGGCGGCACGCCAGCTGTTCGCCGAGGCCGGCCTGGATCTGGACAAGGCCTACAAGGACGCCAGCAAGCGCGGCTTCAAGCCGGTGCCGCTGAAGGCCAAGGTGTCCTTCGATCTGAAGAGCACCATCGCCGAGAAGAAGTCGCGCAACGTGGTCGGTGTCCTGCCGGGCAGCAAGCGGGCCGATGAAGCCGTGCTCTACATGGCGCACTGGGATCACCTGGGCAAGCACGAGGGTGAGCAGGGCGACACCATCTACAACGGTGCCGTCGACAATGCGACCGGCGTGGCCGGCATCCTGGAAGTCGCCGATGCGATGGTGCACCAGCAGCCGGCACCGGAGCGTTCGGTGGTGTTCCTTGCAGTGACGCTGGAAGAGTCCGGCCTGCTGGGCTCGAAGTACTACGTCAGCCACCCGACCTTCCCGCTGGACAAGATCGCCGGTGTGATCAACATCGATGCGATGTCGGTGGCGGGCCGTGCCAAGGACATGACCGTGACCGGCTTCGGCAGCTCCGAGCTGGAAGACATCCTCAAGCCGTTGGCCGCTAACCAGGGGCGTACCCTGCACGGCGAGACCGCGGTGCAGAGCGGTTTCTACTTCCGTTCGGATCACTTCAACTTCGCCAAGGCGGGGGTGCCAGCGCTGTATGCAGACGGGGGTGAGGATCTGCGCGACGGCGGTGTCGAAGCGGGCCGCAAGGCCGCCGAGGACTACGGCAGCCACCGGTACCACGGCCCGAAGGACGAGTTCGATCCGGCCACCTGGAAGCTGGATGGCACGGTTGAGGATCTGCAGCTGCTGTATGGGGTTGGCAAGGAACTGGCTGGCGGCGATCGTTGGCCGAACTGGTACGAAGGCAATCCGTTCAAGGCGGCTCGCGATGCGATGATGAAGGGCAAGGGCGCTGAGACGCCGGCCGCGGAGTCGGCACGCTGAGCGGTTGCTGTGACCTGATCTTTGCTTCATGAAAACGGCGCCTTTCGGGGCGCCGTTTTTTTTGGTTCTTTTCCCCTCCGCGTGGCGAGCATGAAGCGCGGCAGCTTTCCAAGTGCGGCGGCGGCTAGGTTGGCCGGGCGGTGGGCCGCGATACCCTTGCCGGCGAATGTCCCCCCGGCCGCCGCCTTGCGGCGACGGCCTCCGCCTTGATTTCGCCCACAAGGGCATCGCGACCCACGTGTGCAGACTACTGGCGCCGCAAAGCGAGCTCCGGTCAGCGGTGCGCGTACCGCACGCGCAGCCCCGTAGCGGCCGGTAGGCTCCTGGGCAAAATCGAGGAGGAGGGCGTCGCCTGCAGGCGTCGGCCGGGGGACATTTGCCGAGGAGCCTACCGAACGCTGCGGGGTCCTCACGCTCGCGGAGGATGTAAGCGGAGACGCCACCATTCCCAAAACACAGAACCTACCGCCGCACTGGCCGCATACGCATGACCGTGCTCATCTGCTGTGGCACGTGAAATGAGACGCTCTCCTCCGTTGGGAGAAGGACAAAAAAAACCCCGCTGCGTGAGCAGCGGGGTTTTGGGTGTAAACCCTGGCGATGACCTACTCTCGCATGGCTTAGGCCACACTACCATCGGCGCAGCTGCGTTTCACTTCCGAGTTCGGGATGGGATCGGGTGGTGCCACAGCGCTAATTTCACCAGGGAGACGGTTGGAGCAGCGCGTTGCGCCAGCTCAGCAGAGGTCTCTTCCGAGAAACAGATACCTGCAAAAACCAGGTGCCTGCAATAAAAGAAAACCCCGCTGCATGAGCGGCGGGGTTTTCGGGGTAAAAACCCTGGCGATGACCTACTCTCGCATGGCTTAGGCCACACTACCATCGGCGCAGCTGCGTTTCACTTCCGAGTTCGGGATGGGATCGGGTG
>NZ_JBDJNT010000029.1:0-33611 GCF_039674525.1 Stenotrophomonas sp. TWI377
CGGCGGGCGGCGGGCGGGGGGGCGGGGGTTGCGCGGGCCGTGGCCGGGCCGCCGCGCCGGGGGGCCGGAGCCTTTCGGGGGTCCCGCCCCGCCCCCGGCACTACCCAGGACACAAAAAAGGGCCGCGATCTGCATCGCGGCCCCTTGGTCATACCGTGTGGCGCACCGCTACTTGGTGATGTCCACATCCTTGGTTTCATGCAGGAACAGGCCGCCCACCACGACCGTCATCAACGCGATGATGATCGGGTACCACAGGCCGTAGTAGAGGTTGCCGGTACCGGCCACCAGCGCGAAGGAAATCGCCGGCAGGAAGCCACCGAACCAGCCGTTGCCGATGTGGTACGGCAGCGACATCGAGGTGTAGCGGATACGCGTCGGGAACAGCTCGACCAGGTAGGCGGCGATCGGGCCATAGACCATCGTCACGTACAGCACCAGCAGCCACAGCATGAAGATCGTGCCGGGGATGTTGATGCGCGCGTTGTCAGCCTTGGCCGGGTAACCGGCGGCACCCAACGCACCCTTGAGCTCTCCGCCGAAGGCATCGCCCTTGGCCTTGAGTTCTTCCTTGGTCAGGCCTGCAGCCTCGTAGGAGGTCACGGCGGTGGTCCCGACGTTGACCGTCGCCAGCGTACCGGCCGGTGCCGGCTTCACTTCATAGGGCACACCGGCTTTGGTCAGGGCCGCGGTGGCCACGTCGCAGGAGCTGGTGAACTTGCGCAGGCCGACCGGATCGAACTGGAACGAGCAGGTGTTCGGGTCGGCATTGACCAGCGCCGGCGAGTTGGTGCGGGCTTCTTCGATGGCCGGGTTGGCGAAGTGGGTCAGGCCCTTGAAGATCGGGATGTAGGTGATGGCGGCCAGCAGGCAGCCGGCCAGGATGATCTTCTTGCGGCCGATACGGTCGGACAGCCAGCCGAAGAAGATGAAGAACGGCACGCCCAGTGCCAAGGCTGCGGCGATCAGCAGATAGGAGGTGGTGGCGTCGACCTTGAGCATGCTGCTCAGGAAGAACAGCGCGTAGAACTGGCCGCCGTACCACACCACGGCCTGACCGGCTGCGGCACCGAGCAGGACCAGCAGCATCAGCTTGAGGTTGCCGTCCTTGAGGCTGTCACGGAACGGGGTCTTGGAGCCCTTGCCTTCAGCCTTCATCTGCTGGAACAGCGGGGATTCGCTCAGCTGCAGGCGGATCCACACCGAGATGCCCAGCAGCACGATCGAGACCAGGAACGGAATACGCCAGCCCCAGGCTTCGAACGCTTCATTGCCCAGGAAGTAACGGCAGGCCAGGATGATCAGCAGCGACATGAACAGGCCAAGCGTCGCGGTGCACTGGATGAAGCTGGTGTACAGGCCACGCTTGTCGGCCGGTGCGTGCTCGGCGACGTAGGTCGCCGCGCCACCGTATTCGCCACCCATCGCCAGGCCCTGGGCCAGACGCAGGATGATCAGGATCACCGGGGCGGCGAAACCGATCGACGCATAGTTGGGCAGCACGCCGACCAGGAAGGTCGAGATGCCCATGATCAGGATCGTGACCAGGAAGGTGTACTTACGGCCGATCCGGTCACCGAGGCTGCCGAAGAAGGCCGCGCCGAACGGGCGCACGAAGAAGCCGGCCGCGAACGCCAGCAGGGCGAAGATCATGCCCGTGGTTTCATTTACGCCGCTGAAGAACTGCTTGGCGATGATCGCGGCGAGCGAGCCGTACAGGAAGAAGTCGTACCACTCGAAGACGGTCCCCAGGCTGGACGCGAAGATGACCTTCTTGTGTCCCTGGGTAAGTTGGGCTTTTGTTGGTGCGGGTGTGGTGGACATAAGACGCTTCCCCTCCGAAGCAATCGTTGTGTTGTGCCGGCTGTACACCGGCAATCGTTTTTTCTTTTAGAAGCTGTATTTCGTCGTGAACTGCAGGCGGCTGATATCGCCCTTGCGGCCATCCTCGATCTCGCGCACGCCGTACATCAGCTCGGCGCCGACATCGACCTTGGGCATTGGTGTGTAGAACACGTTGCCGCGGATGCTCTGCACGCTCTTGGTGACCAGCGGGCCAAGGCTGCCGTCGTTGTCGTAATCGCTGCGCGCGTAGATCAGGTTGGTGCGCAGCTTCGGAGTAAAGGCATGGCGCCAGCCCACATAGCCGGCCAGCACGCCGGTCGGGTTGAGTTCGTCGCGGGCGATGTCATACGCGGTATCGGCGGTGACGCCCAGGCCGATGTAACGTGCGATGCCTTCGCCACCGGTGACCTGGTAGTGCAGCGTATCGGTCGGGCCCATCACCCACTTGCCGCCCAGGGTGAGGCCGCCGGCGATCTTGTCCGCATCGGCACCGGTGGTCTGGTTGTCGACCTTGAGCTGGCGGACCACGCCGCCGACGCCGAAGGTGCCCCAGTCACCCTTCCAGCCATAACGCAGGGTCAGATCCGGCAGCGCGCCGCGATCGGAGTTGCTGGCCACGTTGGTCCACGCGCCGGTGACCGGGTTGCGGGTGCCGGTGAGCAGCGTGGTTTCCGGGTTTTCCAGCGCGACGCTGAAGCCGCCCTGGGTGTAGCGGATCTGTGCCTGGCGCACGAAGATCACACCATCGGTCGGGCCGACGAAGTCCGCCGCTTCCGGCAGCGACGCGGCGTCCATGAAGTTCGACCAGGTCTGGCCGGCCATCCAGTTGTTCCAGTACATGTAGGCGTGACGCAGGGTCGCACCGTAGGTATTGGTCGCGGTCTGGTTGCCCAGTGAGTTGCCGAAGAAGTCCATCTCGAAGAACGCACCGGACTTGTTGCCGGCCTCGCTGACATTGTCGATGCCAAGATTGAAGCGCGAGAACTTGGCGTGGGCGTTGTAGTCCACGTCCGAACGCTTGCCGCTGCCGCCGGCACCGGCCACCGGGGTCTGGCCCGGCAGGTACAGCGCGCGACCGGTGGCATCGTCGGCCAGCTGACCGTCGCCGGTCTGGGTGGCGAGGAAATCGGCCTTGATGAAGCCGCCGATCTTGACCGTGGTCCCCGGCGCGGCGCCCGGGGTGATGGTGGTGACCTGGATCGGCTGCTTGCCGGCCGGCACGGTGGCCGCCACCGGTTGCTGCGCCTGCACGGTGCGCACCGCGGTGACATCGGTCTGGGCCTGGCTGATCTGGACCTGCTGTTGCTGCTGGTTGTTCAGCAGCAGCTGGACCTGGCGCTCCAGTTCCACGACGCGGGCTTCCAGTGCTTTCTCTTTTGCGGTTTCGGCGAACGCCATGCCTGGCGCGATCAATGCGACGAACATGGCGGCGGCCAACGGCCGGCGTGTCGTCCTCAGCAAACGGTGGCTCATGTTGCCCTCTCTCCCGGGTGGCAAGGTGATGCCGCGCATGGGGCACGGTCGAGCCGAGGGTGCGGCGGGTTGACGCACCGAAGCTATTGGCCATTAGTCGTACTCGCCCCAGCGGGGCGAGTACGACCCGGGCGCCGGCAGGCGGCCGGCAGGTGCCGAAGGCACCGTGTAGGTACCGACCGTTGGTCGGTACGCAGTGCCTCACGACCAACGGTCGTGAGCTACCGGGGCGAATGGCCGTGTGCCTCACGACCAACGGTCGTGAGCTACCGGGGCGAACGGCCGTGAGCCTCACGACCAACGGTCGTGAGCTACCGGGGCGAACGGCCGTGAGCCTCACGACCAACGGTCGTGGGCTACCGGGGTCAACGGCCATGTCATATCGGGGTGGTCGGCGTTCGACCATGGTCTAACCACCCCGATACCGCGCAGACGGGTGGATGCGGCAAACTGAGGGGGAGAGGTCGCCACTTATGTTGCGACCGCACAACCCCAAGTCAACGTGCAAGTGAGGGTGCCATGGCTGATCTTTACCCCGTCGACGCCGCGTTCGCCGCGGCATCGCGGATCGACAAGAACACGTACCAGCAGCTCTACCGCGAATCGGTGGAGCATCCGGATGCCTTCTGGGGCAAGGCCGCCGAGCGCCTGGACTGGTTCAAGAAACCGACCCGCATCAAGAACGTCAGCTACCAGCTCGACGATTTCCGCATCAAGTGGTTCGAAGACGGCGAGCTCAACGCCAGCGTCAACTGCCTGGATCGCCAGCTCGACAAACGCGGCGACAAGATCGCCCTGCTGTTCGAACCGGACAGCCCCGATGCACCGTCGCAGGGCGTCACCTATCGCGAGCTGTATGAGCGCACCTGCCGCCTCGGCAACGCGCTGCGCAACCTCGGCGTCAAGAAGGGCGACCGGGTCACCATCTACCTGCCGATGATCGTCGACGCCGCGGTGGCCATGCTGGCCTGCGCGCGTATCGGTGCGATCCACTCGGTGGTGTTCGGCGGCTTTGCCCCGAACTCGATCGCCGACCGCGTCATCGACTGCGGCAGCAAGCTGATCATCACCGCCGACGAAGGTCTGCGCGGCGGCAAGAAGATTCCGCTCAAGGCCAACGTCGATGCGGCGCTGAAGCTGCCCGGCACCACCACCGTGGAAACGGTGCTGGTGGTCCGCCACACCGGCGGCGCGGTGGACATGCAGGCCCCGCGCGACCGCTGGTTCCACGACGTGGTGGATCCGCAGCCGACGCAGTGCGAGCCCGAGCGCATGAACGCCGAGGATCCGCTGTTCATCCTCTACACCTCCGGCTCCACCGGCAAGCCCAAGGGCGTGCTGCACACCACCGGCGGTTACCTGCTGTACGCGGCCTACACCCATGAAGCGGTGTTCGACCTGCGCGAGGACGACATCTACTGGTGCACCGCCGATGTCGGCTGGGTCACCGGCCACAGCTACATCGTGTACGGTCCGCTGGCCAATGGCGCGACCTCGGTGATGTTCGAAGGCGTGCCGAACTTCCCGAACACCTCGCGGTTCTGGGAAGTGATCGACAAGCACCAGGTCACCATCTTCTACACCGCCCCCACCGCGATCCGCGCGTTGATGCGCGAAGGCGATGCACCGGTCAAGCGCACCTCGCGCAGTTCGCTGCGCCTGCTCGGCAGTGTCGGCGAGCCGATCAATCCGGAAGCGTGGCGCTGGTACTACGAAGTGGTCGGCGACAGTCGCTGCCCGATCGTGGATACCTGGTGGCAGACCGAAACCGGCGGCATCCTGATTTCCCCGCTGCCGGGCGCGGTCGATCTCAAGCCGGGCTCGGCCACCCTGCCCTTCTTCGGCGTGCAGCCGGCGCTGGTCAATGCCGATGGCGAGATCCAGGAGGGGGCCACCGAAGGCAACCTGATCATCCGCGATTCGTGGCCGGGCCAGATGCGCACCGTCTACGGCGACCATCAGCGTTTCATCGATACCTACTTCCGCACCTACCCGGGCAGCTACTTCACCGGAGACGGCTGCCGTCGTGACGAGGATGGCTACTACTGGATCACCGGCCGCGTGGACGATGTGATCAACGTTTCCGGCCACCGCATCGGCACCGCCGAGGTGGAAAGCGCGCTGGTCTCGCACCCGAAGGTGGCCGAAGCGGCCGTGGTCGGCTTCCCGCACGACATCAAGGGCCAGGGCATCTATGCCTACGTGACCCTGATCGCCGACGAGACGCCGAGCGATGTACTGCACAAGGAGCTGGTGGCCTGGGTGCGCAAGGAAATCGGTCCGATCGCCGCGCCCGACCATCTGCAGTGGGCACCGGGCCTGCCCAAGACGCGCTCGGGCAAGATCATGCGCCGCATCCTGCGCAAGATCGCCGAGAACGCCCCGGACCAGCTCGGCGACACCTCGACCCTGGCCGATCCGTCGGTCGTGGCCTCGCTGGTGGAAGAACGCAAAGTGAAGTGAAGTAACCCTTCACCGTGCAGGCGCAGGATGGGGCCGCGTCATCGCCTTCGCGCTGTCGCTCCCACGATCCGCAAGCGGATCGTGGGCCCCGCCTCACCAGCACCCACACCCCGCCGCTTCGCGGCCGCCCCCTGACTCAGGGGGCTGTCATCTCGATAGACCTTTTCGTTGCGTCGCTGCACGCCTCCGCAACATGGCCCCCACCATGACGACCCTCCTGATTGCCGATGACCATCCGCTGTTCCGCGAAGCCCTTCGCGGGGCCGTGCAACGCGTCATCCCCGGCGTGCAGCTGTACGAAGCGGACAGCGTGGAAGCGCTGTACCAGCTGGCCGACCAGCACACCGACGCCGACCTGGTCCTGATGGACCTCAACATGCCCGGTGCGCAGGGCTTCAACGCGCTCGTGCATATGCGTGCCCTGCACCCGCAGCTGCCGGTGGTGGTGGTGTCCGCACGCGAAGAGCCGACGGTGATGCGCCGCGCGCTCGACCATGGCGCCTTCGGCTTCATCCCCAAATCCGCCGATTCGGACACGATCGGCCATGCACTGGGCACCATCCTGGATGGTGAGACCTGGGCACCGCCGGAAGCGCACAACGTGCCCCAGACCGGGCGCGAGGAACGCGAGATCGGCCAGCGCCTGCGCGAGCTGACCCCGCAGCAGTTCCGGGTATTGCAGATGCTCGGCGCCGGCCGCCTCAACAAGCAGATCGCCTACGACCTCAATGTCTCCGAAGCGACGATCAAAGCCCACGTCACCGCGATCCTGCGCAAGCTGGGCGTCACCAACCGCACCCAGGCGGTGCTGATGGCCGGCAAGCTGGCCATCGATGACGAGCAGATCGTGTTGCCGCCCGAAGAGGAGTGAGGGCACCACGCGGATCGGTGGCGTAGAGCCGACCGTTGGTCGGCTGCAGAGCCCGATCACGCCGTGCAGCCGACCAACGGTCGGCTCTACCCGCCACGGCTTATAGCCGGGGCTATGAAATCCAGCGTTACCTGCGCAATTGCCGGTAAACGCGCCACGCCACAACCCCGGTGCTAAGCTTCGCGTCCCCTTGGGGAGTAGCCGGATTCCTGCTGAAGGAATCGCCCGTATCAACATACTCGGCCAGTGCGCCGTGGTGCGGGCAACCATCTTGGTTGGCGAGACCAGCGGTCCGCGTGCGCAACGACAGGTTGGGCGCGTCCGCGGTCCGTTGCTCGCTCTCGCCCGACCTGTCGCGTATCCCAATGTCCCCCATTTCGATCCTGCTGATCGGCTTTGCCATGTCCACCGATGCCTTCGCTGCTGCCATCGGCAAGGGCGCGGCCATGCGCAAGCCACGCTTTTCCGACGCCTTGCGCGCCGGCCTGATTTTCGGTGTCATCGAAGGCATCACGCCGGTGATCGGCTGGCTGCTCGGCCGCGCTGCGCTGGCGTATGTGGAGGCCTTCGATCACTGGATCGCGTTCGGCCTGCTCGGTGCGCTGGGCGTGCACATGATCATCAACGGCCTGCGCCCCGACGAGGGCGGCGACGAGGAAGACACCAGCAAGCACCATGGCTTCTGGCGCCTGGCAATGACCGGCTTCGCCACCAGCATCGATGCGATGGCAGTCGGCATCGGCCTGGCCTTCCTCGACGTGCATATCGGTGTGATGGCGCTGATCATCGGCCTGTGCACGCTCACCATGGTGACCGCCGGCATCATGCTCGGCCGCGTGCTGGGCGGCATGGTCGGCAAGCGCGCCGAGATCATCGGCGGCCTGATCCTGATCATCATCGGCTCGACCATCCTGTACGAACATCTCAGCGGCGCCGTGGCCTGACCGGCGGTCACGCCCGCCCCACGGCTAGAGATCGCCGCGGGTGTCGTGGAAGGCGGCCAGGAAGGCCCGCAGCGAGGCCGGCTTGATCGGTTTGGTCAACAACCGATAGCCGCGGTCACGCGCCATCCGCTTGAGCTCGTCGCGGCCGTCGGCGGTGAGCAGCGCCCCCGGAATCGCACGCCCGGCCTTCTGGCCCAGCGCCACCAAGGTATCCAGCCCGTCCAGGCGGTCATGCAGGTGGTAATCCACCAACATCACGTCCGGCCGTTCGACCACTTTCTCCAGTGCCTGGTCAACGGTGCTGGCGGTGATCACCTGCACCTGCCAACGGCCCAGCAGCGCCCGCATGCCATCCAGGATTTCCTGATCGTTATCCACGCACAGCACGCGCATGCCGGCCAGTGAATCGGCGCGGGTGACCGGGCTCGGTGCCGGCAGTGCGTCTGCGGTCGGCAAGGCCGGGGCCGCCACGAGAGGCAGCAGGATCGAGAACATGCTGCCGCTGCCGACCCGGCTGCGGGCGTTGAGGCGGTGATCGAGCAGGCGCGAGATACGCTGGCAGATCGACAGGCCCAGCCCCAGGCCCTGCTCGCCCCAGTCGAACGGCTGCTGGTAGCGATGGAACTCATCGAAGATCTGCTGCATGTGGTGTTCGGGAATGCCCGGGCCGGTATCCCATACCTGCAGTTCCACTTCCGGCCCGCGATGGCGCACGGCCAGCACGATGCGGCCCTGGCGCGTGTAGCGCAGCGCATTGGCCAGGAAGTTCTGCAGCACGCGGCGCAGCAGGCGGCGATCGCTGCGCACCCAGGCCGGCCGCGCGAACAGATCCATGCGCAACCCACGGCCGGCTGCGACGGGCGAGTACTGCGCCGCCAGCTCGCGCATCAGCAGGCTGACATCGAATTCACCGATCACCGGATGCAGGCCACCGGCATCCAGACGGGAGACATCCAGCAGGCCATCCAGCAGTTCCTCGGCTGCACGCAACGAGGCATCCACGCGCTCGGCCAGATGCCGTTGCTCTTCGTTGTTGTGGTGGCTCTCACGCAGCGCTGAAGCGAACAGACGGGCAGCATTGAGCGGCTGCAGCACGTCGTGGCTGATCGCGGCCAGGAAGCGCGTCTTGGACTGCTGGGCCACTTCGGCTTCATGCGAGCGCTCGGCCACGCGCTGTTCCAGCGTTTCGTTGGCTTCCAGCAGCGCGCGCTCGGCGTGCTTGTAGTCGGTGATGTCGTTGTAACTGGTGACGTAGCCACCGCCGGGCAGCGCCTGCCCGCGCATCTCGATCACCTTGCCGTCGCTGCGGGTGCGCTCGAAGATGTGCGGCGAGCCGGCTCGCATGTAGCCGATGCGGCGGTTGATCTGCAGCTCGATGTCGCCCTCGCCGAGCTCACCGCGCTCGGCGTTGTAGCGGATCAGGTCGGCGACCGGCCGGCCCACGTAGAGCATCCCGTCGGGGTACCCGAACATCTGCTGGTAGCGGCGGTTCCAGGCGGTCAGGCGCATGTCCGGATCGACCACGCTGACCCCCGCGCTGATGTTCTCCAGGGTGGTGGAGAGAATCTCGCGGTTGAAGCGCAGTTCCTGGCCTGCCTCGTCGAGCACCGCCACCACTTCGCCCAGGTCCATGCCCGAACCGCGCAGCAGACTGGTCAGCAGCAGGCGGGCCGACGCCGCGCCGATCGAGGCCGCCAGCAGGCGCTCGGTGAACTGCACCCAGGCACGGTCCGCCGGCGCGGAGGCCTGCAGCTCGCGGTCCATGGACTGCGCCTGCTCGAAGAACGATCGACGGGCATGACGGTCGCCCACCACGCGCGAGGCCAGCGCCAACAGGTCACCGACATGCACGTTTCCCGGCCACGCACCGGCCACCGATGGGCGCTGCGCGTAGGGATCCAGGAACGGCGCCGCACGCAGGCGTTCATCCACGCCCGGGCGCCAGCGCACCGAGACCAGCACCATCGCCGCGACATTGACCAGCAGCGACCAGAACGTGCCGTGCGTCAGCGGGTCCCAGCCGCTCATGCCGAACAGGTGCTGCGGCTGCAGCCAGCCGATCCCGAACGGGCCCTGCACCAGCCAGGCCGACGACATCCAGCCGGCCTGGGTCAGCGCCGGCAACAGCAGCGTGTATACCCAGGTGCCGAAGCCGAGCAGCATGCCGACTTCGACGCCGCGGCGGCTGGCACCGCGCCAGTACAGCCCGCCGATCAGCCCCGGGGCGAACTGCGCGACTGCAGCGAAGGCCATCAGGCCGTAGGAGGCCAGGGTACTGTCGTTGCTGCTGCCGCGGTAATAGCTGTAGGCCACCAGCGCCAGCAGCAGGATCGCGGTACGGCGAATCCACAACACGCGCGAAGCGACATCCGCCGCCTCTTGATGATCGCCACTGCGGCGCAGCAGGACCGGCATCACCAGATCGTTGCTGACCATGGTCGCCAGCGCGATGGAGGCCACGATGACCATGCCGGTCGCGGCCGAGAAGCCGCCGACATAGGCGACCAGCGCCAGGAACTTGCGGCCTTCGGCGAGCGGCAGGGCCAGCACCATGCTGTCGTCGGCGACGCTGCCACCGGTGCCGAACAGGGTCACGCCGGCGGTGGCGATCGGAATCACCATCGCCGAGATGATCACCAGGTAGGCCCCGAACATCCAGCGCGCGCGGCGGATATCACGCACATCGCCACACTCGACCACCGCCACATGGAACTGGCGCGGCAGGCAGATGATGGCCAGGAAACTCAGCAGCGTCTGGGAAATGAACCCGACCGGTGGCAAGCCGGTGAACAGCGTATGCGCCGACTCGATCACCGCATCGGTGCGGTCGTTGAGCCACAGGTAGGCGAACAGGCCCAGCGCGACCATCGCGATCAGCTTGATCATCGATTCCAGCGCGATCGCCAGCATCATGCCGTGGTGGTGCTCGGTGGCATCCACCTGGCGGGTACCGAACAGCGTGGCGAACAGCGCCATCAGCAACGCCACGTACAACGCGGGATCCGTGAAGAAGCCAGTCGGGCCGACGTTGCCGGTCAGCACCTGCAGGCTCATCGCGACGGCTTTGTACTGCAGGGCCAGGTACGGCACGATGCCGATCAACGCGATCACCGCCACCAGTGCGGCCAGGCGGCGTGAGCGGCCGAACCGCGAGGAGATGAAATCGGCGATGGAGACCACGTTCTGGCTGCGTGCGATCAGCGCCAGGCGCTCGATGATCCGCCAGCCGAACACCCACAGCAGCAGGGGCCCCAGGTAGATCGGCAGGTAGCCGATGCCATTGCGCACCGCCGTGCCGACCGCACCGTAGAACGTCCATGACGAGCAGTACACGGCCAGTGCCAGGCTGTAGACCACCGGGCGCAGCCACGGGCGATCCGGGTACATCGGGCGACGGTCGCCCCACCACGCCACGCCGAACAGCAGCGCGGCATAGGCCACTGACACCAACAGCAGGATCCAGCTGGAGACCACGCGGGTGTTTCCGTGAGAGCAGCCCGCAGTGTAGGCCACGACCGTTGGTCGTGGCGTTCCAGGGCGGGCCGCCGTGCCTTATTCGGCCGGGACGCCCATTTCCTTCAACAGCTCCGGCGCCGGGTAGACCTTGGCCAGCAGCCAGCGCAGGTAGCGCATGTCCACGTGCACCGCGCGCTTGAAGCGCGGATCGAACCACCAGCTGGCGCTGACCGACTCCCAATTGCTGTCGAAGTTCAGGCCGATCAGTTCGCCCTGTGCGTTGAGCACCGGCGAACCGGAGTTGCCGCCGGTGGTGTCCAGGTTGGTCAGGAAGTTGACCGTCTGGGTCTTCAGCACCGGATCGGCGGTGGAGCCGAAATCACCCTTGGCGATCGCGTCCAGCAGCGGCTTGGGCGCATCGAACGGGTAGGCGTTGGTGTTCTTCTCGACGATGCCGGCCACAGTGGTCACCGGGTCGAAATGCACCGCATCGCGCGGCGACAGCGCCTCGACCTTGCCGTAGCTGATGCGCAGGGTACGGTTCGCATCCGGGTAGACCGCGCGGCCCTGCTTGGCACGCCAGGCGAACAGCGCCTGCATGTACGCCGGGCGCAGGCGCAGCTGCTCGCCTTCGCGGGTCTTGCGCTCGTCATCCAGGCGCAGTTGCGCGGCGACCAGCGGGCCGGCCAGATCGATCAGCGGATCGCGTGCCAGCGCCTTGCCCTCTTTCGCCGCGGCAAAGCGCGACAGCCGCTCGGCTTCGTCGCCCAGGCGCGTGGTGGCGTACAGCGTATCCAGGGTCTTGGCCAGCGCGGCCGGGGTGCGGCCGAAGGCCGCGTCGAACGCGGGCACGCGCTGCGCGTCGGGCAGCTGCTGGTAGCGGGTCAGCAGCGTGGTCAACAGCGCTTTTTCGATGGCCGGATCGTAGCGGCGCTGGACCTGCTTGAGCACGCCCTCGATCAAGGCCAGATCGCGCTGCTGGTAGCCCGTGTCACGCTCGGCATCGGGCTTGGCCGATTCGATGCGCAGGCGCTCCAGGGTCAGTGCCGAGCGCAGCAGCTGGCTCTGCGCCGCGAGCAGATCGAGCAGCAGATCGCGCTCGCCCACTGATGCGCCGCTGGACAGCGAGCTCAGCAGGGACTGGATGTCGCCCCGGTACGTCGCGTCGGTGGCCTGCAGCATCGCTGCCTCATCGGCGGCACGCTGCGCCTTGGCATCGCTGCGCAGCAGGCCTTCCAGCTCGCCAGCGGCGCGCTTGCGGTTGTTCTTCAGCGACTGCAGCTGCGAGGCGTAACGGGTGCGTGCCTGCGCATCCTTCGCACTGGCCGCTTCGATGGTGTCGATCATCTGCTGGAACACCGCCACGCGGCGTGGCAGCACGGCATCGATCTGGCCGGCGAATTCCGCGGCGGTGCGATGGCGGTAGGTGATGCCCGGGTAACCGGCCAGCATCGCGTAGTCGCCGGTCTTCGGGCCGTCGATCGCCATCTTCAGGTGCGCCGGCGGGTGGTACGGCACGTTGTCCACGCTGTACGGCGCGGGCTTGCCGTCCTTGCCCACGTAGGCACGCAGCAGGGTGAAATCACCGGTGTGGCGCGGCCACATGAAGTTGTCGATCTCATCGCCATAATTGCCGATCGCGCGCGGCGGCGCGTAGACCAGGCGCACATCGCTCAGCTCAAGCTGGCGGATGCGATAGAAATCGGTGCCGTAGTACATGTCCGCCACGCTGCAGCGGATGTTGCCTTCTTTCTCGCACTCGGCCACCAGCTGCTTGCTGGCGCGGTCGACCGCATCGAAATACGCCCGTCCGGTCTTGCCGCGCGCATCGCGCAGCACTTCATCGGTGACCTTGTCGAACCCGACCGTGACCAGCACGCGGAAATCCGGGTTGGCCGCGCGCTCATCGCTGCGGCCCTTGGCGATGAAGCCGTCGTTGATCAGGTTGTGCTCGGGCGAGGTGTTGTACTGGATCACGCCCATGGCCACATGGTGGTTGGTCAGCAGCAGGCCGTCGTCGGAGACGAACGAACCGGTCCCGCCACCGGCACGCACCACCGCACTCAGCGGCGGCGCGGTGACGTTGGCCAGGTCGCCCGGGTTGCCCTTGAAGCCGGCCGCCTTCAGCGGTTTGGCCAGGTCCGGCAGCTGGGTCGGCATCCACATGCCTTCGTCGGCATGGGCGCCGGCAGCGAGGGTCAGGCCAAGCGCCAGCGCGGCGGTGAGGGGTTTGCGTGAAGACATGGGCACATCCGGTACGTCAGAACAGCCCGAGACCTTAGCCGCTGCGCCCGGCAGGGGCAACGGCCGATGGTTGGGCAAGCACCCGCATCACGACCAACGGTCGTGATCTACTTTTCTTTTCGCCAGTTCAGCGACCCACGGTTTTCCACCGTGCTCGATTCCAGCTCCACATCGAAGCCACGGCGCAGCAGATACTTCAGCGTCAGCACCGAGCCACTGCCGACCAGCGAGACGCCGTAGCCGATGTACAGCTTGGGAGAGATGTACTTGCCGAAGCCGATCACCGAGCCACCCAGCGCGCGCGACTGGCTCACGCCGGCGTCGTCCAGGCCAAGCTTGGCGCCCAGCTGCGAGGCGAGCAGGCCGCTGCCGGCCGACAGCGCCGCCGAGGCCGCGTTGACCTGCTGGGCCTGATCGCTGCTGGCACCGGTGAGGCTGCGTCCCAGCACCAGGTAGGCCAGTGCTTCGGACTGCGACATCGCCGGTTCCGACCACACATCCACGCGCGGCGACTGCGCCCGCCCGGTCACGTCGATGCCGGCGGTGACATCGCCGACGGCGCGCTGGGCACGGATGTTGATGCGCGGATCGGAGACCGCGTTGTAGTTCCAGTTCAAGTTGCCGCGGGTGATGGTCAGGTCCTGGCCGTAGGCCTTGTAGCGCCCACTGACTTCCAGCCCGCCGTTGGCGGTCATCTCACGCCCCGGGCGTGCCCACACCTGCATCTTGCCGGTCAGCGCACCCTTCAGGCCGAACCCGGCCATCTTGACCTTGTCGCCCAGGCTCACGGTCAGGTCCATGTCCAGCGGCGAGCTGGGCCCCTCTTCCGGATCGACCGGGTCCAGCACCACCACATCTTCGGAGACCGAGGTGCCACGATCCAGGCGCTCCAGGTCCAGATCCGCTTCGGGCACGTGCACGGTGCCACGCAGCTGCATCGCGCTGCCGGCCAACGTGAAGTCCAGGTTCGGGTTGGCGATCACGCGCAGCTCGCTGGTGTTGGCCAGCAGCACGTTTTCGCCGTGGATATGCAGCTGCAGCGGCTGTGCATCGCCGAACCACGACAGCCCGCCATCCACGTACAGCGTGCCCTTGCCGGAGTTGGCCTGCGCGGTGATCTTGGCCGAGCCGTCCGGCTGCGCGGTGAAGCTGCCCTTGCCTTCGGCGAAGGTCAGGCCGAGCGCAGGGAACTCGCCATTGAACTTGCTCAGCGTCGCCTCACCGCCCAACGACGGCGTACCACGGGTGCCGCGCAGACTCACGTGGCCTTCGATCAGGCCGGTTGGGCGCACGATGTCGGGCGAGAACAGTTCCAGCCAGTACAGCCGCGCGATGTTCATGTACAGCTCGCCGGTCAGCGGCGCGTTGGCATCCCAGCCGGTCTGAACCTTGGCATCGACGAAGCCGTCGCCCTGGAAACCGACACCGAGCTTGGCGTTGATCTGCTGCGGGGTCATCTCCAGATTCACCGAGAACTGGTCGTAACGCACCAGCTCGCCACGCGCGTTGTCGCCCAGGCGTACCCCGCCTTCGCGCGAGGTGACCGAGGCACTGCCTTCCCACGCGTTGCCGCGGGGGCGGATGCGCCCATCCAGATTCACTTCACCGCGCAGGAAGATGCGGCGCCCGGACTGCGGCGGCAGCCACGGCTGCACCAGCGACAACGGCAAGGCATCGCCGCGCACCAGCAGCCCTTCGCGCGGCCAGTTCGCGCTGGCGCACAGCGCGCCGCCGGTGGCGGCACCCAGGCAGGCGTCGCTCAGGGTGAAGTTGCTGCCCTGCACGCTGAAGGTGGCCGGTGCGCGCAGGCTCCAGGCATCGCCCTTCATCGGTGCGATGCGCAGCGCGGTCAGATCGCCACGCCAGGTCTGGCCCTGCTGGCGCACGCCGCCTTCCAGCGCGACAGCACCCAGCTCGTTCTTCGTCTGTGCATCCAGGCGCAGATTGGAGAGGCTGCCGCGTGCATTGACGTTGAGCGTGTCCAGCAGCATGCCGACCTGGACCTTGCTGCCCTGCACCGCCAGCGTGCCACTGTCGCCCTGCCACGGCAGGCGCCCCTTGATGCTGATCGCCTCGGCGCTCCAGTCGTCCCAGCGCAGGCCACTGCCGACCAGATCGGCGGTGATGTCCGGCGCGGTACGCGCGCCCTTGATCAGCACGTGGCCGCGCAGGCTGCCGCTGCTGTTGGGCAGCAGGTCGTCCAGCTGCACCGGCTCCAGCTGCGCATCGATATCCAGGCGGTCGCCGACCGAGCCCTTGGCGGTCAGGCGGCTGTTGCCCAGCGCCAGCCGGAGGTTGCCCTCGCCCTGCTCGCCGCGCAGCGCGAACTTGCCCTGTGCATCCAGCGCGCGCTTGCGCAGCGTGCCCTTGATGCCGGGCACATCGACGGTGGCTTCGTAGCTGCCAGCGGTACCGGCCGGACTGCCGGCGGGCGGCGGCAACTGGCGGCCCTTCGAGGCAAACGAACCGGACAGCTTGCCGTCCCAGCCCGGCGCGAAGTAGCCCGGATCGAAGCCGGCCAGTTTGGCGGCCACGTCCCAATCCAACTGCGGCGCCCAGGCCACCTGCCCGGTCACGTCGAGCGAACCGCCCGGCGTGCTGGCCTGCAGCTGTTTGATCACGGCGGCCTGGTCATTGCCGCGCACGTCGAACTGCAGATCGGCCACCTGCTTCTCGCGTTCCACCGAGGCACGGCCAACCGCCGCCCACGCCTTGCGCGTGCCGGCCAGGCCCATGCGCGCTTCTTTCAACGTCACCGGCACCGGCGCAGCCGCGCCCGGGGTGGTGGTATCGGCGGCGGGCACGAAGGTGAGGTCGTTGGCGACGATGGAGAAGCGCAGGCTGGCATTTTCCTTGTCGGTGAAATCGGCAATGCCTTCCAGCCGCGCCTGTCCACCGAAGCCCTTCACCTGCAGCGGCGACACGGTCAGTACCTGGTCGGCCAGGCCGACCTTGGACGGTGCCAGTTCCACCGCGATGTCGCCCTGCTTGAAGCTGCCCTGCAGATTGGCCTGGCCACCCTTGCCGTCGGCCTGCACCTCCAGCGCCATCGGCGTGCTGGTGCTCGCGTCCATCCCCGGCACCAGCAGGGCCAGGTCCAGTTCCTTGCTGCGCGCAGCGAGTTTCCACACCGGGTCGGTGCGGCCATCGAACACGAGGCTGGCCTGCAGCGGTGCCGGTGCATTGCCGGCGATCGCCACTTCCATATGGCCCAGGTCACCGCGGGCGACCAGGCCCAGGCGCGCCGGGGTACGCCCGCGCGGCGCCGGCATCAGCGCGCCGAGGGTGATGTCGGTGTCGTAATCGCTGCGCGGCAGGTAATGCCCGTCCACGCGGAAATCGCCGTAGCTGCTGTCCACAATCAGCTGGCGCGCGCGGAATTCGCCATTGGCGATCTCCAGCCCACCGCGCACCTTGGCGATGTCGATCAGCGGCTGCTGCGCCTGGGTGATCCGGAAGCCATCGATGATGATGGTGTCGGCCTGGATCGCCAGCGGCATTTCAATCTGCGGCAGCGAGTCCGGCCACGAGGGCAGCTCGAACGGCTCATCGCTCTTGGCCAGGTTCAACGTGGCGTTCTTGATCTGCAGTGCATCGAGCTGCAGCTTGCGGCCCAGCAGCGGCCGGATGTCCGGATCCAGGTACGCCCGTTCGGCGGTGAAATGGATGTCGTCGTAGCGGAAGTCCAGATCGTGCAGCACCAGCGGCCCGGCGACCGGGCCATCGACCTTGCTCCAGGTGAGCGAGGCGCCGACCGGCAACCGCGCGACCACCTGGGCCAGCAGCACATCGCGGCCCGCCACGGTCTGCAGCAGCCAGTACACCAGCAGCAAGGCCAACAGCACCAGGCCGAGCACGGTGAAACCGGACCACGCCCAGAAGCGGCGCTTGCGGTAGAAACGCACGCGCGGGGGCGGCGGGGTGGCGGGGGCGTAAGGCGTCGGCGTGCTCACAGGTCCGCTCCGATGTTCAGGTACAGCTGGAACTGCGAATCCGGGTTGTTCAGGCCGTGCGCGATATCCACGCGCACCGGGCCCACCGGCGATTTCCAGCGCACGCCGAAGCCCACGCCGGTGTGCAGGTCGATGGTGTTGTCGAACGCGCTGCCGGTATCGATGAATACCGCCGCGCCCCACGGCCCGCCCTTGAAGTAATGCTCATACTCGGCCGAGCCGACCACCAGGTTCTTCGCGCCGAGCGCGTACTTGTCCGGTGGTGCGGTACGCGGGCCGACTTCGCGGAAGGCATAGCCGCGGATGCTGCGGTCGCCACCGGCGAAGAAGCGCAGGCTCGGCGGCATCGCCACCAGATCGCTGGTCCAGGTGGTGCCACCTTCGCCGCGCAGGATCAGGCGGTCGCTGTCGCCGATCGGCACATACCAGCGCAGCACCATGTTGGCCTGCACGAAGCTGGTGTCCGAGCCCGCACCTTCGACGCCGCCACGCAGGGTGGCACTGCCGCTGAGGCCACGGCGCGGGAACATCTCATCGTCCACGTTGACGTAGTCGGCGACCAGCTGCGGGTAGACCAGCGTGGAGGTGTTGTAGACCGCATCGGTGAACTCGGTGCCCGAGGCGTAGCGCCAGCGCTCACGCAGGGCGTTGATCGAGGCGATCGCGGTCCAGTACTCGTTGATCTCGCCGCTGCGGCTGGCCGAGAGCTTGAAGTTGCGCAGGTCGATGTAATCGGTCTGCTCGTCATAGGCGCTGGCGGTAAACGCATACCAGCCATCGAGCCAGGCAAAGCCCGGGATGCGGTAGCTGGTGACCAGGCTCTTGCGCTTCTGCGCATAGTCGAGCTGGGTGTTCATCTTGTGGCCGCGGCTGTTGAGGAAGCGCCGCTCCAGGCCACCGCGCACACCGGCGCCACTCTCGCTGCCGTAGCTCAGGCCGGCGGTGTAGATCGTGCGCTTGGCGCGGGTCAGGTTGACGTCCACCGGCACATCGCCGTTGTCATCGGCCTGGTCCGGGCGCGGCTGGATGTCGATCACGCTGAAGTAATCGAGCTTGGTCAGCGATTCGCGCAGGCGGTCCAGTTTGCCTTCGTGGAAGTAACTGCCTTCGTCCCAGTACACCAGCGGGTCGAACAGCTTGTCGACGAAGTAATCCTGATGGAAGCGGATCTCGCCCATGTTGTAGCGGCGGCCACTGTCCCAGGTCAGATCGACATCGGCCGCGTTCTCGGCGCGGGTGATCTGCACCTGGCGCTGGGTGAAGTCGGCATCGAAATAACCACGCTCGGCCAGGCGCCGGGTGACCCGGATCTTGCTGGCTTCGTACTCGGTGTGCTCGAACCGCTGGCCCTTGCGCGGCTTGAATTTCTCGAGGTCTTCCTGGAGGTACTGGTCCAGCTGGGCCGGGCCGGTGATGTCGATGTGCTCGCGGCGGACCAGGGTCGGCGGCCCTTTCTCGACCTGGATCACCACGCGCAGGTTCTCGCCTTCGCGCGGGCTTTCCACGGTGATGGTCGGGTTGTAGTACCCGAACGGCTCCAGCGCCTCGCGGGTCTGGCGCTCTGCCTGGGACAACAGATATTCCAGCCGCGACTCGCCCTGGACCTTGCCGATGGTGTCGTACAGGGACAGCGAGACCTCGATGTTCTCGATCATCTCGGCATCGTCGCCCTTGTCCAATCCTTTGATGTCCACTTTCTCGATGGTCCCCCGTGCATGTGCCACCGAGGCGGTGGCAAGGGACAGGAACATCAGCGGAAGGGCGAATTTCGTTGGCTGCATGGCGACAGCATAACGGGCCATCGCGAGCATGCGAAATCGGCGTGGCTGTTTCAGAACGGCGGTGAAGAAGCCGTTAAATTCCGCGAGAAAGTCGCTTGCATCACACGCGGCGAGATCGATGACAACACGTCATCGGACAGAAGCGTCCGCGACACCGGGGCGACACCATATGACGCTTCCGGCACGAGTATCGGAGCGCGCCGCCCTCCCGGAAACGCAGAAGGCGCGAACAGCCGAAGCCGTCGCGCCTTCCGGTCCACCGTGGGGCGCGCGGCCCCGCCGCGTCAGTTGGACAGGTGTTCGATCGCCGCCACGCTGCCCAGGCGGTCGCCCAGGCGCTTGAGCAGGGCCAGGCGATTGGCCCGCAGCGCGGGATCCTCGGCATTGACCATCACCGCATCGAAGAACGCGTCCACCTGCGGGCGCAGGCGCGCCAACCGGTTCAACACGCTCACGTAGTCCTTCTGGTGCAGGCTGGCGTTGCTGTCATCGATGGCCGCTTCCACCGCTTCGGCCAGTTCGCTTTCGGCCGGCTCGGCCAGCAGCGCCGGGTCGATCATGCCCGGGATCTCGCCCTCGGCCTTGCGCAGGATGTTGCGGATGCGCTTGTTGGCCGCGGCCAGCGCTTCGGCTTCCGGCAGCGCGGCGAAGGTGCCGATGGCATCGATGCGGCGGTCGAAATCGTACAGCGAGGCCGGCTTCAGCTCGGCCACCGCGTTGAAATGCGTGGCCGGCACGCCCTTGTCGGCGTAGTAGCCGCGCAGGCGGTCGATGATGAAGTCATACAGCTCCTGCGGCAGCGCCTCGGTCTTGCGTTCGGCACTGGGCTGCACGCCCGCCGGCAGGCCCGCCACGGCGGTCGCGATCAGCGCGCGCAGATCCAGGTCGAATCCGCTCTCGATCACCGTGCGGGCCAGGCCCAGCGCATTGCGGCGCAGCGCGAACGGATCCTTGTTGCCGGTCGGCTTCAGGCCTGCGGCAAAACCACCGGCCAGCGTATCCAGACGCTCGGCGATGGCCAGCACCTTGCCCAGCGGCGACAGCGCGATGTCATCCCCACCGAAGCGCGGCTGGTAGGCCTCGTCGATGGCCAGCGCGACCTCGGGCGACTCCCCGCCGACCACGGCGTAATGCCGGCCGGCGATGCCCTGCAACTCCGGGAATTCGTTGACCATGCGCGACTGCAGGTCGTTCTTGGCCAGCACCGCGGCGCGCTTGGCCAGCACCGGCTCGACGCCCACCTGCGGCGCGATGGCCTCGGCGAGGGCGGCCACACGGGTCACTTTGTCGGCGACCGAGCCCAGCTTGGCCTGGTAGGTGACGGTCTTCAGGCCATCGCCCATCGATTCCAGACCCTGCTTCAGATCTTCGTCGAAGAAGAACTTGGCATCGGAGAAGCGCGGACGGATCACGCGCTCGTAGCCCTTGGCCACTTCGGCCACGTCCTTGGAGTCGATGTTGGCGATGCCGATGAACTTCTCGGTCAGCTTGCCGCTGGCATCGAGCACCGGGAAGAACTTCTGGTTGATCTCCATCGTCTCGATCAGCGCTTCCTGCGGCACCGCCAGGAACTCGCGCTCGAAACTGCACAGCACCGGCGCCGGCCATTCGACCAGGTTGACCACCTGCTCGAGATTGTCCGGAGTGATGCGCGCCTGGCCGCCGGCCTGCGCGGCCGCCGCGTTGACCTGCTCGACGATGCGGGTACGGCGCGCGTCGGCATCGACCAGCACGTAGGCGGCCTGCAGCGAGGCGACGTAGTCCTCCGGCGCGCTCAGCCACACGGTCTTGTCATGCATGAAGCGATGGCCGCGGCTCATGCGGTCAGCCTTCAGGCCCAGCACCTCGGCCTCGATGATGTCCGGGCCGTGCAGCAGCACCAGCCAATGCACCGGGCGGGCGAAGCCATAGGTGTGGCTGCCCCAGCGCATCGGCTTGGGGATCGGCATCGCGGCGATCGCCTCGCGCAGGATCTCCGGCAGCAGCGTCGCGGTGCGCGCGCCCGGCGTGGTGGAGCGGTGTACGAAGCGCTCGCCCTTGGCGTCGCTGGTGCGCTCCAGCGCGGTCCAGTCGATCCCGGCCTTGGCGGCGAAACCCTGCAGCGCCTTGGTCGGCTGACCCTCGGCGTCGAGCGCGATGTTCAGGTAAGGGCCGAGCACTTCGGAATGCTGTTCCGGCTGCTCGACGGCCACGCCGGGCAGCAGCACGGCCAGGCGACGCGGGGTCGACAGCGGCTTGGCATCGCCGCGTTCAATGGTCACGCCCCGCTTGGTCAGGCCGTCCACGACGCCATCGAAGAAGGCCTGGGCCAGGCCCGGCAGCGCCTTGACCGGCAGTTCTTCGGTACCCAGTTCAATCAGCAGCGGCTGCATCGTGCTCATGCCTGCACCTCCTTGGCGGCCACGGCTTCGAGGCGCTTGGCCTCGTAGAGCCTGGCCACGGCCTGGGCCAGCGCGCGCACGCGCAGGATGTAGCGCTGGCGCTCGGTCACGCTGATCGCGCGGCGCGCATCCAGCAGGTTGAAGGCATGGCTGGCCTTGCAGACCTGCTCATAGGCCGGCAGCGGCAGGCCGACATCGACCAGCTTCTGCGCCTCTTTTTCGCAGGCATCGAAGCGATGGAACATTTCGTCCACGTCGGCGTATTCGAAGTTGTAGGTGCTCTGCTCGATCTCGTTCTGCAGGTACACATCGCCGTAGGTCACCGGGGTGCCATCCGGACCATAGGTCCAGATCAGGTCATAGACGTTGTCGCAGTTCTGCAGGTACATGCACAGGCGCTCCAGACCGTAGGTGATCTCGCCGAGCACCGGCTTGCACTCCAGGCCGCCGGCCTGCTGGAAATAGGTGAACTGGGTGACTTCCATCCCGTTCAACCACACTTCCCAGCCCAGGCCCCAGGCGCCGAGGGTCGGCGATTCCCAGTTGTCCTCGACGAAGCGCAGGTCATGCACCAGCGGATCGATGCCCAGCGCCTTGAGCGAATCCAGGTACAGCTGCTGGATGTTGTCCGGGCTCGGCTTCATCGCCACCTGGTACTGGTAGTAGCGCTGCAGGCGGTTGGGGTTCTCGCCGTAGCGGCCGTCGGTCGGGCGGCGTGAAGGCTGCACGTACGCGGCATTCCAGCTTTCCGGACCGATCGAGCGCAGGAACGTGGCCGGGTGGAAGGTGCCCGCACCGACCTCCAGGTCCAGCGGCTGGATCAGCACGCAGCCCTGCTGCGCCCAATACTGGTTGAGGGTCTGGATCAGGCCCTGGAAAGTGATCGGAACGTTCGGGATCGCGGACATGCGGCGGATTCTTGCCTGCAGAAGGGGTGCGCTAGTATAGCGACCGACCGCACGGGCCTTCCGTGCCTGGGGAAATGGAGGATGGATCCACGCCTGCCAGCGGCTTATGCCAGCGTCCCTGCCGGGGGCGTGCCCCTGCCGCACGGGCGGCTGGATTTCGACCAGGTCGCCGCGGCCCTGGTTGCCGACGGCCTGGTCGCCGCCGCCGATCTGGAGCGCATCCGCTTTTCCGCCCCGGGCGCACGCAATGCCAGCGAGGTCCACCCGCTGGTGCTGCTGGCCAACCTTAAACTGGGCGCCAGCGCAGGCGGTGAGCTCGGCCTGGAGCGCCTGAGCGAGTGGCTGGCCCAGCGCGCGGGCGTGCGCTACCTGCGGGTGGACCCGACCCGGGTCGACGTCTCGGCGGTCACCGCCCTGGTTTCCCACGCCTATGCCCGCCGCCACCGCTTCCTGCCGCTGGCGGTGGACAGCGAGCGCGTGCTGGTCGCCACCAGCGAGCCGCTGGCCCAGGAATGGTTGCGCGACCTGCAACACCTGAGCCGCCGCCGGATCGAGCTGGCGATGGTCAACCCGCTCGATCTGCACCGCTACACCATGGAGTTCTACGGGGTGACGCGCTCGGTGCGCGGCGCCCGTGGCGATGTCCGCGGCGAGACCAGCAGCACCCTGCCCAGCTTCGAGCAGCTGGTCGAACTGGGCCGCGCCGGCGACGTCAACGCCGACGACCAGCACATCGTGCACATCGTGGATTGGCTGCTGCAGTACGCCTACGAGCAGCGCGCCTCGGACATTCATCTGGAGCCACGCCGCGACATGGGCCGCATGCGCTTCCGCATCGATGGCGTGCTGCACAAGGTGTTCGAGGTGCCGCCGGCGGTGATGACCGCCGTGGTCAGCCGGATCAAGGTGCTGGGCCGGATGGACCTGGCCGAGCGCCGGCGCCCGCAGGACGGCCGCATCAAGACCCGCTCCCCGGGCGGGCGCGAAGTGGAAATGCGCCTGTCGACCATGCCCACCGCGTTCGGCGAAAAGTGCGTGATGCGCATCTTCGACCCGGATGCCGCCTTCAAGAGCATCGACCAGCTCGGCTTCAGCCCGCAGGAGGCGGCCGGCTGGACCGCCCTGGTCGAGCGCCCGCACGGCATCGTGCTGGTCACCGGGCCGACCGGCTCGGGCAAGACCACCACCCTGTATTCCACGCTGAAGCGGCTGGCCACCCCGGACGTGAATGTCTGCACGGTGGAAGACCCGATCGAAATGATCGCACCGGAGTTCAACCAGATGCAGGTGCAGACCAACATCGACCTGGATTTTGCCAGCGGCGTGCGCACCCTGCTGCGGCAGGACCCGGACATCATCATGATCGGCGAGATCCGCGATCTGGAGACCGCGCAGATGGCGGTCCAGGCCTCGCTCACCGGCCACCTGGTGCTGTCCACCCTGCACACCAACGATGCGCCCTCGGCGATCACCCGTCTGCTCGACCTGGGCGTGCCGCATTACCTGCTCGCCTCCACCCTCAACGGGGTGCTGGCCCAGCGCCTGGTGCGCACCCTGTGCAGCAGTTGCAAGGTGCCCACGGTGCTCTCGGCCGAGCAATGGGCGGTGCTGACTGATGCCGATGCAGCATTACCTGAGGCGCCCACGCCATATGCGCCGGTCGGCTGCATCGACTGCCGCCGCACCGGTTTCCTGGGCCGCGTGGGCCTGTATGAGTTGCTGCCATTGGGTTCCAGCCTGCGCCGACACATCCGCGCGGACATGGATCTGGCCGCCTTCAACCGTGCCGCACGTGCTGAAGGGGTACGAACCCTGCGTCGCGCGGGACTTGAAAAGGTAGCGGCAGGGCTGACTACAATCGAGGAAGTCCTCTCGGTCCTGCCTCCCCCGGATGAATTCCGCCCCATTCCTGATTCTTGAAACCGGCCAACCCGTCGCCTCGCTGCGCCGTTACGGGCGGTTTTCGCACTGGATCCGGGTCGCGGCCGGGCTGGACGCCGACGAGACCGTGGTGGTCGATGTCGAGCAGGGCGGCACCCTGCCCAGCCACCGCGATTTTGCCGGGGTGATCGTCAGCGGTTCGGCCGCCTACGTCACCGACCGCGCCGAGTGGAGCGAACGCAGCGCGCAGTGGCTGCGCGCTGCCGCCCACGACGACCGGCCGGTGTTCGGCATCTGCTATGGCCACCAGCTGCTCGCCCACGCGCTGGGCGGCGAAGTGGCCTACAACCCGGCCGGCCGCGAGTCCGGCACGATCGAGCTGGCGCTGGATCCTTCGGCGGTGGACGACCCGCTGTTCGGCGGCCTGCCGGCGCGCTTCCCGGCCCATGCCACCCACCTGCAGACCGTGCTGCGCGCGCCCGAGGGCGCGGCGATCCTGGCACGCTCGGCGCAGGACAACTGCCACGCCTTCCGCTGGGGCGCACATGCCTGGGGCGTGCAGTTCCATCCGGAGTTCGCCACCCACCACATGCGCGGCTACGTCCGCGCCCGCGCCGAGTGCATCCGCCAGCACGGCGGTTGCGCGCGCAGTGTCGCCCGCGACGTCAGCGCCGCGCCGCTGGCCCGCCAGCTGCTGCGCCGTTTCGTCCGCCAGGCACGCAACGCCTGAGGGCTGCACCGGCATGCCCCCGGACGCAACGCAGCGTCCGCGCCGCGCAGGGCGGCCTTCAGGTCACGCGCCGGGAAAACAGGGATAATCGACCGCAATCGGGCGTTCGCGCCTTCTCCCCTGTCCCGGAATGTTATGAGCGAGATTCGCAAGCTGCCGGCCTCCGCCGGCGCGGAATGGCTGGTGTCGGGTTTCACCCTGCTGCGCAAGGCGCCGTTGGCGCTGGGCCTGCTCGGCGTGATCTGGGCCGTGGCCGCGTTGCTGGTGATGTCGCTGGCGATGGTCAGCCCGGCGCTGAGTACCCTGGCGCAGCTGTTGATGGCGCTGGCCGGCCCGCTGTTCTTCGGCGGCCTGGTGTGGGCCGTGCGCGAAGTCGACCAGGGTCGCGTGGCGCAGCCTGCGCACCTGCTGCAGGGCCTGCAGGAAGGCCGCGCCTTGAACCTGCTCGCCTCGCTGCTGCCGCAGCTGGTGGCCGGCCTGTTCCTGGGCGTGTTGTTGCTGGTGCTGATCGGCAGCAGTGGCCTGCAGCACCTGAGCGAGGTGATGGTGCAGCTCAACGCGATCAGCCAGTCCGGCGCGCAGCCGGACCCGGCGCAGATCGAAGAGCTGATGGCGAGCCTGCCGGCGATGCGCATCCTGCTCTGGCTGGCACTGGTGGTGGTCACCTTCCTGGCCATGGCGCTGGCGCTGTTCACCCTGCCGCCGCAGGTGATGTTCGAGCATCGCAACGGCCTACAGGCGATGCGCCTGAGCCTGCGCGCCTGCCTGCACAACGTGCTGGCGATGCTGGTGTTCTTCCTGCTCGCCTTCGTGGCGGTGTTTGCGATCTATTTCGGCGTGATGCTGGTGGCCCTGATCGCGCAGCTGATCGGCGGCACGATGCTCGCGCTGTTCGTTGCGCAGCTGCTGCTGATGGGCGTGGTGATGCCGGTCTTCGCCGGTGCCATCTACACGGCGTGGAAGCAGATGTTCGGCCAGCAGGGGCCGCAGACCCCGCCGCCGATGCCGGGCCCGAACAACGTGTTCGCCGCCTGATCAACAAAAACCCCGGCCTTGGCCGGGGTTTTTGTTTGTGCCTTACTCCGGCTGCTCTTTCCCGCCCGGGCGGGGCACCAGCCAGCGCGCGGCGTGGATGCCCAGTTCGTAGAGCAGGCACATCGGAATGGCCAGCATCAGCTGCGAGACCACGTCCGGCGGCGTCAGCACCGCGGCCAGCACGAAGATCCCGACGATCGCATAGCCGCGACCTTCCTTGAACTGCTGCGGCGTGATCCAGCCCAGCAGCACCAGGATCACCATCGCCACCGGCAGCTCGAAGCTGGTGCCGAAGGCGAAGAAGATCGCCAGCACGAAATCCAGGTACGCCGTCGCATCCGGTGTGATCGCAATCACCTCCGGGCGGAACGTGGTGAGGAAGTGGAACACCGCCGGCAGCACCAGGAAGTACGCGAACGCGCAGCCCAGATAGAACAGCAGTACCGACGAGGCCAGCAACGGTACCGCCAGGCGTTTTTCGCGGGCATACAGGCCCGGTGCCACGAACGACCACAGCTGGAACAGCAGCCACGGCACGGCGATGAACACCGCCACGAAGAAGGTCAGTTTCAACGGCGCGAAGAACGCGCCGGCCGGATTGGTCGCGATCATCGTCTGCCCGTTCGGCAGCTGCGAGATCAGCGGTTCGGCGATCATCGTGTAGATCTGCCGCGAGAACGGCATCAACCCCAGCAGCACCACGCCCAGGCCGATCAACGCGCGCACCAGGCGCGCACGCAGCTCGATCAGGTGTTCGACCAGCGAACTCTCGTTGCTTTCATGCTCGCTCATCGCGGTGCCTCGTCGTTCGGCGGCGTGGGCACAGGCGTAAGCGGCGCGGTGTCAGTCGACGGCGGCAGGGCCGCCGGCGGATCTGCACGCGGTGCGCTGCCATCGATGCCCGGCGGCGCCATCGCATCGCGCGGCGGCTCGGCCTCCTCGGGGGCCACCACATGCTGGGCCACGCTGGCCGGGGAACCTGGTGCGGGGCCGGTCATCACCGGTTCGTCGTCCGCAGCCGCGGCGACGTCATCGCCCTGCCGTGCCACGTCCTGGCGCATCTGCTCGGCCTCGCGGCGCACCGCTTCGCCACTGGCGCGCAGCTGCGACTCGGTATCGCGCATCGAGGTTTTCACATCATCGAACTGCCGCTTGATCTCTTCGGCGTGCAGTTCACGCTCGAGCTCCTGCTTCACCGAATCCCACTGGTTGCGGGCACGGCGCACCCACAGCCCGGCAAAGCGGGCCGCCTTGGGCAGCCGCTCGGGGCCGAGGACGACCAAGGCCACCACCGCGATGACCAGCAGTTCACTGAAACCGATATCGAACACGCCAAGCCGCCCGGATCAGCGCGGGTCGCGGTCGTGCTCGGTCTGCGACGTCGTCGTCGAGTCCTGCGGACGCGAACTGTCGCTGAGCTGCGCGTTCGGCTTGTCCTCGTCGCGCATGCCCTTCTTGAATTCCTTGACGGCGCTGCCAAGGTCCTTGGCGCCGCTGGTCAGTTTCTTGGTGCCGAACACCAGCAGAACGATGACCAGCACGACCAACCAATGCCAGATGCTGAAACTGCCCATGACTCGCTCGCGTTACGTAGTGATCAGACGGTTGAGCATAGCGCACCGGCGGTAAGCCGGCGCGCGTGACAAAAGTCAGTTGCCGTCCAGCGATTCGGTCCGGACTTCACCGTCGCCAACCGGCTGGAAGCCCTGCTGCGGGGCCGGTTGCGCCGGCACGGACTGCAGCGGGGCCGTGGTCGCGCCAGCAGGGGCCGGGGCAGGTGCCTGTTCAGGTCGAACCGGTACGGCGGCGGCGCGCGGCGCAGCGGCCGGCGCTGGGGCATTGCCCGCAGTGCCGCGCTTCTCGCGGGCGGTATAGGTGGCTTCCTCCAGGCGATCACGGAAGGCGACCACGTCCACCGAGGGCGGCTCGCCGACACGGCCTTCGAACACCATGCGCGGCGTGGTGTTGCTGCCGTAGGCGTCCAGGTTGGCGGCATCGTCGATCTGCAGCACGGCGCCATCCAGCGCCACACCGGCGAACAGGCCACGGGCGCGCGACCAGGACCAGATCTCAGCCTTCAGCTGGCCATCGGTGGCGGCGGCGGCGTTGCGACCGACCGGTCCGGCGGCGACGCCGGCATCGGCGCCCAGGGTGAACTTGCCGTTGACGAGATTGTCCAGGCTGCGGTCGTTGCGGAACACCAGCACCACATCGGAGGACTGCACGCCGGCCTGGAAGCCGATGCTGCCGCCGGTGAGCTTCACGAACACCGGGTTGGACCAGCTGCCATCGGGCGTCTTGACGGACATCAAGCCATGGCCGCGACGGCCGCCGATCACCAGGCCGGCCTTGATCGTATCGGGAATGACGATGACCGCTCGGCCTTCGTCGAGCAGCTTGTCGGGAATCCCCTGCTCGGGGATGTCCTGGATTTCATTCAGGACGCGCACGGCATTGCGGGCGCGCTGGTCCTCCTGTGGCCCGGCCATGGCCTGGGTCGACAGCAGGCTGGCGGAGATCAGCAGAACAAGGCTGAGGCGGCGCATGGGTGGGCTCCAGAAAGTCGATTCATACAAGATAGCGGCAGGTACGACCGGGGTCGATACGCTTCTCGACGTTAGAAGGCCGGCGATGAATCGGCAATGAGTATTCCTGGCTATCGATATGCACGCTGGATCGCGTTCATCATCCAAATCCATCCCGCCAATCGCGCAGACCTGCGAGAATGGCGGCATGCTCGACGCACCCGACACCGCCGTGCTGGCGGTCAATCTAGGCACGCCCGAGACGCCAACCGCCCCGGCGGTGCGTCGCTACCTGGCTGAGTTCCTCAGCGATCCGCGCGTGGTCGCGATTCCGCCGCTGTTCTGGAAACCCTTGCTGTTCGGGCTGATCCTGCCATTGCGCAGTGGTCGCTCGGCCGCCAAGTACGCCCAGGTCTGGCTGCCAGAGGGCTCCCCGCTGATGGTCTACACGCGCCGGCTGGCCGAGGCCATGCAGGGCCTGATGCCCGATCTGCGGGTGCGCCATGCGATGCGTTATGGCGCCCCGGCGCTGCCGGCCGAGCTGGACCGGCTGGCCGCCGAAGGCATGAAACGGATCGTGGTACTGCCGTTGTACCCGCAGTATTCGACCACCACCACGGCCTCGATCGAGGACCAGGTGCGCGAATGGCAGCCCAAACACCCCGGGGTCACTGTCACCCTGGTGCGCGATTACGCGGTCGATCCGGACTGGGTCGCCGCCGTCGCCGGCAGCATCCGCCAGTGGTGGGAGCAGCATGGCCGCGGCGAGAAACTGGTGTTTTCTTTCCACGGCATTCCGCAGCGCCTGGCCGATGCCGGCGATCCGTATCCGCAGCGCTGCGAAGCCAGCGCCCACGCGATCGCCCAAGCGCTGGAGCTGCCCGACGATGCCTGGCAGCTGACCTACCAATCCCGTTTCGGCCGTGAGAAATGGCTGCAGCCCTACGCCGAGCCGACCCTGTGGGCGATGGCCGAAAAGGGCGTGCGCAGCATGGACGTGGTCTGCCCCGGCTTTGCCACCGACTGCCTGGAAACGCTCGAAGAAGTGGCCATGGGCTTTACCGAGACCGTGGCCGAGCGCGGCGCGACGATGCGCTACATCCCCTGCCTCAATGACGCGCAGGCGCATGCGCTGGCGCTGTCGCGGCTGAGCATCGCGGCGCTGGCATGACGCTGGAGTCGTTCTCGCTGTCGGTCGCCGGCAGCCCGGTGGCTGGCCTGCGTTCGGGTGCTGCAGGGGCCACCCGCGTGTTGGCGCTGCACGGCTGGCTCGACAACGCGGCCAGCTTCGTGCCGCTGGCCGCGCAACTACCGGATCTGGCGCTGGTCGCGATCGATCTGCCCGGCCACGGCCACAGCGCGCATCTGCCGCCCGGCACGCAATACAACACGCCCGGTGCGATCTGCCACGTGCTCGACGTCGCTGATGCGCTGGGCTGGGACCGCTTCGTGCTGCTCGGCCACTCGATGGGCGCCGGCATTGCCAGCCTTACCGCGGCGGCCGCACCCGAACGCGTCGAGCGCCTGATCGCGATCGAGGCCCTCGGCGGTCTGCGGGGCCCGGAGAATGAAACCGCACAGCGCCTGCGTGAGCATGTGCGTGCCGCGCGGGCGCTGCCCACCCGCAGACTGCGCGTGTTCCCCGATCTGGCCGCACCGATCCGCGCCCGCATGATGGCCAACCAGCTCAGCGAGCCGTGCGCGCGCCTGCTGGTCGAACGCGGCGTCAAGCCGGTTGAAGGGGGTTTCAGCTGGTGCAGCGATCAGCGCCTGATGCTGCCCACCGCGATGCGCCTGAGCGAAGCGCAGATCGACGACCTGCTCGCCGCGATCGAATGCCCGACCCAGGTGATCTACGCCACGCCAGCGCAGTCGTATTACCCGGAGCCGTTGCGCAGCCAGCGCATCTCGTTGCTGCGCGAAGGCCGCTTGGCGGTGTTCCCGGGCACGCATCATCTGCACATGGAGCATCCGCAGGTGGTCGCTGAGGTGATCCAGGGCTTCCTCGCCGGGTAAGCCCTGCACGGTGCGACACACGGTCGCACTCAACTTATCCCGGCAACGACCGATACCGATGATGCAGGCCGATCTTCGTCGGCCGCACTGTCGTCGCTTGCTCCGCCGTTGCGAAGCCGCGCATCACCCAGGCTTCCAGGGAACGTCGTCGCAATGCCGGATTGGCCGTGCCATCGCCCACAGGACCGGGCCATGCCGGCGGTGATCGCCACCGCCGACACGGCACCTGCCGTCACCTGCTCTGCGCGTGCCCCCCTGCTTCCTTCCGCTGCTGCACCCACCGCTTCGCCGGTGACGGGTGTGGCATCCGCCTGCGCGCGATCACGCCGCGGGCTTTCCGTTTTCTGCTGATTCTGGAGCCCTCATGTCCGCCATGCCCGATGCCACCTCCCGCCCACCCGATCTGCTGGGCACGCGCACGTCCCGGCCGTCCACGGATGCCGCCTATCTGATCTCCGCCGGGGTGCTGCTTGCCGCCGCGGTAACCGCCGCGATCTGGCAGCGGCAGCCTTGGGCGCTGCTTCCGGTGGCGGTCGCGGCCGTGCTGTTGGGCCTGGTCGCGCTGCGCGTGCGGCAGCAGGGCCAGGCGTTGCGGCAGGCAGAGATGCGGTCGGTCTCGCTGGCCGCGGAGGCAGCCCGCGCGCAGGCGCGCGACAGTGTCGAACATACGCACGATGCCCAGGTCCGGCAGGCGCTGGATGTCTCCCGCACCGCAATGATGATCGCCGACAATGACCACGTGATCCGCTACGTGAACCAGTCGGTGGTGAGCTTGCTGCGCAACCAGCAGACCAGCCTGCGTGAGGCCTTCCCCGACTTCGACGCCGAGCGCCTGGTCGGCAGCAGCATCCACCGTTTCCATGCCAATCCGGAACGCATCCGCGCCATCCTCAATACGCTGATGGTCACCCATCACGGGCGTGTGCGGATCGGCCCGGTGCACTTCGCCCAGGTTGTCACGCCGGTATTCGATGCGAAGGGCCAGCGCCAGGGCTTCGCGGTGGAATGGCATGACCGCACCCACGAACTGCTGCTGGAACATGCCGTGGCCGATATCGTCGAGGCCGCCAGCAAGGGCGATCTTGATCGCCGGCTGCAGGCCACGGACGGAGGCGCGAGCTTCCTCAACGGCCTGACCGGCGGCATCAATCAGCTGCTGGACAGCGTGGGTGGCACGGTCGGTGAGATCCGCCGCATGCTCTCGGCACTGGCCGATGGCGATCTGGACCAGCGCATGCGGGGCGACTTCCACGGGTCGTTCCAGGCCATGCAGCGCGATGCCAATGCGACGGCGGAGCAACTGACCGCGATGGTCGAACGGATCAAGCAGTGCACCGGCTCGATTTCGCTGGCCGCCAGTGAGATCGCCAGTGGCAACGATGATCTGTCCGAGCGTACCGAACGCCAGGCTGCCCATCTGGAGGAAACCGCCGCCTCGATGGAGGAGCTGACCTCCACCGTGCGACAGAATGCCGAACACGCGCGCCAGGCCAGTGCGTTGGCGCACGGCGCGCATGACGTCGCCACCCGCGGCAGTCGGGTGGTGAGCGAGGTGGTGACCACCATGGACGCCATCCAGACCGCCTCTCACCGCATCGGCGACATCACGCGCGTCATCGACGGGATCGCCTTCCAGACCAATATTCTTGCCCTCAACGCCGCCGTGGAAGCAGCACGTGCAGGCGAGCAGGGCCGCGGCTTCGCGGTGGTGGCCAGCGAGGTACGCAGCCTGGCCCAGCGTTCGGCCGAGGCCGCCAAGGAGATCAAGGGCCTGATCGATGCCTCCGTGGTACAGGTTGCCGACGGCGCGCGCCTGGTCCAGGACGCCGGGCAGACCATGGGCGAGATTGTGAGCAGCGTGGCCGGTGTCAGCGGCATCATGGCCGAGATCTCTTCGGCCTCGCAGGAGCAGGCCGCCGGCATCGATCAGGTCAACCGGACGGTGGCGCAGATGGACGATGCCACCCAGCAGAATGCGGCGTTGGTCGAAGAGGCGAGTGCAGCGGCACGCCTGTTGGAGGCGCAGGCTGCCGACCTGACCCAGGCAGTGGCCGTGTTCCGTCATCAGCAACAGGCGTACCGCCCGGCCGCGGTGGCCTGACCGGCGTCAGTCCAGCACGCGTTTCGGCGCGCCCTGCAGCCAGGCGGCGATAGTCTCCACCCCCTGGCCGAAATAGTCCCGGTAATTGCGCGCGGTGACGTAGCCCAGAGGGGGCGTCGCCAATACGTTGGGCAATGTGCGCAGCGGATGCCCGGCCGGGAGGGGTTCGATGTCGAAGACATCCAGGCCAGCACCGGCGATGCGCTTGTCAGTCAGGGCGTCGATCAACGCCTGCTGATCGATCCGGCCCGCGCGTGCGGTATTGATCAGACATGCGTGTGCCGGCATGCAGGCCAGCGTGTCGGCATCCACGATCGCGGGGCTGCGTTCGCCCAGGACCCGGTGCAGCGACACCACCTCGCTGCCAGCGAACAGGGCCTCCTGCGATGTAGCCCATTGCACCGCCGCCGCACGTGGCGCGTCGAGATTCGGACGCCCTGCACTGACCTGCATCCCGAACGCCTGGCCGATCTGCGCCACGCGCTGACCGATCTTCCCCACTCCCAGCAGTCCCAACCGCGCACCATGCAGGTCACGGCCGACCGTCTGCTGCCACGGCCCGTCGCTGCGCAATGCATTGGCCTCAGGCACCAGGTGGCGCATCAGGCCGAGGATCAGCGCCCAGGTGATCTCCACGGCAGGCTCGGGATGGCTGTCGGTGCCGCAGACGATGACGCCCTGCGCTTTCGCTGCCGCGACATGGATGGCCGCATGGCGCATGCCGCTGGTGATCAGCAGGCGTAGACAGGGCCGGCGGGCCAACAGTGCCGCGGTGATCGGTGTGCGTTCGCGCATGGCCACCAGGATGTCCGCATCGCTGAGCGCGGCGACCCGTGCGTCCGTGATGGGAGGGGCTGAAACGCAGACAAAAAGAAAACCCCGCTGCGTGAGCAGCGGGGTTTTCGGGGTAAAAACCCTGGCGATGACCTACTCTCGCATGGCTTAGGCCACACTACCATCGGCGCAGCTGCGTTTCACTTCCGAGTTCGGGATGGGATCGGGTG
>NZ_JBDJNT010000030.1:0-30194 GCF_039674525.1 Stenotrophomonas sp. TWI377
TCGTTGCGAGCCGCCCATTGTAGACCGGCTTATCTGCTTCGTCAACACCTTTTTTCAAGGCCGTTTCACCGAAGTGAACCGTTGTTGCCGATGCCGCTTCGTCGTTCGCCTTAGAGGCTTTCGTCGTTGCGAGCCGCCTATTATGTCAGGCTTTTCGTTTCCGTCAACACCTTCTTTCGAAGAAGTTGAAGTCCTGTTCCTTCGCGGTTGCCGCCTTGCGGTGGCCCCTGCGTCGGGGGAGGGAAAGTATGTCCCTATCCGGGGCGTTTGTGAAGGGGGTGGACGACATTTTTTCACGTCGTCTCTCCCACATTCATGCTGGAAGGGGTCCGGATCGCCCGAACCCCTTGTGCCACTTAGGCCGTGACCAGCAACACGCGTGCGAAGGTGCGCTTGCCGACCTGCAGCAGGCCTTCGAAACCGGGCACGAACACCTGCTGGGCATCCTCCACCACCTCGCCATCCACCTTCACCGCACGCTCTTTGAGCTTGCGGGAGGCCTCGGAGTTGCTCGGGGTGAGGCCGGCAGCCGTCAGCAGGGCACCAATCCGCAGGCCTTCGGCCGGAATGGTCACTTCCTGCAGCGGTAGCAGGGTCACATCGCCCTGCCCGGTCACCGCGGCATTCCAGCCGGCGATGGCCTGTTCGGCGGCCGCTGCATCGTGGAAGCGGGTGGTCAGCTCACGGGCCAGGCGCAGCTTCACCTCGCGCGGGTTCAACCCGCCCGCCTCGACCTGCTCACGCAGGGCCTTGGCCTCGGCCTGGCTGATATCAAAGGAGAGCAGCTCGATCCAGCGCCACATCAGGTCGTCGCCGATCTTCATGGTCTTGGTGACGATGTCGATGGCCGGCTCGCTGATACCAATATAGTTGTTGAGCGACTTGGACATCTTGGCCACGCCGTCCAGGCCTTCCAGCAGCGGCATGGTCAGCACGATCTGCGGCTTCTGCCCGTAGTGCTCCTGCAGGCCACGGCCCATCAGCAGGTTGAACTTCTGGTCGGTACCGCCCAGTTCGACGTCCGCTTCCAGCGCCACCGAGTCGTAGCCCTGCACCAGCGGGTACAGGAACTCGTGCAGGGCGATGGACTGCTGGGCGGCATAGCGCTTGGCGAAGTCGTCGCGCTCGAGCATGCGCGCCACGGTGTGCTGGCCGGCCAGGCGGATCATGTCGGCGGCGGCCATCTTGCCGAACCACTCCGAATTGAAGCGCACTTCGGTCTTCTCGCGGTCCAGCACCTTGAAGACCTGGTCCTCATAGGTACGCGCATTGGCCAGCACGTCTTCCTTGGTGAGCGGCTTGCGGGTGACGTTCTTGCCCGAGGGATCGCCGATCATCCCGGTGAAGTCACCGATCAGGAAGATCACCTGGTGGCCGAGGTCCTGGAACTGGCGCAGCTTGTTCAACAGCACGGTGTGGCCCAGGTGCAGGTCCGGTGCAGTGGGGTCGAAGCCGGCCTTGACCCGCAGCGGACGGCCGCTTTCCAGACGCTGGCGCAGTTCGTCGGATTTGAGGATCTCATCGGCGCCTCGCCCGATCAGGGCAATGGCTTCTTCAATCGAGGACACGTGACAACTCCCGGCAATGCCTTATTTATATGAATGACGTTAAGTACAAGTTAACCGCAGGTGCTTCACAAAAGCCAATAGGCACAAGGGTTTGACGCGGTATTTATACCTGTCTATGTTACCGACGTTTGGGCCCGCGCTCCCGGGCCAGCCAGGAACAGACCGACGATGCTCAATTCCGATCAAGGCCGCGCGCGCAAGCAGCGCTTCAAGGAACGTCTCCACGTCCTCCACGACACCGCCCTCCATCGGAAGCTCAAACAGCATCTTCCCGCGGCCTTCAACCAGCGCTGGACCCGCCGCCACTGGATGCACGCCAGCCTGTTCGCCACCATCGGCGCCCTGGTGGCCACGATCGTCCCCGGCTTCTCGCACACCATCGACTCGCCCTACTCGGCCAGCCATTCGACCCTGGCGCTGCCGTTGCCGCCGCTGTCGCTGGAACGCCAGCAGCAGACCCCCGGCGACAGCTGGCAGGTGCTGCGCGTCCAGCGCGGCCAGACCCTGAGCAACCTCTTCGACCAGGCCGGCATCCCGGCCACGGTGATGCACCAGGTGCTGGAGCACCCCGGTGTGCGCGAATCGCTGACCAAGCTGCGCCCGGGGGCGGAGATCGCCTTCGACCTGCCGCTGTCCGGTGAGCTGCGCACGATCCGCTTCGACCGCGATGCCGACAACCGTGTGGAGCTGTCCCTGGCCGGCGACAAGATCACCGAAACGGTGAGCAAGCGCGAGAGCTCGACCCGGCGCGTGGTCGCCAGTGGCGAGATCACCAGCTCGCTGTATGCCGCCGCGCGCAAGGCGGGGTTGTCGCCCTCGGCGATCGCGACGATGACCGACGAGATCTTCAAGTACGACATCGACTTCTCCAAGGACCTGCAGCCGGGCGACCGCTTCAGCGTGGTGCTGGATGAAACCTGGCGCGAAGGCGAGAAGGTGGACACCAGCAAGATCCTCGCGGCGACCTTCAGCTCGGGCGGCAAGACCTACAGCGGCTTCCGCTTCGACCGCAACGGCAAATCCGAGTACTTCGATGCCAGCGGCCGGCCGCTGAAGAAGAGCTTCATCCGCATGCCGATCCAGTTCGCGCGCTTGAGCTCGAGCTTCGGCGCGCGCAAGCACCCGGTGCTGGGCAAGATGCGCATGCACAAGGGCGTGGATTACGCCGCGCGCACCGGCACCCCGATCATGGCCGCTGGCGATGCCCGCGTGCAGTTCGCCGGGACCCAGCGCGGTTACGGCAACGTGGTGATCCTGGATCATGGCCGCGGCCACACCACGCTGTACGGGCACATGTCGCGCTTCGGCAAGATCAAGACCGGCCAGCGCGTGGCCCAGGGCACGGTGATCGGCTATGTCGGCTCGACCGGCCTGGCGACCGGCCCGCACCTGCACTACGAATTCCGCGTCAACGGCGTGCACCGCAACCCGCTGTCGGTGACGATGCCGCCGCCGGAGCCGCTGCAGGGCGCCGAGCTGGCGGCCTTCCGGGCGCAGACCGCCCCGGCCCTGGCGCGTATCCAGGGCATGGAAAAGCTGATCTACGCCGATGCCAGCCCGGCACCGGATGCCAAGGCCACCGATACGGCCACGGCGAAGGCCGGCAAGCCGGTCAAATCCACTCGCGGCTGATCGCTGCGATTGACGGCGGCAACGGGTTGCGCGGAAGCTGCACGCAACCCGTTGGACCGCCTGACCATGACCGCTGCTGTTGACCCCACCACCCCGCTCTACCTGGGCCTGATGTCCGGCACCAGCGCTGACGGCATCGATGCCGCGCTGGTGCAGTTCCCCGCCGAGGGCGGTTGCCGCTTCGTCCATGGCCTGACCCACGACTGGGACCCGGCCATGCGCGCCGAGCTGATCGCACTGGGAGAAGGCGGCACCATCACCTCGCTTGATGCACTGGGCCGCCTTGATGCCCAGGTCGGGATCACGTTCGCCGCGGCCGCCAACCGCCTGCTGGACAGCGCGCGCATCGACCGCACCCAGGTGCAGGCGATCGGCTCGCATGGGCAGACCGTGCGCCATCGGCCGCTGGCCGACCCCGCCTTCACGATGCAGATCGGCGATGCCAACCGCATCGCCGAATTGACCGGCATCACCACCGTGGCCGATTTCCGCCGCCGCGATGTCGCCGCTGGCGGCCATGGGGCGCCGCTGATGCCGGCTTTCCACCTGGCGATGCTGGGGGACAGCGAGGAAGACCGTGCCGTGCTCAACCTGGGCGGCATCGGCAACCTCACCCTGATTCCGCGCGAGGGCACACCGCGCGGTTTCGATACCGGCCCGGCCAATGCGCTGATGGATGCGTGGTGCCAGCGCCATCGCGGCGAACCGTTCGATGCCGACGGCGCGTTCGCGGCCAGTGGCCAGGTGGATGCCGCGCTGCTGGCGCGCTGGCTGGCCGATCCGTGGTTCGCGCTGCCGCCGCCGAAGAGCACCGGGCGCGAGCAGTTCCACCTGGACTGGGCGCAGGCGCAGCTCGGCGAGGGGCAGGTGTCGGGCGCGGATGTGCAGGCCACCCTGCTGGAACTGACCGCCGCCACCGTGGCCGATGCGCTGCTGGCGCACCTGCCGGGTGCGAAGCGGGTGCTGGTCTGCGGCGGTGGCGTGCGCAACCCGCAGCTGCTGCGGCGCCTCGGCGCGCGTCTGCCGGGCGTGGTGATCGAGTCCAGCGCGGTGCACGGGCTGGATCCGGATTATCTGGAGGCGATGGGGTTCGCCTGGTTGGCACAGCGCACGCTGGCCGGGCTGCCGGGCAACCTGCCGAGCGTCAGTGGCGCGCGGGGGCCGCGGATTCTCGGGGCGATCCACCTGGGCTGAGGGGCCACGGCGGGGGGCGCTGCGTGCGGCGGTGATCGCCGATGCGCCATTCGCGGCGTGCCGCCGTTACAGCCCCTGCGCGTCCGGCAACGCCTGCAGGGCGGCGATGGCATCGGCCAGCGCGTCGACCTCGGGATCGTGGAAGCCGCTGCGGACCTCCAGTTCGCTGGCGAACAGGCCTTGTTCCAGCAGCGCCACGCAGGTGTCCTCGCGGGTCCATCCGCGCGCAACCGCAATGCGGCGGATACGTTCCAGCAACAGCGGGTCCACCTCCCGCAGCAGTAGATCAGCCATCGTTCTCCCCGTTGGCGCGCCGCCATCCCCGCGGCCACTGTGCCGGCATGATCCATCAGGCGCTGCCGGCACGCAAACCCCTCAGGCCGTGCTGCGGTCCCGGATCCGTGGCCACAGCCAGACCAGCAGCAGCAGGGTCGGGATGACGGTGGTGGCGCTGAGGATGAAGAAGGTGCTGTAGGAGCTCGCCTCCACGATGTAACCGGAGACGCCGCCGACGAACTTGCCCGGCAGGTTGGCCAGCGAGACCAGCAGCGCGTACTGGGTGGCAGTGAAGTTGCGATCGGTCAGCGAGGACATGAAGGCGACCAGCACGGTGCCGGCAAAGCCCTGGAACAGGTTGTCCGCGCTCAGCGCCGCATAGAACGCCCACAGCTGGCCCGGGTTGTGCGCCATCAACAGGAACGCCAGGTTGGACAGCGCCACGCCCAGCGCGGCGACCAGCAGCATGCGGCGGAAGCCGAACGCGGCCACCGCGATGCCGCCGAGGAAGGCACCGCCGATGCCCATCCACACCCCGAACAGCTTGGAGACGGTGGCGATATCGGCTTTGGTGAAGCCCGAATCCAGATAGAACGGACCGGCCATCACCCCGATCACCTGATCCGGGAACTTGTAGAGCCCGACGAAGGCCAGCAGCACCAGCGCCAGCACCACGCCGTTGGTGCTGAAGAAGCTGGCGATCGGCTGCCAGAAGGCCCCGAAGAAATCGATCCGGCGCTGGATGCGCACTTCCGGCTGTTCCGGCTCGCGGCACAGCAGCGTGGTGATGATCGGCAGGATCATCAACGCGGCCATGGCCAGGTACGCCACGATCCAGCTCTCGAACTGGGCCAGGTACAACGCGCCCGCGCCGGCCAGGATCAGGCCGATGCGATAGCCCAGCGTGTAGGTCGCGGCGAGTGCCGCCTGCGCGCTCTCCGGTGCGATCTCGATGCGGTAGGCATCGACCACCGAATCCTGGGTGGCGCCGGCGAACGAGGCCACCAGCACCCACAGGACCAGTGGGGTGACGCCGAGTTCGGGGCGCACGAACGCCAGCGCGAACAACCCACCGGTGACCGCGATCTGCGAGGCGAGCAGCCAGGAACGGCGGCGGCCGAGGAAGCCGATCAGCGGAAACGCGTAGCGGTCGATCAGCGGTGCCCAGACGAACTTCATCAGATAGAAGAAGCTGGCCAGGCTGATCAAACCGATGCTGCCCAGGTCCAGGCCGACATCACGCAGCCGGGTGGACAGGGTCTGCGAGGCGATCAGCAGGAACGGCAAGCCGCTGCCGAAGCCCAGGAAGGCCATCGTCAGCGCCGAGGGCGTACCGAAGGCACGCTTGATCCCCGCCCAGCCCTTGTAGGACATCGGCTCGACCGCTTCACTCATTGGGCGTAGTCCACCGTGAACGGGGCATGGTCGGAGAAGCGCTCATCGCGATAGACCGAGCAGCTGCGCAGGCGCTCGCGCAGGCCCGGGCTGACGAACTGGTAATCGATGCGCCAACCGACGTTATTGGCGCGCGCCTGGCCGCGGTTGCTCCACCAGGTGTAGTCCTCGCCCTGCGGGTGCAGCAGGCGGTAGGCATCCGTCCAGCCCTGGCCGGCGGCGATATCCAGCGCCTGGTCGGCATCTACGCACTGGCCGTTGAGCCAGTCTCGCTCGGGCGGCAGGCAGCCGGAGTTCTTCTGGTTGGACTTCCAGTTCTTGATGTCCAGCGCCGAGCGCACGATGTTCCAGTCGCCGCACAGGACGTAGTCGCGGCCACTGGCCAGCCACTCGGCCAGGATCGGGCGCAGCCATTCCATCACTTCGTACTTGAAGCCCTGGCGCAGGTCGCCCGAGCTGCCCGAGGGGATATAGAAGGAGACCACGCTGAGGTTGCCGTAGCGCGCCTCGATGTAACGGCCTTCATCGTCGAACGGGGCCCAGCCCAGCGAGGTGATCACCTGGTCCGGCTCGCGCTTGCTGTAGATGGCGACCCCGCTGTAGCCCTTCTTGGTGATGGCGTCGCGGTAGAAGCAGTGGTGGCCGTCCGGGCGGAACATCGGGTCGGTCAGCTGGTCTTCCTGGGCCTTGGTTTCCTGGATGCACAGGACGTCGGCGTCCTGGGCGCGGAACCACTCGAGAAAGCCCTTGGTGGCGGCGGAACGGATGCCATTGGCGTTGAAACTGATGATGCGCATGCTGACCCGGGTCTGGAACGATACCCGCAAGAGCATACCGTTTCGGCCCTTGCAGGGGCTGGCTGGAAACGGACGCGATTACCGCGCGCCGGGGCCTTTGCAGGTTGTCGCACCGCCTCATGCGACACCGGGCCGCAGGGGCCGGCGAGCGGAAAAGTGCGGGCATGCATTAGGATTTGCGCTCCAAATGAATTGAATTGAGTCTTGATGAGCGACCATCGCCACCGTTTCCTGCAACTGGCCCTGACCGCCGATGCCCTGCGTTTCGGCCAGTTCACCCTGAAGTCCGGCCGTCTGAGCCCCTATTTCTTCAATGCCGGCCGGTTTGATTCCGGCGCGCGCATGTCCCAGCTGGCGGCCTGCTACGCCGATGCCGTGGAAGCGACCGGGCTGAAGTTCGACGTCGTGTTCGGCCCCGCCTACAAGGGCATTCCGCTGGCCACCGCGACCGCCTGTGAATTCGCCCAGCGCGGCCGCGACCTGCCGCTGTCGTTCAACCGCAAGGAAGCCAAGGACCACGGCGAAGGCGGCAACCTGATCGGCGCCGACATGAATGGCAAGCGCGTGCTGATCGTGGATGACGTGATCACCGCCGGCACCGCGATCCGCGAGGCACTGGCGATCATCAAGGGTGCTGGTGGCACCCCGGCCGGCATCGTGGTCGCACTGGACCGCCAGGAGATCGCCTCGGAAACCGACCGCCGTTCGGCCGCGCAGGCCGTGGCCGAAGAAGCCGGTATTCCGGTGGTGGCCGTGGCCACGCTGGCCGACCTGCTTGATTTTGCCTCCGGAAATCCGGAACTTGTCGGCTACCGGCAGCCGCTGGAGGACTATCGTTCCCGCTACGGCAGCCGTCCTACGCGTTGAGAGCAGGGGGCTTTCACCATGTCCAGGTTTGCCACGTTCACCGTTGTCGGCCTGTTGCTGGCCGTGCCGCTGTTGCCTGCCCAGGCGCAGAAGCGCACGGCCGATGCGACGCCGAAGAAGCTGTACTGCTGGAACAAGGGCAGCGAGCGGATCTGCAGTGATGCCCTGCCCCAGGAGGCGGTGAACAGCGCGCGCGAGGAGTTCAACCTGCGCAGCGGCATGCGCAGTGGGCAAGTGCAGCGCGCGTTGACCGACGAGGAACGCGCCGACGCTGCTGCGCAGGCCGCGCAGCAGCGCCTGGACCTGGCGGCCGAGCAGACCCGCCAGCGCACCGAGCAGGCCATGCTGGCCACGTACGAGAACGAGGACGACCTGCGCCGGGTGTTCGCCGAGCGCAGCGGGATCCTGGACAACAACATCCACACCGCCAGTTACAACGTGGCCAGCGTGCGTGATGCGCTGGTCACGCTGCTGGCCAGCGCGGGCAACCGCGAGCTGGATGGGCAGCCGGTGCCGGACAAGCAGGCCGAGCGCATCCGTGAGCGGCATGCCGAGCTGGTGGCGCAGCGGCGCATGCAGGCGTCGTTCGAGCAGCAGCGCCAGGCGCTGGATGTGGAGATCGAGAGCACGCTGCAGCGTTATCGGTTGCTGAAGGGTGTGGGGAGCGATCCGCGCGGGTAAGGGTGGATGTGCGATTGCGTTGAAACGAAGGCGGCCTTTTTGGTCGCCTTTTTGGTTTTTCTACGCTCCGCATCGCGGGCATGAAGCTTGCTGTGAACTGTTGCGGACGCGGGGGCGGTGGGTTGGTCGGGCGGCGGCCGGGGGACATTTGCCGAGGGGCCTGCCCACCGCTGCGGGGCCCTCACGCTCGCGACAGACCTGAGCGGAGACGCCACCCGATCCACCTTCCGGCGGAGTTCCCAGGCCAGACGTACACGGCCGTGCGCATCTGCATTGCCGTGGAATGTAGCGCTCCGATCCATGAGGGAAGCACCTTTTTATGCACTTTTTACGGGAGTCGCCGGTTTCGGGCGTGGAGCGTTTATGCCGGGCAGGCAGACCATGAGCGCCTGACGTGGAGTGGTTCCACCTGGACGTCCCATGCACCTGTATCTGCCTGTCTCCCCCGCCGGTGCCCCGTGCACCGCGCGCTCCCTTTCCCGCGTTTGAGGCCACGACCATGTCTGCCTGGCTTTCCCTGCTGTGCGGCGTGCTGGTGCTCGTTGCCGCCGCCTATCTGTTGTACGTCGTGCTTCGGCCCGAAACCTTCTGACCGGAGCCGACCATGACCGAGATCCTGTTGATCCTGCTGGCCAGCATCGTGCTGGCCTTTCCGCTGGGGCTGTACCTGGCCCGGGTGATGCGCGGTGGCCCGATGCGCGGCGACGCGCTGTTCGGGTGGATTGAAAAACCGCTGTACCGGCTGCTCGGGGTGAACCCGGCGCGCGGCATGTCCTGGCGTGGCTACGTGGGTGCCTTCCTGCTCAGCAACGTGGTGATCGCGGTGCTGGTGCAGGCCGTCTTTATGACCCAGGCCTGGCTGCCGTTCAATCCCGACCAGATTCCCAACATGCGCTGGGATACCGCGCTGCACACGATGGTGTCGTTCCTGACCAACACCAACCAGCAGCACTATTCCGGCCAGGCGCAGCTGTCCTACTTCGCGCAGATGACCGCGATCACCGGGCTGCAGATGGTGACGCCGATGATGGGCCTGGCGCTGGTGGTCGCCACCCTGCGTGCACTGTTCAGTGCGCGCCCTGAGGACGTGCCGGCTGACCAGGCCGCGCTGCTCAGTGCGGACCGCCGTGTCGATGTGGGCAACTACTACGCCGATGTGGTGCGCGCGTGCGTGCGCTTCATGCTGCCGCTGTGCCTGTTGTGGGCGGTGCTGCTGACCAGCCAGGGCGTGCCCGCCACGTTCACTGGTGGTCCGCAGGCCACGCCGATCGATGCCGCGGCCGGCATGGACACGCAGAAGATTCCGCTCGGCCCGGTCGCGGCGATGGTCGCGGCCAAACAGCTGGGCACCAACGGCGGTGGCTGGTACGGCCCCAACAGCGCGATGCCGCTGGAGAACCCGACCCCGCTGTCCAATGCGCTGGAACTGATCGGCATCCTGCTGATCCCGATCGCGGTGATCTTCATGCTCGGCGCGTTCACCGGACGCAGGCGCCTGGCCGGGCTGGTGTTCGGCTGCATGCTGGCGATGTCCAGCGTGTCGATTGCCGCCACCGTGTGGCTGGAGGGTCACTCGGCCACGGCGGCCAGCCCGCTGCTGATGGAGGGCAAGGAAGTGCGCTTCGGTGCCGATGGCACGGGGCTGTGGGCCGCGATCACCACCCAGGTATCGAACGGTTCGGTCAACGGCATGCATGACTCGCTCAGTCCGCTGGCCGGTGCCGTGCCGATGGTCAACATGCTGGTGAATGCGATCTGGGGTGGCATCGGCTGTGGCCTGCAGCAGTTCATCGTGTACCTGCTGCTGGGCGTGTTCCTGGCCGGGCTGATGACCGGCCGCACCCCGGAACTGTTCGGCCGCAAGCTGGAAACGCCGCAGGTGCGCCTGCTCGCGCTGCTGGTGCTGCTGCAGCCGATCACCATCCTGGGCTTCACCGCGCTGACCCTGGCGATCCCGTCGATCACCGGCACCTCCAACCCCGGCTTCCACGGCATCAGCCAGGTGTTCTACGAGTACACCTCGGCGTTCGCCAACAATGGCTCGGGCTTTGAGGGCCTCGGCGATGCCACGGTGTGGTGGAACCTGAGCTGCACCCTGGTGCTGTTGCTGGGTCGCTACCCCGTGCTGGTGATCCCATTGATCGTGGCCGCGCAGCTGGCGGCCAAGCGGCGGGCGCCGGAATCGGCCGGCACGCTGCAGATTGAAACCCCGACCTTCGCGCTGACCCTGATCGCGCTGATCGTCATCCTCACCGTATTGCAGTTCATGCCGGCGCTGGTCCTTGGCCCGGTGGCCGACCACCTGTCGCTGACGCTGCACTGAGACCGCCTCCCATGAGTACGTACCCGTTGAACGTTTCTTCCCACCGCCGCCAGCGCCTGCTGGATGGTGCCGGCTGGCGCCGTGCCCTGCGCGATGCCGTGATCAAACTCTCGCCGCGGCACCTGCTGCACAGCCCGGTGATGGCCGTGGTAATGGTCGGCACGGTGGTCAGCGCACTGGTGACGCTGAGCGGCAATGCGCCGCTGGGCTTCGGCCTGGCGGTCACCGCGATCCTGCTGCTGACCGTGCTGTTCGGCAACTTCGCCGAGGCTGTCGCCGAAGCGCGTGGCCGCGGCCAGGCGGCCTCGCTGCGGCGTGCCCGCCAGGACCTCACCGCGCGCCGGCTGGCCGCCGCGCATGCCGGGGCCAGTGAAACCCAGGTCCCGGCTGCCGAACTGCGGCCGGGCGATCATGTGATCGTCAGTGCCGGCGAGTTGATCCCGGCCGATGGCGAGATCGTTCAGGGCCTGGCGACCATCAACGAAGCGGCGGTAACCGGTGAATCGGCGCCCGTGCTGCGCGAGGCCGGTACCGACCGCAGTGGTGTGATTGGCGGCACCAAGGTGCTTTCCGACCAGATCATCGTGCGCATCACCGCCGAGCCGGGCCACAGCTTCCTGGACCGGATGATCGCGCTGGTGGAAGGCGCGAACCGCCAGAAGACCCCGAACGAGGTTGCCCTGACCCTGCTGCTGGCGGCGATGACGCTGACCTTCCTGGTGGTGGTGGCGACGCTGCCGGCGATCGGCGCCTTCGTGGGCGTACAGGTCGATCCGCTGCTGCTGATCGCGCTGCTGGTGTGTTTGATCCCGACCACCATCGGCGGCCTGCTGCCGGCCATCGGCATCGCCGGCATGAACCGTGCGCTGGCCGCCAACGTGCTGGCCAAGTCCGGCAAGGCGGTGGAAGTGGCTGGCGATGTGGACGTGCTGCTGCTCGACAAGACCGGCACCATCACCTACGGCGACCGCCAGGCCACGCATTTCCATGCCCTTGCCGGTATCGACGCCAGCCAGCTGCGCGAGGCGGCGCTGCTCTCCTCGCTGGCCGACCCGACCCCGGAAGGCAAGTCGGTGGTGCGGCTGGCGCGTGAGCAGGGCTGCACGACGGCCGAGCCGGACCATGCGGACTATCTGGCCTTCAGTGCGCAGACCCGCATGTCCGGCGTCGATCTGGACGGCGGCCGCCGCATCCGCAAGGGCGCCTCCGATGCGATCACCGCGTATGTGCGTGCGCTGGGCGGCACGGTGCCGTCGGAGCTGACCGGACGCGTGGAACAGGTGGCACGCAACGGTGCGACACCGCTGGTGGTGTGCGAAGGCCGCCATGTGCTGGGCGTGATCGAGCTGTCGGACGTGGTCAAGCACGGCATGCGCGAGAAGTTCGCGCAGCTGCGCGCGATGGGCATCCGCACGGTGATGATCACCGGCGACAACCCGCTCACCGCTGCGGCGATCGCGGCCGAGGCCGGCGTGGACGATTACATCGCCGAGGCCCGCCCCGAAGACAAGCTGGCCCGCATCCGGGCCGAGCAGGCCGGTGGGCGGCTGGTGGCGATGGTCGGCGACGGCACCAACGATGCACCGGCACTGGCCCAGGCCGACATCGGGCTGGCGATGAACTCCGGTACGCAGGCGGCCAAGGAGGCCGGCAACATGGTCGACCTGGATTCGGATCCGGCCAAGCTGCTGGCGGTCGTTGAAGTGGGCAAGCAGCAGCTGATCACGCGCGGTGCGCTGACCACCTTCTCGCTGGCCAACGATGTCTCCAAGTATTTCGCGATCCTGCCGGCGCTGTTCGCCTCCACCCTGCCGGCGATGGCGGCGTTGAACGTGATGCACCTGTCCAGCCCGCGCAATGCAGTGCTGGCGGCACTGATCTTCAACGCCCTGGTGATCCCGGCGCTGATCCCGCTGGCGTTGCGCGGGGTGCGCTTCCGCCCGGCCACGGCCACGGCGCTGCTGCGCCGGAACATGCTGGTGTACGGCCTGGGCGGCGTGCTGCTGCCGTTTGCGGCCATCAAAGTGATCGACCTCTTCCTTGTCTCGGTATTCGGCGCATGAACCGCTCGCTTGCTACGTCCGCTCCCCGTTCCGCGCGCAGCCGCGCTGCTGCCCCTACCCAGCTGCAGCAGGACAGCGCCTGGCGCCCGGCCCTCGTGCTCGGCATAAGCAGCCTGCTGCTGCTCGGCCTGGCCTACGCGATGGCCACCACCAGCGTAAGCCGGCTGCTGTTTCCGGCGCAGGCCGATGGCAGCCTGCTGATCCGGGATGGACAGGTACGCGGCTCGCAGTTGATCGCCCAACCGTTCGTGGGCGACGGCTACTTCCAGGCGCGGCCGTCGGCGGCCAACTACGATCCGATGGCCGCCGCCGGCAGCAACATGGCGCGCAGCAACCCGGCGCTGCAGCAACGGGTGCAGGCGGCGATCACTGCGGTGGCCGCACGCGAAGGCGTGCCTGCCGCCCAGGTTCCCGGCGATCTGGTGACCCAGTCCGGCGCCGGCATGGACCCGGAGATCTCCCCGGCCGCCGCGCAGGTGCAGATTGCCCGGGTGGCACGCAGCCGTAGCCTGCCGGTAGAGCGCGTCGCCGCGTTGGTGCAGGCCAATACCCGGGGCCCGCAATGGGGCGTGTTCGGCCAGCCGCGGGTGAACGTGATGACGTTGAACCTGGCGCTGGATGATCTCAAGGCGCGACCGTGATGCCGGGATCGCGCGAACCGGCGCACAATCCCCGCCCATGAGCGACTCCCGTACCCGCCAGGCCGACGCCCTGGTCGACACCCTGCAGCGCGAAGCCGGCGGCAAACTCACCGTGTTCCTGGGTGCGGCGCCGGGTGTGGGCAAGACCTTCAGCATGCTCACCCGCGCGCATGAGCAGCTGCGCCGCGGCGTGGATGTGTTGATCGGGCTGGTGGAAACCCACGGCCGCGCCGACACCTCGGCGCTGCTGGCGGGCCTGCCGCAGGTGCCGTTGCTGCAGCGCGAGTATCAACAGCACGCACTGGAGGAGATGGACCTGGACGCGGTGCTGGCACGTCGCCCGGCGCTGGTGCTGGTGGACGAACTGGCGCATCGCAACGTGCCCGGCAGTCGCCACGAGCGGCGCTGGCAGGACGTGATGGAGCTGCTGGATGCCGGCATCGACGTGTGGACGACGGTCAACATCCAGCATCTGGAAAGCCTCAACGACGTGGTCATGCGGATCACCGGGGTGCGGGTCAGCGAGACCGTGCCCGATGCGGTGCTCGACCGCCTGCACGACATCGTGCTGGTGGACCTGCCGCCGCGCGAACTGATCGAGCGGCTGCAGCAGGGCAAGGTCTACGTGCCGGAGCAGGCGGCGCAGGCGTTGCAGGCGTTCTTCTCGCCGGCCAACCTGACCGCGCTGCGCGAGCTGGCCATGCAGGAGGCCGCCGATCGCGTGGACAGCAGCCTGCGCGAAACCCGTGCCGCGCGCGGCGAAGGCAACCTGCCGCTGCGCCGGCGGGTGCTGGTGGCGATCGATGGCGGCGGCCAGAGCGAGTACCTGGTGCGGGTCGGCCGGCGCATCGCCGAGCGGCGCGATGCGCCGTGGACGGTGGTGACGGTGCAGGCGCGCGCGCACGACGAGCAGACCCGGCGCGAGATCGATGCCGCCTTCGCCCTGGCCCGCCGCCTCGGGGGTGAAGCGGAGCTGCTGCATGGCTCCAGCATCGCCGATGCGCTGCTGGACCATGCCGCACACAACGGTGTCTCCACGCTGGTGCTGGGCCGCACACGCGAGCGGCCGCTGGCACGCATGCTCAACCGCACGCTGACCCAGCAGCTGATCCGACGCGGCGCGCATTTCGAGATCACCATCATCGGTACACCACAGGCACGTGCGCGGGCACGCCGGTCCGGGCTGTCGATACCCAGCCGCAGCGCCGGCAAGGATGCGCTGCTGGCAGTGGGGGCCACTGCGGCCGCCTGCCTGGTGGCGCTGGTCGCCGAACGCTGGATCGGGCTGTACGACCTGTCGATGGTCTTCATCGTGGCGGTAGTGATGGTCGCTGCGCGCAGCCGCACCAGTGCGGCGGTGATCGCCGCCGCGCTGTGTTTCCTCGCCTACAACTTCTTCTTCATCGCGCCGCGCTTCACCTTCGCGATCAGCGCGCGCCAGGGCGTGATCACGGTCTTCCTGTTCCTGGCCGCCGCCTTGGTGGCAGGGCGGTTGGCCTCGCGCCTGCGCATGCAGGTGGTGGCCTTGCGCGCCGCCAACCGGCACGCGCATGCGCGCCAGGCACTGGGCCGGCAGCTGGCCAGTGCGCCCAGCAACGAGCAGGTCGCGCAGGCCGGCCGGGAAGCGCTGGAGCAGGCGATGGATGCCCCGGCGTGGCTGCGCATCGGGCAGTACACCAGCGCCAGTGGCAGCGCCGCGCCAGGTGATACGGATCTGGCCGCGGCCGACTGGGCGCACCGGCACGGCCAGCCCAGCGGGCGCTTCACCGATACGCTGGCCGGTGCCGGCTGGTGGTTCCTGCCGCTGCTGGACGGCGACGACCGGGCGATCGGCGTGGCCGGCATGCGCTTCCCGCGCGAGGCGCCGCGGCTCACGCCCGAGCAGCGCCAGCTGGCCGAGGCGATGGTGGACGATATCGCGCAGGCTGCGCTGCGCACCCAGCTGGTGGCCGATCTGGAGAAGGCGCACGTGAGCAACGAGACCGAGCGGCTGCGCTCGGCGTTGCTGTCCTCGGTGTCGCATGACCTGCGCTCGCCGCTGGCGGCGATGATCGGCTCGGCCGACAGCCTCTCCAGCTACGCCGATGCGATGGATGCCAGTGACCGGCGCGCCCTGCTGGATACCATCCTGGTCGAAGGCGAGCGCCTGGACCGCTACATCCAGAACCTGCTCGACATGACCCGGCTCGGCCATGACGGCCTGCAGATCAACCGCGACTGGATCGGCGTGGATGAGCTGGTCGGTTCGGCCGCGCGCCGCCTGCAGCGCTATCAGCCCGACGTGCTGCTCAAGCTGGATATTCCCGCTGAACTGGCGCCGATCTGGGTGCATCCGGCGCTGGTCGAGCAGGCGGTGTTCAACGTGATGGAGAACGCGGCCAAGTTCTCCCCGCCCGGTGCGGCGGTGGAGGTGCAGGCGCGGCTGGTCGAGGGCGAATTGCGCATCGACGTGCTCGATGCCGGCCCCGGTATTCCCGACGACGAGCGGGCGCGCATCTTCGACATGTTCTACAGCGTGGAGCGCGGCGACCGCGGCCGGCATGGCACCGGCCTGGGCCTGACCATCTGCCAGGGCATGATCGGGGCGCATGGCGGCAGCGTGCAGGCGCTGCCGGGCCGCGACGGACGCGGTACCCTGATCCGCATCACCCTGCCCTTGCTGCAGCCCCACCCTGCCGATGACACCGATGATTCCTGAGGCTTCCCACGGCGTGCCCCCGGCGCGTGTGCTGGTGATCGACGATGAAGCGCAGATCCGGCGCTTCCTGGAGATCAGCCTGCGCGCGCAGGGCTACCGCGTGTCCCAGGCCGCCACCGGCCAGGCCGGGCTGGAAGCGCTGGTCGGCGAAGGGGCGGACCTGGTGATCCTGGATATCGGCCTGCCCGACATGGAAGGCCATGACGTGCTGGGCGAGCTGCGTCAGTGGAGCCAGGTGCCGGTGATCATGCTGACCGTGCGCGCCAGCGAGACCGAGAAGGTGCGGGCGCTGGATGCCGGCGCCAACGACTACGTGACCAAGCCGTTCGGCACGCAGGAGCTGATGGCGCGCGTGCGTGCCCTGCTGCGCTCGCGCACGGTCTCCAGCGAGGGCGTGCTGCCCCAGTTCGATGATGGGCACCTGCATATCGACCTGGTGCGGCGCGAAGTACATCTGGAGGGTGCGCCGGTGGCACTGACACGCAAGGAGTACGCGTTGTTGTCACTGCTGCTGCGCAATGCCGGGCGGGTCGTGACCCAGCCGCAGATCCTGCAGGACATCTGGGGGCCGACACACCAGCACGACACGCATTACCTGCGGATTCTGGTTGGCAAGCTGCGCCACAAGCTGGGCGATTCGGCGCTGGATTCGCGCTATCTGTTCACCGAGCCCGGCGTGGGGCTGCGGTTCAAGGGCTAGGTACCGACCGTTGGTCGGTACCCATGCCGGTCAGAAGCCCAGGTCCACACCCGGCAGCAGCGGTTGCAGCTGCGCGCGGAACAGGGCCTTGATGCGCTCCAGCGCCGCCTCGTCATCGGCCTCGAAACGCAGCACCAGCACCGGGGTCGTGTTGGACGCGCGCACCAGGCCCCAGCCATCGGGGAAATCGGCACGCAGGCCGTCGATGGTGGACAGGCGCGCGCCGGCGAACGGCGAGTCCTCCACCTGCACCGAGGACACGAACAGCGACACCAGCGCGTGCGGGGTGCCTGCGTCCACCGGCACCTTCAACTCCGGGGTGGAGACGCTGTCGGGCAGTTCGTCCAACACCTCCGAGGGGCTCTCTTCGCGCTGCGCCAGGATTTCCAGCAGGCGCGCGGCGGCGTACAGGCCATCGTCGAAGCCGAACCAGCGTTCCTTGAAGAAGAAGTGCCCGCTCATCTCGCCCGCCAGCTCGGCGTCGGTTTCGCGCATCTTCGCCTTCATCAGCGAATGGCCGGTCTTCCACATCAGCGGGCTGCCACCGTTGCGCAGCACGTAATCGGAGAGCTTGCCGCTGCACTTCACGTCGTAGATCACCAGCGCGCCCGGGTTGCGCATCAGCACATCGGCGGCGAACAGCATCAGCAGGCGATCGGCGTAGATGATCCTGCCTTCGCGGGTGACCACGCCGAGACGGTCGCCGTCGCCATCAAAGGCCAGGCCGATATCCGCATCGAAGCGCTTCACGGTCTGGATCAGGTCTTCCAGATTGCGCGGGTCGCTCGGGTCCGGATGGTGGTTCGGGAAGGTGCCGTCCACATCGCAGTACAGCGGAATGACCTCCGCACCGATCGCTTCCAGCAGCGGCTGGGCAAGCTCGCCGGCCACACCATTGCCCGCGTCGGCGACCACCTTGAGCGGGCGATCCAGCTGCACGTCATCGGCGATGCGCTGGATGTAGTCGGCATTGACGTCGCGGGTCTGGAAACTGCCCGGCTCGGGGGCCACGTGCAGCTGACCATCGCGGATGCGGTGGTACAGCTCGGTGATCGCATCGCCGGACAGCGTTTCACCGCCGACCACGATCTTGAAGCCGTTGTAGTCCGGCGGGTTGTGGCTGCCGGTCACCGCCACGCAGCTGCCGGCGCGCAGGTGGTAGCTGGCGAAGTACACCACCGGCGTCGGCGCCAGGCCGATATCAGTGACGTTGCAGCCGGCGCGGCGCAGGCCTTCGATCAGGCCGGCGGTGAGCTCGGGGCCGGAGAGGCGTCCATCGCGCCCCACCACGATGTCGCGCAGGCCCTGGACCTTCAGCACCGAACCGATCGCCTGGCCGATCAGGGCGGCGACCTTGGGGGTCAGCTCGCGGCCGACGATGCCGCGGATGTCGTAGGCGCGGAAGATCCCGGCCGCGACGGTCTCGCCCGGCACGGCCGGCGGCGGCGCGGCCGCTGCTGTTTCATCAACGCTCTCGACGGCGGCCACCGCGAGCGGTACCTGGGCGAGACTTTCACTCAAGGTGGGACCGGCGTCGGCACCGCTGTCGGCGGCACCCCGGCGACGCGGCAACGGCACCTTGCCTTTGCCCAGCACCAGCAGCACGGCAATCAGCAGCAACAACACGGCCACGATCGCACTGGAGATCGCCCCCAGGCCCAACGGGCCCGGTTCGATGTCCGGCACCGCGGCCGACAGGCGCAGGCCACTGGTGCCGATCGGACGTGCCAGCGCTTCAGCGCCGCCGGACAGCCCGCGGCTGCCCTGTTCAATCACGTTGTGATTGCCTTGGCGCAGGGCGAGATAGCCGGCGCCCGGCACGGCGACCTGGTCGAATATGCCGGTCAGCCGCAGCAGCGGCTGCCGCACGTAGACCACGGCCGCCCCCTGCGGGCCCAGCTCCACCGCCGCGGCCAGGCCGAGGCGCTGGCCGCCGGCATCGCGCACCACGCGACCGACGGGTGTGTCATCGGCGATGGCCGCCTCGAGCAGGGCCAGGCGCGAGTAACCGAAGGCCTTCGGATCGGCGTACGCCGCATCAAGATCGGCCGTGAGGATCTGGACGTCTTCCACGCCGGGCCAGCCTTCGCGGATGGCGACGGCCGCACCTTGTGCGTTGCCGCTGGCCAGTGCGCTGGCAACGCGCTCGGTCTTGAGCACCTTGCCCAGCTTGCCGAGCTGACCGGTCAGCGCCGTCTGCAGCCCCGCGACCACCTGGTCGCGGGAGTGTTCAAGCTCGGCGCCGACGGCGGCCTGGCGCCATTGGCGCACACCGCTCCACCCGAACCAGACCGCCAACAGCACCAGCAGCACGGCCAACAGCAGCACCGAGCGCCCTGTGGTCAACCGCGGCCGTCCTTCCGCCTTCGCCTTGCTCATGACGCTCCCCTGTCAGCGCACCCCGGTATGGCCGAATCCACCCGTTCCCCTGGCGCTGTCGGTGAAAGTATCCACTACCTGAAGCGCCACGCGTGCAATGGGCAGCACCACCAGCTGGGCGATGCGATCGCCGGGCTGCAGCGTGAACGGCTCGCGGCCGCGGTTCCAGGCGCTGATCAGCAGCGGGCCCTGGTAATCGGCATCGATCAGGCCGGTGCCGTTGCCCAGCACGATGCCGTGGCGATGGCCAAGCCCGGAGCGCGGCAGCACCACGGCGGCCAGGTTTGGATCGGCGATATGAATGGCGATACCACTGGGAATCAGCGCGGTGTCGCCCGGCTGCAGCGTGAGCTCGGTCTCCAGCGCAGCACGCAGATCGAGGCCGGCGCTGTGTTCGGTGGCGTAGGCCGGCAGCGGCCATTCGTCGCCGAAACGCGGATCGAGCAGCTTGACCTGCAACGGCTGGAGGGAGGAATCGATGGTCATGCGTGCAACCTCTGGGCAATCAGGGACAACAGTTGTTCGGCCAGCACGGCCTTGGAGGTGCCGGGGAACACCTGTTCGCCGCCCTGCCAGTAGGCCGTGGCCGCGTTTTCATCACTCTCGAAACCGCCGGTGCTGATCCCGACCTGGTTGGCGATCACCAGATCCAGGCGCTTGTCGACCAGCTTGCCGCGCGCGTACTTCTCCACATCGTGGGTTTCGGCGGCGAAGCCGACCACCAGCTTGAGCGCGTTGGTCTGCGTGGCCACCTCGGCCAGGATGTCCGGGGTGCGCACCAGCTCCAGGGTCAGGCTCTGGGTATCGGCGGTCTTCTTGAGTTTCTGCGGAGCGACCTGGCGCGGGGTGTAATCGGACACCGCGGCCGCACCGATATAGATGTCGGCCGGCAACGCACCGAGCACCGCTTCGCGCATCTGCGCGGCCGAGCGCACATCAACGCGCTGCACACCGGCAGGCGTGGCCAGCTGGACCGGGCCACTGACCAGCACCACCTGCGCGCCCAGGCGGGCGGCGGCGGCGGCCAGCGCGTAGCCCATCTTGCCGCTGCTGCGGTTGCCGACGTAGCGCACCGGGTCGATATCTTCATAGGTGGGGCCGGCGCTGATCAGCACGCGCAGCCCCTTCAGTTCACTGCTCGCCGGTGGCTCGGCGGGGGCCGGCGCGTGCAGCCGGGCCAGCGCGGCCACGATCGCGTTCGGTTCGGTGAGCCGACCGGGACCGGACTCGCCTTCGGCCAGCGGACCGTCTTCCGGCCCGATCACCTGGGCACCACGCTCGCGCAGCAGGGCGATGTTGGCCTGGGTGGCCGGGTGCAGCCACATGCGGTGGTTCATCGCCGGGCACACGGTCAGCGGCGCGGTCGTGGCCAGGCACAGGGTGGTGACCAGATCATCGGCGTGGCCGTTGGCCAGGCGCGCGAGCAGATCGGCGGTGGCCGGGGCGACCACGATGCGGTCGGCCCAGCGGGCCAGCTCGATATGGCCCATGGCTTGCTCGGCCGCGCTGTCCCACAGGGTGGTGCGGGTCGGCTGGCCGGACAGTGCCTGGAAGCTCAGCGGGGTGACGAACTGCTGGGCCCCGGCAGTCATCGCGACCTGCACCTGGGCCCCGGCATCGCGCAGGCGGCGCACCAGTTCCAGCGACTTGTAGGCAGCGATCCCGCCACCAACGCACAACAACAGCTTCTGGCCTTCCAACGGGCGCGCGGCCGCCGGAGAAGCCTGGGGGGAGTCAGCCACCTTGGGTGTTCCTGTCGAACCGAGGCGATTAGCTTACCCGATGGTCCGTAAGCCGCCTGATGCGCCAGCGGCATAAGCAGGCAGATTTTCGTCATAAGCAACCGCCCGACTTGGCACGATGCCCTGCATTTACCCACACGATGCCACCCGGTTCACCGATGGTGGCCCGCTCGACACCGAGGGAGACTGGCGCCATGTCGATCCGAGACTGGCCCAGTGCCGAGCGTCCCCGCGAAAAGCTGCTTGCCCAAGGCGCCGGCGTGCTGTCCGATGCCGAGCTGCTGGCGATCTTCCTGGGTTCGGGCCTGCGCGGCCGCGACGCGGTCGAAACCGCCCGCGACCTGCTGCAGGCCCACGGCCCCCTGCGCAACCTGCTCGACCTCCCGGCCGCCGCGTTGGCGGCCCTGCCCGGCCTTGGGCCGGCGCGCAGCTGCAAGCTGGTGGCCGGGCTGGAACTGGCGCATCGCCATCTGGCGGCCGAGCTGGCCCGCGGCGAGAGCCTGCGCGACCCGGCCGCCGCCGGGCGCTATTTCAAGCAGCGGCTGCGCGCCCGGCCCAACGAGGTCTTTGCCGCACTGTTCCTGGACAACCAGCACCGCACACTGGCCTGCGAGGAGCTGTTCAGCGGCACGGTGGATGCTGCAGCGGTCTACCCACGCGAAGTGGTCCGCCGCGCCCTGCTGCACAACGCGGCCGCGGTGATCGTCAGCCACAACCACCCTTCCGGCAGTGCCGAACCCTCGCTGGAGGACCGCCGGATCACCACGCTGCTGCAGCAGGCCTTGGCCCTGGTGGATATCCGCCTGCTCGACCATGTCGTGATCGGCGACGGAGCCCCGGTATCGATGGCCGCGCGCGGCTGGATGGGCGCGGGGACGGCCTGATCCGGTACGCCAAGCGCCCCGCTCGGCCCCGGTTCAATGGATCGGGGTGGCTTCTGGGCTAAAATTGCCGATTCCGCCGCTCCAGTCCCAAAGCAGGCCTTGTGAAAAATCTCCTCCGCGCCCTGATCAGCCAAGGCATCGAAGCCTTGCGCGCCAACGGCACTCTGCCGGCCGATACCCTGACCCCGGAATTCGTGGTCGAACGCCCGAAGACCCGTGAGCACGGCGATTTCGCCACCAATGCCGCGATGCTGCTGGCCAAGCCGGCGCGCAGCAACCCGCGCGCCCTGGCCCAGGCGCTGCTCGATGCCCTGCCCAAGAGCAATGATGTGCTGCGCGTCGAGATCGCCGGCCCGGGCTTCATCAATTTCCACCTCGCCCCCAGCGCCTACCAGCGCGAAGCGGCCGGCGTGCTCAAGGAAGGCGCCGATTACGGCCACAACCTGAGCGGCAACGGCCGCACCGTGGGCGTGGAATACGTGTCGGCCAACCCGACCGGTCCGCTGCATGTCGGCCACGGCCGCGCGGCGGCGATCGGTGACTGCCTGGCGCGCCTGCTGGAAGTGAACGGTTGGAACGCCAAGCGCGAGTTCTACTACAACGACGCCGGCGTACAGATCGAGAACCTGGCGCTGTCCACCCAGGCGCGTGCGAAGGGCCTCAAGCCCGACGACGCCGGCTGGCCGGAAGCCGGTTACCGCGGCGATTACATCGAGGATGTGGCCAAGGCCTATCTGGCCGGCGCCACGGTGGAGCTGGAAGGCCACTCGGTGGTCGGCGAGCGCGACCCGGACAATCTCGATGCGATCCGTCGCTTCGCGGTGGCCTACCTGCGCAACGAGCAGAACCAGGACCTGGCCGCGTTCGGCGTGGACTTCGACATCTACTTCCTGGAAAGCTCGCTGTACAAGGACGGCAAGGTCGAAGAGACCGTCGCCCAGCTCAACGCGGCCGGCCATACGTATGAGGAAGGCGGCGCGCTGTGGCTGCGCTCGACCGACTTCGGTGACGACAAGGACCGCGTGATGCGCAAGTCCGACGGCACCTACACCTACTTCCTGCCGGATGTGGCCTATCACCTCTCCAAGTGGCAGCGCGGCTACGAGCGCGCGATCACCGAGCTGGGCGCGGACCACCACGGTTCGCTGGCGCGCGTGCGTGCCGGCCTGCAGGCGCTGGACGTCGGCATCCCGAAGGGCTGGCCGGAATACGTACTGCACCAGATGGTGACGGTGATGCGCGGCGGCGAGGAAGTGAAGCTGTCCAAGCGTGCCGGCAGCTACCTGACCCTGCGCGACCTGATCGAAGAGGCCGGCCGCGATGCCACCCGCTGGTTCCTGATCGCGCGCAAGCCCGATTCGCAGCTGACCTTCGATATCGATCTGGCCCGCCAGCAGAGCAACGACAATCCGGTGTTCTACGTGCAGTACGCGCATGCCCGGGTGTGCAGCCTGCTGCGCCAGGCGCAGGAGAAGAAGCTGAGCTACACGCCGGCCGAAGGGCTGACCGGGCTGTCCTCGCTCGGCGATGAGGCGTCGCTGTGGCTGATGGTGGAAATGTCGCGCTTCCCGGAAGTCGTTGAAGCGGCCGGCCTGGCGCTGGAACCGCACCTGATCGCGCAGTACCTGCGTGAATTGGCGCACGCCTTCCACACGTGGTATCACGGCACGCAGGTACTGGTGGCCGACGAAAGCGAACGCAATGCCAAGCTGACGCTGGCCTGCGCCGCGCGCCAGGTCCTGGCCAATGGTCTGAACATCCTGGGCGTTTCCGCCCCGGAAAAAATGTAAGCAGTGGAGAAGCAGTAAATGGCAGCACGACGCGGCAAGAGCCAGGCACGGCGCAACAGCAACCAGGGCACCCCGGGATGGGTGTGGCTGGTCGCGGGTGTCGCGATTGCGGCCGTGGTGTTCCTGGCGGCACCGAACCTGTTCAAGAACGACGGTGATGGCTTCCTGCGGGTCGGCCCGCAGCCGGACCCGAACGCCCAGCCGGCCCCGGTGAGCGACGCCGATACGGACGTCGGCACCGAGCTGCCCAAGCCCGGCGCCGCCAAGCCTGCCGAACCGGCCAAGCCGGCGGCGACGCAGTACGACTTCTACACCCTGCTGCCCGGCAAGGAAGTGGAAATGTCCGATGCCGAGCTGGCCGCCAGCGCACGCGCCGAAGATCAGCGCCGCGCCAAGGCCGATGCGCAGCGTGCGCAGGCGGCGCTGGAAGGTCGTCCGTTGCCGCCGGCACCGGCGCCGACCAGCACCGCCGCGACCACCACGCCTGCGCCGGTCAGTACCGCTGCGTTGCCAGCGCCGGTGAACGAACGTCCGGCCGCCACCCCGGCACCGGCGGCATCGGCACCGGCCACGGTGGCCACCGCGCCGAAGCCGGATGCAGCGGCCGCCACCGCCCCGGCTGCCGCCGCTGCAGCCGCAGCGCCGGCCGCGGGCAACGTGCGTTACATCCTGCAGGCCGGTGCGTTTGGTGCCTCCGGCGACGCCGAGGCGACCAAGGCCAAGCTGGCGATGATCGGCCTGGCCGCGCGCGTGGAATCGGCCCAGATCAACGGCAAGACGGTGTACCGCGTGCGCATGGGGCCGTATGGCAGCGCGGGCGAGCTGGCCGAAGCCAAGCAGAAGCTGGATGGGACCGGGCTGCAGGCGATGGCGATCAAGGCGCAGTAAGGCGCGCTGCAACGAATACAGGAACGCCGGGCATTGCCCGGCGTTTTTTTTGATCGCCCAGAGCAGCCGACCCACGGTCGGCTCGACGGGTTATCGTCCCTGCATGTCTTCCCGCCCCGATTCTGATGACCTTCCCGGCGTTGCCGGTGCGACCGGTCGCTACCGCGAATGGGCGGCACCTGCTCCGCTGCAGGGCTGTTTCGGGCAACTGTGGCGCAGCGATCTGCCGGTGGGCCATAACGGTGAGGTTGCGGTGCTGCCCGATGGCTGCGTGGACATCCTGTGGCGCGAGGGGCGGCTGTATGCGGTGGGCCCGGATGTGGTGGCCGCCCACCCGCAGTTGATGCCCGGCGCGCAGGTGTTGGGCGCGCGCTTCCAGCCCGGCGCGGCGCGGGCGTGGCTGGGGGTGCCGCTGGACGAACTGGTGGGCACCGCCGTGGAGCTGGATGCGGTGCTGGGACCCCAGGCGCGGCAGCTGGCGGCGCGGTTGAATGACGTGGGCGATGGCGATGCGCGGCAGCGGTTGTTCGCGCAGGCGCTGGCTGGGCTGCCCCGCTCTACCGGTAGCCGCCACGCGGTGGCGGCGCGGGTGTTCGGGCAGGTGCGGGCCGGTGGTCATGATCTGGCCGCGATCGGTTCGGGGCTGCAGATAAGCACGCGCAGCCTGCGCCGGTTGTGCCATGAGCAGTTCGGCTATGGACCGAAGATGCTGGAGCGGATTCTGCGGCTGCAGCGGTTCCTGACGCTGGCCCGGGCGAGACCGGGAGAGGGGCTGGCGGGGTTGGCGGCGGAGGTGGGCTACGCCGACCAGTCGCACCTGAGCCGCGAGGTGCGGGCGCTGGCAGGGATCGGGGCGGCGGCGTTGTGCGCGCAGTGGCGTGGCTGACTGGCCGTTTTGTTCAAGACCGGCGCGGCCGCAGTGGCGATGCTGGGGCTCCTTTCCACGAGAAGCGCCCATGAGCACCGCACACGGCAACGATCGCCGCATCGACAACATCGAATTCAATGTCACCGACATCGCGCGCAGCAAGGCGTTCTACGCTGAGGTCTTCGGCTGGACGTTCACCGATTACGGCCCGGCCTACACCGAGTTCAGCGATGGACGCCTGACCGGTGGGTTCACCACCGGCGAAGCGGTGCAACCGGGCGGACCCCTGGTGATTCTGTATGCCGATGACCTGGTCGCCACGCAGCAGCGGCTGCAGGCGGCCGGCGCGGCAATCTGCCGGGCCGCGTTTGATTTCCCGGGCGGCCGTCGGTTTCATTTCCGCGATCCGGATGGGTATGAGCTGGCGGTGTGGACGGCCGCCTGAGGTAGAGCCGACCGTTGGTCGGCTGCCAGGATGCAGGTAGAGCCGACCGTTGGTCGGCTGCCGTCAGCGGTGGGTATGCGCCAAGGGCAGCCGACCAACGGTCGGCTCTACCGGTTTCGGGCGTGCGGCCGAGGTGTTGGCCCGTTCGGGTGTGTGGCCGAGGTGTTGGCCAGCGATGCCCTTGGATCAGTCGCGCGCGACCTGGAAGCCGGCGAACGACTGGCTGACCGGCATCACTTCGAGGCGATTGATGTTCAGGTGCGCCGGCAGCGAGGCGACCCAGAAGATCTGCTCGGCGATGTCCTCGGCGGTCATCGGGTTGGCGCCGGTGTAGAGCTTGTCCGAAGCGGCCTGGTCGCCATGGGTGCGGACCACGGTGAACTCGGTTTCAGCCATGCCCGGTTCGATCGTCGTCACACGCACGCCGCTGCCGTGCAGGTCCGAGCGCAGGCCCAGCGAGAACTGGCTGACGAAGGCCTTGGTGCCGCCGTAGGCGTTGCCGCCCGGGTACGGGTACACGCCGGCAACCGAGCTGATGTTGATGATCGCGCCCTTGCGCGCGACCAGCTGCGGCAACAGGCGATGGGTCAGCGTCACCAGGGCGGTGACGTTGGTGTCGATCATGGTGCGCCAGTCCTCCAGCGAGGCGCTCTGGGCCGGGGCGGTGCCCTGGGCCAGCCCGGCGTTGTTGACCAGCAGGTCGATGTCGGCGAACCCGGCCGGCAGGGCGGCCAGTGCCGCTTCCATCGCCACGCTGTCGCGCACGTCGAACACCGCGGCATGCACGCGCTCGGGACCGTAGGCATCGACCAGCGGCTGCAGGCGCTCGGCACGGCGACCGGTGGCGATCACGCGCCAGCCGGCCTGGGCGAAACGGTGGACAGCGGCGGCGCCAAAGCCGGAGGTGGCGCCGGTAATCAGAGCGGTACGGGTCATCGAGGTACTCCGTGGAGATCCCGACCATTTTCGCACCGATGCCCGCCCGGTGCAGCGCCTTGCGCTGCTCCGCTACCCGGTCCTGCGCGCCTTCGTCTCAGCGGATGCGGAACACCCGTGCCTTGGGCAGGTCTTCATCCACCTGCAGGAACCAGCGGCCGGCGATGCCCGGCACCACCACGATCTCGGGGTTGCTGCGGGCGGTCTTGAGCGTCATCTCGCCCTTGAGCACCTGCCACTGCTGGCCGTTGTCGAGGGTGAACACGGTGCCGGGGGCCCAGCCGCCCACCTGGCCGGTGACCTTGGCGGTGATGGGGCCGTCGTCCAGCCCGGGGAACAGGGGTGCCGGCGTCGGCACACCCGGGCCTGCGGCAGAGGCCGCCGCGACACCCCCCGGCGCCGGGGCCTCGGCCTCGGCCTGGCGCAGCAGGCGGTTCAGCGTCTGCAGCTGGGCCGGGGTCAGCCCGACCTCGGCCAGCGCCTGCGGATCCAGCCGCTGCTCCAGCGCCACATACGGAACCTGCGCCCCAGCCTGCCCCGCCAGCAACATGCCCACACACCCGAGTACCTGCCACCTGCGCATTGCCTGCTCCACTGCCTGTCGATGCCTGATCGCGGCACTGTGCTTCACTTTCATGGCAGCCAGATGACAGCGACCACCGGTCGCAGCCGGCGGCGCGCCCGGCACGGGGTAAAATGGCCGCCAGCCGCGCAGCCGCGCCGGCGGTATTGGACGTCCCATGATCAACAACGATGTACTGCGCAGCATCCGCTACATGCTCGACCTCAGCGACGGCATGATCGCCGACACCTGTGCCCTGGCCGATCCGGCCTTCGTGGTCGACAAGGCCGATGTGGCCGGCTGGCTGCGCAAGGAAGACGAAGAAGGCTTCGTGCCCTGCGACGACCGCACCCTGGCGCATTTCCTGGATGGCCTGATCGTACATTTCCGTGGCCGCGACGAGAGCCAGCCGGTCCGCCCGGTGGAAAAGCGCATCACCAACAACCTGGTGCTGAAGAAGCTGCGCGTCGCCTTCCAGCTGAAGGACGTGGACATGCACGAAGTGTTCGACGCCGCCGGTTTCTCGGTCTCCAAGCCGGAACTGTCCGCGCTGTTCCGTCAGCCGGACCACAAGAACTACCGCGCCTGCGGTGACCAGATGCTGCGCAATTTCCTCAAGGGCCTGACCCTGCGCGTGCGCGGCGCCTGAGTGAAGCCTTGGTACGTGGCTCCGGCGCCGGGGCCACGTGCTGCAGCAGCTCCGCCATGAAGGCCCGCGCCGCCGGCGTGGGCAGGTGCGACCAGACCGCATGAACCCGCCGGGTCGGTGCACCCTGGATTGCCACACAGGCAACGCCGCTGAAACCGGCAGCGATCGCCTGCGGCACGATGCCGACCGCCAGACCCTGCTGCACGAAGCGCTCGACCAGCGCCATGTGATTGATCTCGAACGGCACCCGATGGGGCAGTCCGGCGGCGGCGAAGGCCTCGTCCGTCTGCCGGCGGGCCCCACTGCCCTGCGGGAAATCCACCAGCGGCAGCTCGGCCAGCGTCGCCAGCGAGAGCCGTCTGCGCGTCGCCAATGGATGCGCTGGCGGCAGCACGGCGACCATCGCCTCCTCGGCCAGCAATCGGTGCTGGGCGCCCTCGATCGGGGTCCCCGGCGACAGGCCGACCAGCGCCACATCCAGCCGCCGCTCGCGCACGTCGGCCATCAGCACTTCGCTCTTGTCCATGCGCAGGCGGAACTCGACCTGCGGATAGCGCTGGTGAAAGGCCGCCAGGCAAGCGACCAGATCCACCGCGGTCAACGAGGTGATCTGGCCGATGTGCAGGATGCCGCGCACCTGGCCACCGACGGCGGCGACGTCATCGCGCAGATGCCGCAGTGACGCCAGCACCTGGCGTGCGTGCGTCAACAGTGCTTCACCGGCGGGCGTTACCCTGACCTGACGCGGCAGGCGCTCGAACAGCGTGGCCTGCAGTTCGTCTTCGAGATGGGCGATCTGGTGGCTCAGCGCCGACTGCACGACGTGGCAGCGCTGCGCGGCACGGGTGAAGTTGCCTTCCTCGGCCAGCGCCACCGCGAACTCGAGCTGCTTGAGGTTCATCGTGCCATCTCATTTTCAGATGCATTGGATGATAACTATTCATTTCCCTCATTTACCGATCGGGCGGACACTGGCGCCCCTTCTTTCCTGGAGCCCGTCATGGCCCACGACGTGCCCTCGCCCCTCAGCCGCTGGCAGGTCCTGCTGATGGCCTTCGCCACCGGTGTGGCCGTGGCCAGCAACTATTACGCGCAGCCGCTGCTGCACACCATCGCCGGGCAGTTCGGGGTGTCCTTCGCGCGTGCCGGTACGGTGGTGACCGTGGCCCAGCTGAGCTATGCGGCGGGCCTGATCCTGCTGGTGCCGCTGGGCGATCTGTTCGAACGGCGCCGGCTGATCGTGGTGATGTCGCTGTTGTCGGCGGCCGGCCTGGTGCTGAGCGCGCTCAGCCATCAGTTCGTGTGGCTGCTGGTCGGCACCGCGCTGACCGGCCTGTTCTCGGTGGTGGCGCAGGTGCTGGTGCCATTCGCGGCGACGCTGGCGCGGCCGGAGGAGCGTGGCCAGGTGGTCGGCACGGTGATGAGCGGCCTGCTGCTCGGCATCCTGCTGGCGCGCACGGTAGCCGGGGCGCTGTCCTCGCTGGGCGATTGGCGCACCGTGTACTGGATCGCCGCGGCGGCGCTGGTGCTGACCACGGGCATGCTCTATCGGCATCTGCCGCGCTTCCATCAGACCGCCGGGCTGGGCTATCTGCAGCTGCTTCGCTCGATCGGCACGCTGTTCGCGCAGGAACCGGTGTTCCGCCTGCGCACCGTGCTGGGCGCGTTGAGCTTTGCGATGTTCGCGATCTTCTGGACGCCGTTGGCGTTCCTGCTCGCGGCCGAACCGTATGGCTACAGCGATGCGACGATCGGTCTGTTCGGGCTGGTGGGTGCGGCCGGCACGCTGGCCGCCGGTGTGGCCGGACGCATGGCCGACCGCGGCAAGGCCGCGTTGGCCACCACCGTGGCGCTGGTGCTGCTGGCCGCGTCGTGGCTGCCACTGGGCTTCTCCACGCACTCGCTGATCGCACTGGTGCTGGGCGTGATCGTGCTCGATCTGGCTGCGCAGTTGTTGCATGTGAGCAACCAGAACGTGGTGTATGCACTGCGCCCGGAAGCACGCAACCGGCTCAATGCCGGCTACATGACCGGCTATTTCATCGGTGGCTCGCTGGGCTCACTGGTCTCGGCGCAGGTGTTTGATCGCTTCGGCTGGACCGGTGTGTGCGTCACCGGTGCGGGCGTCGCGCTGGTGGCGATGGCGGTGTGGGCGGTGGCGGTGGTACGCCGGTAGAGCCGACCGTTGGTCGGCTGCATTGCGCGCCGCCTGGAGC
>NZ_JBDJNT010000031.1:0-24843 GCF_039674525.1 Stenotrophomonas sp. TWI377
CGTTTGGGCCGGCGTGGGGCCGCCACCCCGGCATCACCGGGGGGTCTTCTGGGGGGGGCGGGCCCGGGGCCGGCACTACCTGAATGCCCGTCCGGCAAGGCTTGCGAGGCACTTTTCGCGATTGGTCATCTTGGCCGTATAATGTTGGACTTCTTTTTCCAAATCCGGCGCCGACTGGCCCCCTTTCGCATGTCTATCGAAAATCTTCGCAACATCGCCATCGTCGCCCACGTCGACCACGGTAAGACCACCCTCGTCGACCAGCTGCTCAAGCAGTCCGGCACCCTCTCCGAGCGCACCGTGCTCGCCGAGCGCGTGATGGACAGCAATGACCAGGAAAAGGAACGCGGCATCACCATCCTGGCCAAGAACACGGCCATCACCTGGGAAGACAAGAAGACCGGTATCAAGAACCGGATCAACATCGTCGACACCCCGGGACACGCCGACTTCGGCGGCGAAGTGGAGCGCGTGCTGTCGATGGTCGACACCGTGCTGATCCTCGTCGACGCGATGGACGGCCCGATGCCGCAGACCCGCTTCGTGACCCAGAAGGCCTTCGCGATGGGCTTCAAGCCGATCGTCGTGGTGAACAAGGTCGACCGTCCGGGCTCGCGTCCGGATTGGGTGATCGACCAGGTCTTCGACCTGTTCGACAAGCTCGGCGCCACCAATGAGCAGCTCGACTTCCCGATCGTCTACGCCTCGGCCCTGAACGGCTACGCTGGCCTGGAAGACACCGTGCGCGACGGCGACATGACCCCGCTGTACGAAGCGATCATGCAGCACGCGCCGATGCCGGAAGTGGACCCGGAAGGTCCGTTCCAGATGCGCATCAGCCAGCTGGACTACAACAACTTCGTGGGCGTGATCGGCATCGGCCGCGTGCAGCGCGGCACCCTGAAGAAGAACATGCAGGTCGCGGTCATCGATCGTGAAGGCAAGAAGCGCAACGGCAAGGTCGCGCAGGTACTGGGCTTCCTGGGCCTGGAGCGCATCGAGCAGGACACCGCCGAGGCCGGCGACATCGTCGCCATCTCCGGTATTCCGGAACTGACCATCTCCGACACCCTGTGCCACCCGGATACCCCGGAAGCACTGCCGGCGCTGACCGTCGATGAACCGACGATCTCGATGACCTTCCAGGTCAACAACTCGCCGTTCGCCGGCAACAAGGACCTGTCCGGTGGCAAGTTTCTGACCAGCCGCCAGATCAAGGATCGCCTGGATCGCGAGCAGGTCCACAACGTGGCCCTGAAGGTTGAACAGCTGGAAGACGCCGACAAGTTCCTGGTCTCCGGCCGTGGCGAACTGCACCTGTCGGTGCTGATCGAAAACATGCGTCGCGAAGGCTACGAGCTGGCCGTGTCGCGCCCGGAAGTGATCATCAAGCAGATCGACGGCCAGGCCATGGAGCCGATCGAGCAGCTGGTGGTGGACATCGAAGAGCAGCACCAGGGCGGCGTGATGGAAAAGCTGGGCACCCGCAAGGGCCAGCTGAAGAACATGGAGCCGGACGGCAAGGGCCGTGTGCGCCTGGAATACCAGATCCCGGCCCGTGGCCTGATCGGTTTCCAGAACGAGTTCAAGACCCTGACCCAGGGTTCGGGCCTGCTGTTCCACGTGTTCGACCATTACGGCCCGAAGGAACAGGGTTCGATCGCCAAGCGCCAGAACGGCGTGATGATCGCCAATGCCCCGGGTGCCACCCCGGCGTACTCCCTGGGCCCGCTGCAGGAACGCGGCAAGCTGTTCGCGGCTGAAGGCGACAACGTGTATGAAGGCCAGCTGGTCGGCATCCACTCCAAGGACAACGACCTGACCGTCAACGCGATCAAGACCAAGCCGCTGACCAACATGCGCGCCTCGGGCAAGGACGATGCGATCCAGCTGACCCCGGCGATCAAGTACTCGCTGGAGCAGGCCCTGGACTTCATCGAAGACGACGAGCTGGTCGAGATCACCCCGAAGGAAATCCGCCTGCGCAAGAAGGGCCTGACCGAAAGCGACCGCAAGAAGGCTTCGCGCGGCGGCTGATCGGACCCATTGTCGTGATCGACAAGCCCTACAACCCGGATCCTCACAAGCATCCGGGGCTTCACCTGATCGCCTTGCTGGAAGCCAGCAAGGCGGTTCTGGCGCTATTGGCTGCGACCGGGCTGGAAATGCTCGGTCCGCAGCCCCTGCGCGATGCGGTCAATGCCCTGATCCGCCGGTTCAGCCTGGACCCGGATCACGGCACCCTGCCCTCGCTGCTCAACATGATCAGCCCCGATGCGGTGCATCTGGCGGCTGCTGCGATGGTCGCCTACGGCGTCCTGCACCTTTTCGAGGCCTGGGGCCTCTGGCGCGCCAAAGCCTGGGCCTCCTGGCTGGGCTGCGTCACCGCCGGCATCTACCTGCCGTTCGATATCTACGCCATCCTCCGGCACCCGGGCTGGGCCTCGTGGTCGGTGCTGGTGATCAATCTGATCGTGGTCGGCGTGCTCGCCCGCGATATCCGCAAACGCCACGGCACGATCGCCAACGCGGCTTGAGTTGCCAAGCGCCGCCTGTGCTGGTTAGCCTGTCGGCCGGTTCGGGGGGACAGGCATGCGCCTGACACTGACATCACTGATGCTCATCGCGCTGGCCGGCTGCAGCCCGGGCCCGGTGCCCCTGCACGCCCGTGAATCGCCCACGCCCTCACCGACCGTGGCGCTGCCATTCGCCTATGCCGAGGCTGACATCGGCGATCTGCAGGCGCGGATGGCCAGCGGCGAGCTGGACAGCGTCACGCTGGCCCACGCCTACCTGGACCGCATCGCCCGCCTCGACCGGGCCGGCCCGCGCCTGCGCGCGGTGATCGAGCTCAACCCCGATGCACTGCGCGAGGCCGCCCAGCTGGACGCCGAGCGCCGCCAGGGGCAGCTGCGCGGCCCACTGCACGGCATCCCGCTGCTGCTCAAGGACAACATCGGCGCCAGCCCCATGAGCACCACGGCCGGTTCGCTCGCGCTGGAAGGCTTCCGCCCCGACGATGCGTTCCTGGTCAAGCGGCTGCGCGCGGCCGGTGCGCTGATCCTGGGCAAGACCAACCTCAGCGAGTGGGCCAACTTCCGCTCCAGCCAATCGATCTCCGGCTGGAGCGCGCGCGGCGGCCAGACGCGCAATCCCTACCGGCTCAGTCACACCCCGTGCGGCTCCAGCAGTGGCAGCGCGGTGGCGGTCTCGGCCAATCTGGCGGTGGCCGCGATCGGCACCGAGACCGACGGCAGCATCGTCTGCCCGGCCGCGGTCAACGGGGTGGTCGGCTTGAAGCCAACCGTGGGACTGGTCAGCCGCGAAGGCATCATCCCGATCTCTTTCAGCCAGGACACCGCCGGCCCGATGGCACGCAGCGTGGCAGACGCGGCCGCCCTGCTGACCGCCATGGCCGGCCGTGACGAGGCCGACCCGGCCACCGCGACCATGCCGGGGCGCGCCGTGTACGACTACAGCTCGCGCTTGAACGCCGATGGCCTGCGCGGTGCGCGGATCGGCGTGCTGTATGGCGACCTGATGCAGAAGCCGGGCATCGCCCCGGCCCTGCAGCATGCGGTCGCCGTGCTGCGCGACGCGGGTGCGACCGTGGTGCCGGTGCGGTTGCCGACCCAGGGCCAGTGGCAGGAGGCTGAGCAGATCGTGCTGATGCATGAGTTCAAGGCTGGGCTGCAGCGCTACTTCACCACCTACCAGGCGCCGGTGCGCACGCTGGACGACGTCATCGCGTGGAACCGGCAGCATGCGGGCAAGGAACTGGCGCTGTTCGATCAGGACCTCATGGACACCGCCGCCACCATGGGCGGCCTGGGCACCCCGGCGTACATCCGCGCACGCAGCGATGCGCGCCGCTTGGCCGGTCCGGAAGGCATCGATGCCGTGCTGCGCGAGCAGAACCTCGATGCGCTGGTGGCACCGACCACCGGGGTGGCCTGGCCGATCCGGCCCGGCCGCGGCGATGACTTCCCCGGTGAAAGCTACAGCGCGGCCGCGGTGGCGGGGTACCCCAGCCTGACCGTGCCGATGGCGCACGTGAACGGGCTGCCGCTGGGGCTGCTGTTCATGGGCACCGCCTGGAGCGAGCCGCGGTTGATCGAGCTGGGCTACGCCTACGAGCAACGCACCCGCGCGCGTCGCCCGCCGCGGTTCCAGACCGACAGCCTGCTGACGAACGGCGTCGCGCCCTGAGCGGCGTGTACCGGCCAACGGTCGGTACCTACCCGAGAACGTACGCCCCGCGTTGGTAGTGCCGGACGCTGGCCGGCATTACCGGGATGCGTCACCCGGGTCTGGCAGGAGCGCCGGCTCACCATCTTCGGCACCGGGCGAGCGCACATCGTCGGCTGGCTGCGAGCGTGCGCGACGGCTCGGCGTCACTTCCTGATTGAGCTCGGCACGGGTGCGCGGCAACGACTGAGGATGTTCGCGCGCGAGAAAATCGAGCATGCGTTCGCGCACGATGCAGCGTAGATCAAAGGCATCGCCGGAATTGCGCGCACTCACCAGCAGACGCACCTGCAGGGTGTGCTCGCTGGTTTCGGTCACCTGGGTCACGCAGACCTGGCCATCCCACAGCGCCTCGCCTTTGCAGATGCGCTCCAGCTCGGCGCGGATCGCCGGGATCGGCGCGGTGTAATCCAGCCACAGGAAGGCGGTGCCGAGCAGATCGGCGCTGCGCCGGGTCCAGTTCTGGAACGGGTGTTCGATGAACCAGGTCAACGGCACCACCATGCGCCGCGCATCCCAGATCCGCACCACCACATAGCTGCTGTTGATCTCTTCGACCCGGCCCCACTCGCCCTCGACGATCACCACATCGTCCAGCCGGATCGGCTGGGTCAAGGCGATCTGCAGGCCGGCGATCAGGTTGCCGAACACCGGCTTGGCCGCGATACCGGCGACCAGGCCGATGATGCCGGCCGAGGCCAGCAGCGCGGTGCCGATCTGGCGCACCATCGGGAAGGTGAGCAGGATCAGCGAGACGCCGACCAGGATGATCGCGCCCATCAACACACGGCTCAGCACCCGGGTCTGGGTCTGGATGCGGCGTGCTTCGAGGTTGTCGGCCACCTCCATCGGATGGTCGCGCAGGATCGCCTGCTCGCCCGCGGCCACGGCCCGCACCAGCAGCCAGATGACGCAGCCGGTCACACCGATGTGCAGCAGCCGCAGCGCCTGCTCGAGCCGATGCTCCTGCAGCGGCGTCGCTTCCAGCGCGGGAATCAGCAGCAACAGCGGCAGGGCGAACGCCAGCGGTCGGCTGATCACGCGCGCGATGCGGGCGCGGCGGTAGTCGCGGTCTTTCAGTCGCCGCGTCAACGCCATCAACAACCACCAGCCGCTGACCCCGATCGCCAGTGCGATCGAGATCGGCCATAGATACAACGCTGCCTGCTGCCAGTCCACGGTCACTGCACGCTCCTGTGTTCTCCGCAAGTAAGTGCACAGCATGCCGGTGCCGCCATGACCATCGTGTCAGGCGAATGTAAGGTGCGTGTCGAGGACACGCACCGGTATCAGTCGGCGTAGTGCGCCTGCTTGCGCACGATCGCCATCGCGATTTCCAGCGACTGCTCGTAGTTCAGGCGCGGATCCACCGAGGAACGGTAGGCACGCTCCAGATCGCGCTCGGTCAACTCGCGCGCACCGCCGGTGCATTCGGTCACGTCCTCACCGGTCAGCTCCAGGTGCACGCCGCCCAGCCGCGTGCCGGCCGCGGCGTGCAGGTCGAAGGACATCTCGACCTCGCCACGTACGTTGTCGAAACGACGCGTCTTGTAGCCGTTGCTGGTGCTCTCGGTGTTGCCATGCATCGCATCGCACACCCACAGCACGCGCCGGCCATCGCGCTTGACCGCGTTCAACAGCGGCGGCAGTTTTTCGGCGATCTGTGCCGCCCCCATGCGGTGGATGAAGCTCAGGCGGCCCGGCTCGTCCTCGGGGTTGAGCACGTCGATCAGGCGCAGCAGCTGGTCCGGCTGCACCGACGGGCCCACCTTGATCGCGATCGGGTTGCGCACGCCACGCAGATACTCCACGTGCGCGCCATCGAGCGCTGCGGTGCGCATGCCAATCCACGGGTAATGCGTGCTCAGGTTCAACCAGCCCTGCTGGCGCGGCACCTGGCGGGTCAGCGCCTGCTCGTAGGGCAGCAGCAGCGCTTCGTGCGAGGTGTAGAAATCGATCCGGTTGAGGTTGTACACCTGCGTGCCGGACAGCGTTTCCATGAAACGCACCGCATCGCCGATCGAGGACACCATCTTCTGGTAATCGGTGGCCAGCGGCGAGTGCCGCACCCACTCCAGGTTCCAGTATTCGGGATGGTGCAGATCGGCGAAGCCGCCATCGATCAGCGCCCGCACGAAGTTCATCGTCATCGCCGAATGCGCATGCGCCTGCAGCATCCGGCGCGGGTCCGGCAGACGCGCAGCTTTAGTGAACTCCGGCGCATTGATCACATCGCCGCGGTAGCTGGGCAGGGTCAGGCCGTCGCGGGTTTCAGTATCGGCCGAGCGCGGCTTGGCGTACTGCCCGGCAAAACGCCCGACCCGGATCACCGGCTTGCGCATGCCGTGCACCAGCACCAGGCTCATCTGCAGCAGCACTTTGAGCCGGTTGGAGATGGTGGTGGATTCGCAATCGCTGAAGTTCTCCGCGCAGTCACCGCCCTGCAGCAGGAAGCGCTTGCCTTCCTGCGCATCGGCCAGCTGCTGCTTGAGCGCCAGGATTTCCCAGGAGGTCACCAGCGGCGGCAGCCGCTTGAGCTCGTGCAGGGCGGCATCCAGCGCCAGCGGGTCCGGGTAGGTCGGCATCTGCAGCGCCGGCTTGCCACGCCAGCTCTCCGGCGACCAGGCAGCGTCGACAGCGGTCGCGGCGGGATCGGCTACAGGCGGGGCGGACAGGCTCATCACGGACTTCCGGGGTGTGGGGCCGGTCATGGTCGCAGAGCGCGCCCCCGGCGCAAAGGGGCGGGCACGCGCCCGGAGGCTGAACGCTGAAGAAAGGACACGGCGATCGGCCAGATCGCGCATGGTCCAGCGGCATCGGACAGGCGCATGATTTGTTACGGAGTAACACTTGCCAGGCCGGCCCCTCCTCCATCGCCCAGCCAAGCCATCCTCATGAAGCCCTCCCTGCTTGCTACCGGTATTGCTGTTTCCCTGGCCCTGACCGGCCTGCCCGCCCTCGCCGCCGCCGCGACCAGCGCCGCCCCTGCCGTCACCGATCTGGACGCGGTCACGGTCAGCGCCAAACTCGACCAGGCGCGCAATGCGCTGTCGCCGGATATCGGCAGCAGCCAGTACCAGATCACTGCCGAAGACATCCAGAACCTGCCGCTGGGCGCCTCCACCCCGTTGAACCAGGTGTTGCTGCAGGCGCCGGGGGTGGTCCAGGATTCCTACGGTGGCGTCCACGTGCGCGGCGACCATGCCAACCTCCAGTACCGGCTCAACGGCGTCCTGCTGCCCGAATCGATCTCCGGCTTCGGCCAGACGCTGGACGCCCGCGCGATCAAGAGCATCCGCCTGATGGACGGCGCGCTGCCGGCGCAGTTCGGCGAGCGCACGGCCGCCGTGGTCGACATCACCACCCGCAGCGGCGCCGAGCTGGGCAATGGCGGGAGTGCCGGCCTCACTGCCGGCTCCTACGGCAAGGTCAACCCCAACGCCTCGTGGTGGGGCAGCCAGGGCCGCTGGAGCTGGTATCTGACCGGCAACTACGACCAGAACCAGGTCGGCATGGAAAACCCCATCGCCTCGCGCCGGCCGGACCACGATGACACCCACCAAGGCAAGGCATTCGCCGACCTGACCTATCTGGTCAACGACGACACCCGCCTGAGCCTGTTCGCCGGGTTCTCCAACAACCGCTTCCAGATCCCGGTCAACCCCGGCCAGACCCCGCAGTTCGGCTACCTGGACACGGTCACTGCGGACTCCGCCGCGCTGGACGAAACCCAGCGCGAGACCACCCGCTTCGGCATGCTGGTGCTGCAGGGCGCGCTGGGCAGCACCGCCTACCAGGTCTCGGCCGGGCAGCGGTACAGCGACCTGTCCTTCCACCCGGACCTGGCCGGCGATCTGATCTTCAACGGCGTTGCCTCACAGGTGGAGCGCAGCAACCGCGCCAACACCGTGCAGGCCGATTTCTCCACCCCGCTGGGCGAAAGCCACACCTTGCGCTACGGCCTGTACGTCAACGCCGAACGCGCCCGCGCCGGCAGCGACACCTGGGTGTTCCCGGTCGACGCCGACGGCCAACAGGCCAGCACCACGCCCCGGCGCATTCCGGAGGCGAGCGCCTTCAACGCCACCACCACCGCGGTCTATCTGCAGGACGAATGGCGCCTCGGCGACGACTGGACCGTGAACTACGGCCTGCGCGGCGACCGCTACAAGGCGTTCGGTGGCACCGAAGGCCAGCTCAGCCCGCGGGTGGGTGTGGTCTGGAACGCCACCGACAGCACCACCGTGCACGCCGGCTACTCGCGCTACTTCACCCCGCCGGCCAGCGAACTGGTGGCCAGCAGTGACATCGCGCTCTACGACGGCACCACCAACCAGCAACCGGCCGGAGGCAGCACCACGCCACTGTCCGAGCGCAGCGACTACTACGACATCGGCGTCTCCCAGCAGCTGGGCGAACACCTCACCCTGGGCCTGGACGCTTACGACCGCAAGGTCGACCGCCTGCAGGACGAAGGCCAGTTCGGCGCCGCCTACATCTACTCGACGTTCAACTATCGCCTCGGCCACATCCACGGCGTGGAATTCAGCGCCGACTACAGCAACGGCCCGCTCAGCGCCTATGTCAACGCCGCCTACAACAAGGCCATGGGCAAGCAGGTCATCACCGGCCAGTACAACCTCGATCCCGAGGCACTGGCCTACGTCCAGAACAACTGGATCCATCTGGACCACGATCAGAAACTGACCTCGTCCGGCGGTATCAGCTACGCCTTCGCCGGGCACAACCGTCTTGGCGCCGACTACGTCTTCGGCAGCGGCCTGCGCTCGGATGCCGACGGCATCCCCAACGGCGGCGAACTCCCGGCCTACCTGCAACTCAACCTCAGCGCCGGCCACGACTTCAACGCCGATAGCGGCCACCCGCTGCACGCACAGCTCGCGCTGGTCAACGCCCTGGATCGCAGCTACCAACTGCGCGACGGCGGCGGCATCGGCGTCTTCGCCCCGCAGTGGGGTCCCCGCCGCGGCGCCTACCTCAGCCTGCAGCAGGACTTCTGACCTGAGCGAGGAAGCCCTGCCGTCTGATCAGCTCAGGAGCATCCCTGCCTGATCGCAGCACCCGGCCTGGCCGCCAGACGCGCGCCAGGTCGGGTAGCTGACGTGAAACCGGCCTCAGTGGCGCCGACGCGCCCGGAACGCCGTCACCAGCGCCCACACCGCCAAGGCCGCGAACCACACCAGGCTCCACATCGGCATCGTCAGGCTCAGGAACTGCCAATCGATGTTGCCGCAGTTGCCGGTACCGGTCAGCACGGTGCGGAACACCTCGAACGGCCCCATCGTCTCACTGAGGAAACTCAGCGGCGGCCCACAGCTCGAGCCCATGTCCTGCGGCAGCAGCTGCACATACACGTGGCGACCGGCAATGCCGATACCCACCGCCGCCGCGATGAAGGCCAGCACCCCATACGTCTTCCGCCCGGCCGGATCCCGCGGACCATGCAGCGCCCCGATCAGGAACAACAGCCCCAGCGCCGCGAACGCAATCCGCTGGAAAATGCACAACGGACACGGCTCCAACCCCATCTTCAACTGCAGGAAGATCGCATGCCCCAACAGTGCCGCGCAGACCAGAAACCCCAACAGGAACTGGGCGCGGAAACTCCAACGCAATGGATTCATTGCCAACACTCGTGAAAGTCCAGGCGCCAAGATTAACAGGGCCGCGACCAGCCACGTCCATGCGCACCTGCCGACCATCGGCGTAACGGACCGGACAGCGTGTTCCGTGCAGTCGGCGCAGGAATCTACCCGAGCGAAGCGACCACGCGCCACGCAGCCGGCCAACGGCCGGCTCTACCTGTTTGGCCGTGGCCTTGGCCCTTATCAACCCCGCAGAAACGGAAAAACCCGGCACAAGGCCGGGTTCTTCACCGAATAACAGGTATAGCTCGAAGATTACTCTTCGACGGCTTCAGCCACAGCAGCCGGACGATCGACCAGCTCAACATAGGCCATCGGCGCATTGTCGCCAGCGCGGAAACCGCACTTCAGCAGACGCAGGTAGCCGCCCGGACGGGTCGCGTAACGCGGGCCCAGGGTGGTGAACAGGTTGCCGACGGCCTCGTTGTCGCGCAGGCGAGCGAACGCCAGACGACGGTTGGCAACCGAATCAACCTTGGCCAGGGTGATCAGCGGCTCGGCAACGCGGCGCAGTTCCTTGGCCTTCGGCAGGGTGGTCTTGATCAGCTCGTGCTTGAACAGCGACGCGGCCATGTTCTTGAACATTGCTTCGCGGTGGGCGCTGGTGCGGTTGAACTTACGACCGGACTTCATATGACGCATGACGGTGATTCCTGAAGTGAATGTTGGATCGGTTGGGTATCGCTGTCGCCATCCTGGCGTTGTTGCTTGGACTGCGGATGGTCCGGTGCCAGCCGTCCTGGCTGGCCGTCACCGCAGGCTATCGACCTGTCGGTGCGGAGTGTTGCCGGTGAAGCCCCCGCACCCGAAGGTGCGGGGTCAAGCATCTTACGTAGCGCTGGATCAGCCGAGCATGCCGTGCTGGGCGACACCGGCCGGCGGCCAGTTCTCCAGCTTCATGCCGAGCGAAAGACCGCGCTGTGCGAGGACTTCCTTGATCTCGGTCAGCGACTTCTTGCCGAGGTTCGGGGTCTTGAGCAGCTCCACTTCGGTCTTCTGGATCAGATCGCCGATGTAATAGATGCTCTCTGCCTTCAGGCAGTTGGCCGAACGCACGGTCAGCTCCAGATCGTCGATCGGGCGCAGCAGCACCGGATCCACGCCGTTGTTGGCCGGCTTCGCCGCACCGCGGTCGCGGTGGGTGAAGTCACCGAAGACCGACAGCTGATCGCTGAGGATGTCGGCGGCAGTGCGCACGGCTTCCTCGGCATCGATCGTTGCGTTGGTTTCGATGTCCAGCACCAGCTTGTCCAGATCGGTACGCTGTTCGACGCGGGCCGCTTCCACCGAATAGGCGACGCGACGGACCGGCGAGAACGACGCATCCAGGACCAGGCGCCCGATGGCACGGGTTTCTTCATCCGGACGACGACGAGCAGCAGCAGGCTGGTAGCCGAAACCGCGCTCGACCTTCAGACGCATGTTGATCGCCACATCCTTGGTGAGATGGCAGATCACATGAGCCGGATTGAGGATCTCGGTGTTATGGTCAATCTTGATATCAGCAGCGGTAACGACACCCGGACCCTGCTTGGACAGCGACAGCGTAGCGTTGTCGCCGGTATGCATGCGGATGGCCACATCCTTCAGGTTGAGCAGGACTTCCAGCACGTCCTCCTGCAAGCCTTCAAGCGTGGTGTACTCGTGCAGTACGCCATCGATTTCGACTTCCGTGATGGCGAAGCCCGGGATGGACGACAGCAGCACGCGACGCAGGGCGTTGCCCAGCGTATGCCCGTAACCACGCTCCAAGGGTTCGATCACGACCTTGGCGCGGGTATCGGTAAGGCGTTCGATCTGCGGACCGCGAGGACGCAGAACCTGGTTGGCGGTAACCGTCATGTTGCGGGTTCTCCTGCGAACCTCCGGTGTGACCCGGAGGTTCTCCAATGTGAATTACTTCGAATACAACTCGACGATCAGCGCTTCGTTGATATCCGCAGGCAGGTCCGAACGATCCGGCACGGCCTTGAAGATGCCGGCGAACTTGCCGGAATCAACTTCAACCCACGACGGACGCAGGTCATGCGTAGCAGACACGGTCAGGGCTTCCTGGACGCGCAGCTGCTTGGCAGCCTTCTCGGACAGAGCGACAGCGTCGCCAGCCTTGACCTGGTACGAAGCCAGATTGACCGACTTGCCGTTCACGGTGACACCGCGGTGCGAGACCAGCTGACGGGCAGCCGGACGGGTCACTGCGAAGCCCATGCGGTAAACGACGTTGTCAAGACGGGTTTCCAGCAACTGCAGCAGGTTCTCGCCGGTGTTGCCCTTCTTGGTCGAGGCCTTCTTGTAGTAGTTGCGGAACTGACGCTCCAGCAGACCGTAGATACGCTTGACCTTCTGCTTTTCACGCAGCTGGGTAGCGTAGTCAGACAGCTTGCCCTTACGGGCAGTGGCGCCGTGCTGGCCGGGCTTCTGCTCCAGCTTGCACTTGGAGTCCAGCGCGCGCGCCGGGCTCTTGAGGGAAAGGTCGGCGCCTTCGCGGCGGGCGAGCTTACAGGTAGGACCGATATAACGAGCCATTTCTTATCGCTCCTTTAGACGCGACGCTTCTTCGGCGGACGGCACCCGTTGTGCGGGATTGGCGTCACGTCGATGATGTTGGTGATCTTGTAGCCCACGTTGTTCAGCGAGCGCACGGCCGACTCACGACCCGGACCCGGGCCCTTGATGCGGACTTCCAGGGACTTGACGCCGTAGTCGAGCGCGGCACGGCCGGCCTTCTCGGCAGCCACCTGGGCAGCGAACGGGGTGGACTTACGCGAACCGCGGAAGCCAGCGCCACCGGAGGTCGCCCACGACAGAGCGTTGCCCTGACGGTCGGTGATGGTCACGATGGTGTTGTTGAAAGAAGCATGGACGTGGGCGACGCCGTCAGTGACGACGCGCTTGATCTTCTTCTTGGTCTTAGCGACGGGCTTAGCCATTTCTTAGGTCCCTTACTTCCTGATCGCCTTGCGCGGGCCCTTGCGGGTGCGGGCGTTGGTACGGGTGCGCTGGCCACGAAGCGGCAGACCGCGACGGTGACGCAGACCGCGGTAGCAGCCCAGATCCATCAGGCGCTTGATCGCGATACCGATTTCACGGCGCAGATCGCCTTCCACGATGTACTTGCCGACTTCGAGACGCAGACGCTCGATTTCCGGCTCCGACAGATCGCGGATCTTGGTGGTCGAGGTCACGCCTGCGGCGTCGCAGACCTTCTTCGAACGGGTACGGCCGATGCCGTAAATGCTTTGCAACCCGACCCAGACGTGCTTCTGGGCTGGCAGGTTGACGCCTGCAATACGCGCCATGACGCGGTTCTCCAGCTGAGTGATGGCCGACAGCGCACCATGGGCGCGCCAATCCGGCAGGATGGATCAAAAAAGTGAACTAGCGATTCTATCAAGGTCTCGGTTTACTGGGAAGCCCGTGGAACCTGAAGGTTCCATGGACCCGGCGTGGGGAGTGTGCCCATGCTCCGGCGCCGGATGTCGTTGACTGCAGAGGTTGCCCCCGCCGCCGCCCGCGCTACTCCCGCGCGGGACCACCACATCACACCCCCACCCGAAACCGCTGCAGGGGCCGCCCTTCGATTTGGAAGGCCAGTCCGGGAACCGGAGGGCCTTCGCAACAAGAAGACTAGTGTAACAGGTCAATCAGCCGCGGGCAAAACCGCCGCGGTTGCCGCCCTTCAGGTTGGCCTTCTTCAACAGGCTCTCATACTGGTGCGACATCAGGTGCGCCTGGATCTGGGCAATGAAGTCCATCACCACCACCACCACGATCAGCAGCGAAGTGCCACCGAAGTAGAACGAGGCGCCGAGCTGGGTGCGCAGGATTTCCGGCAGCAGACAGACGATCACCAGGTACAGCGAACCGGCCGCCGTCAGACGGGTCAGCACCGCATCCACGTAGTCGGCGGTCGCCTTGCCCGGACGGATGCCCGGAATCAGCGCGCCCGACTTCTTCAGGTTGTCGGCGGTTTCCTGCGAGTTGAACACCAGCGCGGTGTAGAAGAACGCGAAACCACTGATCAGCGCGGCGAACACGATCATGTGCAGCGGCTCGCCCGGCCCGAGGGCGTTGGCGACCTTCTGCAGCCACGTGGCCGAACTGGCCTGGCCGGACCACATGGCCAGCGTCGTCGGGAATGCCAGGATGCTCGAGGCGAAAATGGCCGGGATCACGCCCGCCATGTTCAGCTTCAGCGGCAGGAACGAGGTCTGGTTCATGTACGCGTTGCGGCCACCCTGGCGACGTGCGTAGTTCACCGTGATGCGGCGTTGGCCGCGCTCGACGAACACCACGAAGTAGGTGAAGGCCAGCACCACCAGCACGATCAGCAGCAGGGCGATGAAGCTCATGTTGCCGTCGCGGTAGGCTTCCACGGTGTGGATGACCGCGCCCGGCAGGCCGGCCACGATGCCGGCGAAGATGATCAGCGACACACCGTTGCCGATGCCGCGCTCGGTGACCTGCTCACCGACCCACATCAGGAAGATGGTACCGGCGGTCAGCGCGACGATGGCGGTGAGCACGAAGCCCATGCCCGGTGCGTAGACGACCGGGGCACCGCCCGGGGAAACCTGGTTCTGCAGCGCCAGCGCGATGCTGCCGCCCTGCACCACCGCCAGCAACACGGCGCCGATGCGGGAATATTGGGTGATCTTGCGACGACCCGATTCACCTTCCTTCTGCATCGACTTCAATGCGGGGAAGATGTGGACCGCCAGCTGCATCACGATGGATGCCGAGATGTACGGCATCACGTTCAGCGCGAAAATGCTGAAACGGTGCAGGGCGCCGCCCGAGAACATGTTGAACATGTCCACGATGCCGCCGCCCTGCGCCTGCATGAGCGCAAGCATGGCATCGGGATTGACGCCAGGCACCGGCACATAACAGCCGATGCGGTAGACGATCAATGCCCCGATGACGAACAGCAGTCGCTGGCGGAGTTCCGTGAACTTGCCGAGCCCGCCGCCGAGGTTACCAATGCCAGCTTGCGCCATGTCTTACTCCTGTACGCTGCCGCCGGCAGCTTCGATCGCGGCCTTGGCACTGGCCGTTGCAGCGACGCCCTTCAGGGTGAATGCCTTGGTCAGGTCACCCTTCATGACGATCTTGGCACGCTTAGCGGTGCTCGGGACCAGCTTGGCAGCGCGCAGCGCGGCAAAGTCGATCTCGCCAGCTTCCAGACGCTCAAGCTGGTAGGACAGCACTTCAGCCGTGTCCTTGGCGATCTTGGAACGGAAACCGACCTTCGGCAGACGACGCTGCATGGGAGTCTGGCCGCCTTCGAAGCCTGCCTTGATCTTGCCGCCACCCTTACGGGCGAACGAACCCTTGTGGCCGCGGCCGCAGGTCTTGCCCAGGCCGGAGCCGATACCACGACCGACGCGGGTACGCTCTTTACGAGCGCCCGGTGCCGGGCTCAATTCATTCAGATGCATGGTCATTGGATTATTCCTCAACCTTGACGAGGTAGTGGACCTTGTTGATCAGACCGCGAACCTGCGGGCTGTCCTTCAGTTCACGGACATCGTTCAGCTTACCCAGGCCCAGCGCACGCACCGACAGGCGATGACGCGCCTGGGCACCACGCAGGCCGCGAACCAGACGGACCTTGACGGTCTTGACGGTGTCATTAGCCATGGTTGAGATCCTCCACCTTCTTGCCGCGCTTGGCCGCGATGCGGACCGGCGACTGCATTTCGGTCAGACCCTTCAGCGTGGCGCGAACCAGGTTGATCGGGTTACGCGAGCCGACGGCCTTGGCCAGCACGTTCTTGACGCCAACGGCTTCCAGGACGGCGCGCATGGCACCACCGGCGATCACACCGGTACCTTCGGAGGCCGGCATCATGAACACGCGAGCTGCGCCGTGGCCGGACTTCACCGGGTGCCACAACGTGCCGTTGTTCAGATCGACATTGGCCAGGTTCTTGCGAGCCTGTTCCATCGACTTCTGGATCGCGACCGGCACTTCACGCGCCTTGCCGTAACCGAAACCGACCTTGCCTGCGCCGTCACCGACCACGGTCAGTGCGGTGAAGGTGAACTGGCGACCGCCCTTGACGGTCTTGCTGACGCGGTTGACCGCGACCAGCTTTTCGATCATGCCGTCGTCGACTTTCTCTTCGCGGCGATCGCGATCGCGACCCCGCTGCTGACGTTCTTCTGCCATGTTGATTCCTTGATTGATTGAGTATGTACGGCTCAATGCCGCTTATAGCTGTGGAATGAAGCGGTGGATCGAGCGCCCCTGCAGAAGAAGGACGTCGCCCGGCGCAACCCGCGCCGGCAGGCAGGCGGAAGCGGGGACCAGCCCCGCTTCCTTATCCCTTAGAACTGCAGGCCGCCTTCGCGGGCTGCATCAGCCAGTGCCTTGATGCGGCCGTGGTAGCGGTAGCCCGAGCGGTCGAAAGCGACCTTCTCGATGCCCGCAGCCTTGGCGCGCTCGGCGACCAGCTTGCCAACCTTGACGGCGGCGTCGCTGTTCTTGCCGTTCTTCAGGCCTTCCTTGACGTCGGCCTGGGTGGTGTTGGCCGACGCCAGCACCTTGGAGCCATCGGCGGTGAAGACCTGGGCGTACAGGTGCTGACCGGTGCGCAGCACCGACAGGCGCGGCACGCCGAGCACACGGATGTGTGCACGGGTCGACTTGGCACGACGCAGACGAGCGATGTTCTTGTTCATGATCTTTTTCCTTGGAAAGCTGAGGACCTGAATTAGGCCTTCTTGGCTTCCTTACGAATGATGACTTCGCCGGCGTACTTCACACCCTTGCCCTTGTAGGGCTCCGGCGGACGGAAGCCACGGATCTTGGCGGCAACCTCGCCAACGCGCTGCTTGTCGGTGCCCTGGACCAGCACTTCGGTCTGGGTCGGGGTCGAGATGGTGATGCCTTCCGGCGCCACGAACAGGACCGGATGCGAGAACCCGAGCGACAGGTTCAGATCCTTGCCCTGCATGGCGGCACGGTAACCGACGCCGACCAGCTCAAGCTTGCGCTCGAAGCCGTCGGTGACGCCCTTGACCATGTTGGCCAGGATGGCGCGCACGGTGCCGGTGAGGGCGACCAGCGAGGCATCGTTGGCGGCCAGGGTGGCAACGCCGTTGTCGACAGTGATTTCAACGCCGGCAACCTTGGCAAGCGACAGGGTGCCCTTCGGGCCCTTCACGCTGACGGATTCCGGCTGGATGTTCAGTTCAACGCCCTTGGGCAGGTTGACTGGCTTCTTGGCTACGCGGGACATAGTTGGTTCCTTCTCGCCTTAGGCCACGAAGCACAGGACTTCGCCGCCGACGCCCAACTGGCGCGCCTGCGCATCAGTCATGATGCCCTTGGAGGTGGAGATGATGGAGATACCCAGGCCGTTGAGGACCTTCGGCAGCTCGGACTTGCCACGGTACTGGCGCAGACCCGAACGCGAGAAGCGCTTCAGGGTCTCGATGACCGGCTTGCCCTCGAAATACTTCAGGACGATTTCAAGCTCGGCCTTGTTGTTCTCGATCTTGGTCACGCGCAGATCGGTGATGTAGCCTTCGGCCTTCAACACCTCTGCGATTGCCACCTTGATCTTGGACGACGGTGCTTTCACCGTCTGCTTGCCAACCGCGGCCGCATTCTTGATGCGTACCAGCAGGTCGGCGATGGGATCAGTCATGCTCATAGTCGATACCTTTGAGTGCACCGATATCCGCTTTCGCGAAAATCTTGTGTCTACCTGGAATGGGCCAGGGCCCGTCTTCACACACTGCTCACGCCTTGCGGGCGAGCAAGACGCGGGAGTATACGGCAAAAAGAGCCCGACTTGCGTCGGGCTCCCTTAATCCGGGATAAGAGCCGGGAAACCGGCCCTTCTCCCCTGCCCTGCGCCGTGAAGGCACCGGGCAGTTGAAGGGACGAATCCCTTACCAGCTGGCCTTGCGCAGGCCCGGCACGTCACCACGCATGGTGGCTTCGCGCAGCTTGTTACGGCCCAGGCCGAACTTGCTGTACACGCCACGCGGGCGGCCCGAGAGCTCGCAACGGTTGCGGTGACGGCTCGGCGACGAATCGCGCGGCAGCTTCTGCAGCTTGATGACGGCCTCGGCCTTTTCGTCGTACGACGCGGTCGCGCTGGAGATGATCTTCTTCAGCTCTTCACGCTTGCCGGCGTACTTGACGGCCAGCTTCGCACGCTTGAGGTCGCGGTTGACCATGGAGGTCTTTGCCATTTCGGATTCCTCGACGTATCAGTTACGGAACGGGAACTTGAACGCTGCGAGCAGCGCCTTCGCTTCCGCATCGGTCTTGGCGGTGGTGGTGATGGCGATATCCATGCCGCGGATCGCGTCGACAGCGTCGAAGTCGATTTCCGGGAAGATGATCTGTTCCTTCACACCCATGTTGAAGTTGCCACGACCGTCGAAGGAACGACCCGACACACCACGGAAGTCGCGCACGCGCGGCAACGAGATGTTGATCAGACGGTCCATGAACTCGTACATCTTTTCACGACGCAGCGTGGTCTTGCAGCCGATCGGCCAACCATCGCGGATCTTGAACGATGCCACCGAGACGCGGGACTTGGTCACGATCGGCTTCTGACCGGAGACCTTGGCCATATCGGCGACGGCATTTTCCAGGATCTTCTTGTTCGTGGCTGCTTCGCCGACACCCATGTTCAGGGTGACCTTGACCAGCTTCGGAACCTGCATCGGATTGGTGTAGCCGAACTGCTTCATCAGCGCCGGCACCACTTCTTCCTTGTAAAACTTTTCGAGACGGGAATTCATCTGCTCATTCCTCAGGCGTCGAGCGCCTCACCGCTGGAGCGGAACACACGCAGTTTGCGTCCATCCTCCAGCACCTTGAAGCCAACGCGCTCGCCCTTGCCCGAAGCCGGGTTCAGCACATTCACGTTGGAGATATGGATCGACGCTTCACGCTCGACCACGCCGCCGGCAACGCCTGCCTGCGGGTTCGGCTTGGTGTGGCGCTTGACGATGTTCACGTTGGCGACGATCACACGATCGCCGTCGACGCGGACGACTTCGCCCTGCTTGCCCTTGTCCTTGCCGGTGTTGACGACAACCTGGTCGCCCTTCTTGATACGGTTAGCCATGATTATCTCCTGTCGCTCACAGCACTTCGGGAGCGAGCGAGACGATCTTCATGAACTTCTCGGAACGAAGTTCACGCGTCACCGGTCCGAAGATGCGGGTACCGATCGGCTCTTGCTTGTTGTTGAGCAGGACCGCGGCGTTGGCATCGAAACGGATCAGCGAACCATCGGCGCGACGCACACCCTTGCGGGTACGCACCACGACGGCGTCGAACACTTCACCCTTCTTGACCTTGCCGCGCGGGATTGCATCCTTCACGGTGACCTTGATGATGTCGCCAATGTGCGCGTAGCGGCGCTTGGAGCCGCCGAGCACCTTGATGCACATCACTTCCTTGGCACCGGAATTGTCCGCGACTTCGAGGTAGCTCTGCATCTGGATCATGAGTCAGATCTCCTTATTGAACCGCACGCGTGATGACTTCCACCACGCGCCAGTTCTTGGTCTTGGACATCGGAGCAATCTCGGTCACACGAACGACATCACCTTCGTTGCAGGTGTTGTCGGCGTCGTGTGCGTGCAGCTTGGTCGAACGCTTGATGTACTTGCCGTACAGGGCGTGCTTGACCAGGCGCTCCACCAACACGGTGACCGTCTTGTCCATCTTGTTGCTGACGACACGGCCTTCGACCGTGCGCAGCGTCTTGCTGTCGTTGTTATCGCTCATCGCGGCCATCCTTACTTGGTGCTGCCGAGCAGGGTCTTGACGCGAGCGATCTCGCGGCGAACCCGGCGGGTTTCGTGGGTCTTCGGCAGCTGGCCAGTGACCTGCTGCATACGGAGCGAGAACTGCTCCTTACGCAGGTCGATCAGGTGGCTCTTCAGGTCGTCAGCCGACTTTTCGCGAAGTTGTTTGATATCCATCAGAGCACCGTCCGGGTCACGAAAGTGGTGGTCACGGAGAGCTTGGCGGCAGCCAGGCGGAACGCCTCACGTGCCACGTCTTCTGCGACGCCTTCGATTTCATAGATCATGCGGCCGGGCTGGATCTGGGCTACCCAGTACTCCACGTTGCCCTTACCAGAACCCATTCGGACTTCGATGGGCTTCTTGGTGATCGGCTTGTCGGGGAACACTCGGATCCACATCTTGCCGCCGCGCTTGACGTAGCGGCTGATCGAGCGGCGAGCCGCTTCGATCTGACGCGCGGTCAGCTGACCATGAGCGGTTGCCTTCAGGCCGTATTCGCCGAAGCTGACAGCGTTGCCGCTCCAGCTCAGACCATCGTTACGGCCCTTGTGTACCTTGCGGTATTTGGTTCGCTTGGGTTGCAACATTGTCGTTACCTCGCTTCACGAGCCGGGCGCGACGGACGGTCACCGCGGTCGCCGCGATCGTTACGATCGTTGCGCGGGGAATCGTCCTGCTTTTCCTGGCCAACCTGGGAGAAATCGAAGACTTCGCCCTTGTAGATCCAGACCTTGATGCCGATGATGCCGTAGGTCGTCTTGGCTTCAGCGAAACCATAGTCGATGTCGGCACGCAGCGTATGCAGCGGCACGCGGCCTTCGCGGTACCACTCCGAACGGGCGATTTCCGCGCCGTTCAAGCGGCCACCGACGTTGACCTTGATGCCCAGGGCACCGAGGCGCATCGCGTTGCCGACCGAGCGCTTCATCGCGCGGCGGAACATGATGCGACGCTCCAGCTGCTGCGCGATCGACTCGGCAACCAGCTGTGCGTCCAGCTCGGGTTTACGCACTTCGGTGACGTTGATGTGCGCCGGGACGCCCATCATTTCGCTCACTTCCTTGCGCAGCTTCTCGATGTCCTCACCGCGCTTGCCGATCACCACGCCCGGACGGGCTGTGTGGATCGTCACGCGAGCGGTCTTTGCCGGACGCTCGATCAGGATCTTGCTGATGCCGGCCTGCGCAAGCTTCTTGCGCAGCATGTCCCGCACCTTCAGGTCGGCCGCCAGATAACCAGCGAACTCGGCCTTGTTGGCGTACCACTTGGAGTTCCAGTCCTTGGAAATGCCGAGGCGGATACCAATCGGATGAACTTTATGACCCATGGTGTTTTCCTTTCCGCTTACTTGCCGGCGCCCACAACCACAGTGATGTGGCTGGTGCGCTTGAGGATGCGGGTGCCGCGGCCTTTCGCCCGCGCCATGAAACGCTTCAGGGTCGGACCTTCATCTACCATGATGGTCTGTACCTTCAGCTCGTCGACGTCGGCGCCCTGGTTGTTCTCGGCGTTTGCAATAGCCGACTCCACCACCTTCTTGATCAGGTGGGCAGCCTTCTTGTCCGAGAACTTCAGCAGGTTGACCGCACGCTCGGCCGGCAGGCCGCGCACCTGGTCAGCGACCAGGCGGGCTTTCTGCGCAGAGATGCGCGCGGAGCGCAGGATTGCTTTCGCTTCCATTGTCATCTCTCCTTACTTGCCCGACTTCTTGTCACCACCGTGACCCTTGAAGGTCCGGGTGATGGCAAATTCGCCGAGCTTGTGGCCGACCATGTTCTCGTTGACGAGCACCGGAACGTGGTTCTTACCGTTATGAACGGCGATGGTGACGCCTACCATTTCCGGCAGGATCATCGAACGGCGCGACCAGGTTTTGATCGGCTTCTTGCTACCCGCAGCGGCTTCCACCTTCTTGATGAGGTGGTGATCGACAAACGGGCCCTTCTTGAGTGAACGTGCCATGGTCGATTAGCCCCTACGATCGCGGACGATGAATTGCTGGGTGCGCTTGTTCTTGCGCGTCTTGTAACCCTTGGTCGGGACACCCCACGGGGTGACCGGATGCGGGTTGCCCTGGCCGGCCTTCGCCTCACCACCGCCGTGCGGATGGTCAACCGGGTTCATGGCAGCACCACGAACGGTCGGGCGGACACCACGCCAGCGCTTGGCGCCAGCCTTGCCCAGCTTTTCCAGGTTGTGTTCGTCGTTACCGACTTCACCGATGGTGGCGCGGCACTCGACCGGCACCTTACGCATTTCACCCGAGCGCAGGCGCAGGGTGGCGTAGATACCTTCACGAGCGACGAGCTGCACGGCAGCGCCGGCGGCACGCGCGATCTGGGCACCCTTGCCCGGCTTCAGTTCGATGCCGTGGACAGTGGTACCGACCGGGATGTTGCGCAGCGGCAGCGTGTTACCGGTCTTGATCGGCGCATCCGAACCCGCGATCACCTGGTCACCGGCCTTCAGGCCCTTCGGTGCGATGATGTAGCGGCGTTCGCCGTCGACGTAGCACAGCAGGGCGATATGGGCGGTGCGGTTCGGATCGTATTCGATGCGTTCCACGCGCGCCGGAATGCCTTCCTTGTTGCGCTTGAAGTCGATGACGCGGTAGTGCTGCTTGTGACCACCACCCACGTGACGGGTGGTGATGCGGCCGTGGTGGTTACGACCACCGGACTTGCTCTGCGGCTCCAGCAGCGCTGCATGCGGCGCGCCCTTGTGCAGATCGGGCGTGACCACGCGCACGGCCGAACGACGGCCGGGAGAAGTGGGTTTGAATTTCATCAATGGCATGGGATGGACCTCAGGCCTTGGCCGTTACATCGATGGACTGGCCATCGGCGAGACGCACGTACGCCTTGCGCCAATCGCCGCGGCGGCCGGTGCGGTTACGGAAGGACTTGTTCTTGCCCTTCACGTTCAGCACGTTGACCGATTCGACCTTGACGTCGAACAGCTGCTCAACCGCGGCCTTTACATCGGCCTTGGTGGCTTCGTTCGAAACTTCGAAGACATACTGGTTGGAATGTTCCTGCAGGCGCGCGGTCTTTTCGGAGACTCGCGGAGCGCGCAGCACGCTGAAGACTTTTTCGTTGCTGCTCATGCCAGCCACTCCTCGACCTTCTTGACCGCATCAGCGGTGATGACGACCGTGTCGGCACCGACCAGCGACACCGGGTCCAGGCCCTGCACGTCACGCACTTCCACGTAGGGAATGTTGCGCGCCGACAGGTACAGGTGCTCGGAAGCATCTTCGGTGACGATCAGCGGACGCTTGCCCACTTCCAGGCCGGCCAGCTTGGCGATCAGAGCCTTCGTGTTGGTCGCTTCGACATCGAAGGACTCCACGATGGTCAGACGGCCCTGGCGGTTCAGCTCGGACAGGATCGCGCACATGGCTGCACGGTACTGCTTACGGTTGACCTTCTGCTCGAAGCTGCGCGGCTTGGCCGCGAAGGTGACACCGCCGCCGATGAAGATCGGAGCCGTCAGTGCGCCATGACGCGCGCCGCCGCCCTTCTGCTTCTTCGACTTCTTGGTGGTACCAGCCACTTCAGAGCGAGTCTTCTGTGCCTTGGTGCCGGCGCGACCGGCGTTGCGGTAAGCAACGACGACCTGGTGAACCAGATCTTCGCTGAAATCGCGACCGAACACGGCATCGGAGACCGAGACCTTGTTGTTGCTACCCGTGATAACGAGTTCCATCGTCATCTCTCCTTATGCCTTGCTAGCCGGACGAACGATCACGTCACCACCCGCTGCGCCCGGAACGGCACCACGGATCGCGATCAGACCACGCTCGACATCGACCTTCACCACTTCAAGGTTCTGGGTGCTCTGCTGCACCGAACCCATGTGGCCGGACATCTTCTTACCCGGGAAAACGCGACCCGGGGTCTGGCGCTGGCCCAAGGAACCCGGCGCGCGATGCGACAGCGAGTTACCGTGGGTTGCATCGCCCATACGGAAGTTGTAGCGCTTGATGGTGCCCTGGAAGCCCTTACCCTTGGTGACACCCTGGACGTCGACCTTCTGGCCAACTTCAAAGATGTCCGCCTTGACTTCGCCGCCAACGGCGAAATCGCCGAGCTGCGCGTCTTCAACGCGGAATTCCCACAGGCCACGGCCCGCGTCGACCTTCGCCTTGGCGAAGTGACCGGCTTCCGGCTTGTTGACCAGGGCAGCGCGACGCGCGCCGACGGTCACCTGCACGGCGCTGTAGCCGTCAGCTTCGACGGTCTTGATCTGCGCGATGCGGTTCGGGGTAGCTTCAATCAGGGTTACCGGGATGGCCTGGCCATCTTCGGTGAACACGCGGCTCATGCCAGCCTTGCGGCCCACGAAGCCCAACGAATATTTCTTCGTCATGGTCGTAGTCCTCAGGTCAGCTTGATCTGAACGTCGACGCCGGCAGCCAGTTCGAGCTTCATCAGCGCGTCCACGGTCTTGTCGTTCGGGTCAACGATATCGAGCACGCGCTTATGCGTGCGGGTCTCGTACTGGTCACGCGCGTCTTTATCGACGTGCGGCGAGACGAGAATGGTGTAACGCTCGATCTTGGTCGGCAGGGGGATCGGGCCACGCACTTGCGCGCCGGTCCGCTTTGCCGTTTCTACGATCTCGCTGGCCGAACGGTCGATCAAACGATGATCGAACGCCTTCAGCCGAATCCGGATCTTTTGGTCCGCCATGACGGTGGGTTCCTTCGTTAAAAGAGCGACGGACAAGGCCTCTGGGTTGCCTTGTCCCATGAATATCCTGAATGCAGACGCCGCACATTCCTGCGCGGCGACAAGATCTTTCCGTAGACCTCAAAAATCGAGGCAGACCGGTCTCCCGATCTGCCCAGACAAAAAGTATAGCGCGCATACAAGTTGGCAGTCAACAGGGTCACTGTTGACAAAGCCTGAATGGCGCGACCCTTCCTGGTCTGGGGAACACGAGGAGCATCCTGCGCCTCTTTTCCCGTTTGGTTACACCCCGATGCCCTACCCAGGCAACATCGGGGCGCAGATTCTAGCAGATTACGCGATGATCTTGGAGACCACGCCGGCGCCGACGGTACGGCCGCCTTCGCGAATCGCGAAGCGCAGGCCTTCATCCATGGCGACCGGGTTGATCAGGGTGACAACCA
>NZ_JBDJNT010000032.1:0-22861 GCF_039674525.1 Stenotrophomonas sp. TWI377
CTCTCTGCTTTGGTCGGCCCGCCCGGCGCCCCCCCCCCCCCCCCCCCCCCCCCCCCCCCCCCCGCCCCCCCCCCCCCACTACCCGATCCCATTCTTGTTCAGGCCGTTGCGACGCGCCCGCCACCCAGCAGCCGCGCCGGAAGCATCAACAGCGCACGCAGGAAGGCAAACAGCGCCGAGAACGTGATGCCGACCAGGCGGAACGGCAGGCTGACCAGCCACACCAACGGCCACGCCACCAGGGCCAGGAGCGCCAGCGGCCAGCACAGCACGAACAGCAGGCACCACACGCCCAAGGCGAACAGGGTCTTCATCGTTGGTCTCCGTTGACGGCACCCTGCCGCCCGGAGACCACTATCGCGCCCTGCCCGGGCGCACTGCAACGGGTTTGCGACGAAGCCCAGGATGCGCCGATGAAACGGCAGTGCCGACCGCTGGCCGGCTCTGCACGATGACGGTTCCACGGGAGCCGGCCAGCGGCCGGCACGACCGTAACGCCTTCGGCGTTACTCGAACGATCCCACCGAGTCGTGCGACAGGTTGTCGAACCGGGTGTATTCGCCGAAGAACTTGAGCTTGCACGAGCCGGTCGGGCCGCCTCGGTGCTTGCCGATGATGATCTCGGCCAGGCCCTTGTCCGGCGACGTTTCCTTGTTGTAGTAGTCGTCGCGGTAGATGAAGACGATCATGTCCGCATCCTGCTCGATAGCGCCGGATTCGCGAAGATCGGCCATCACCGGGCGCTTGTCGGTACGCGTTTCCAGCGAGCGATTGAGCTGGGAGAGCGCGATGACCGGCACGTTGAGCTCCTTGGCCAGGCCCTTCAACGAACGCGAAATCTCCGAGATTTCGGTCGCGCGGTTTTCGCTGTTGCCCGGCACGCTCATCAGCTGCAGGTAGTCGATGACGATCAGGCCCAGGTCGTGCTCGCGCTTGAGGCGGCGGCACTTGGAACGCAGGATCTCCGGCGACACACCGGGCGTATCGTCGATGAAGATCTTGGTTTCCTTCAGCATCCGGATCGCACCGGTCACCCGGCTCCAATCCTCATCTTCCAGCTGACCGGTACGCAGGCGCTGGGCGTTGATGCGGCCGTTGGAGGAAATCAGACGCATCGCCAGCTGCGAGGCCGACATTTCCATCGAGAACACCGCCACGCCCTTCTTGGACTTGATCGCGGCGTACTCGGCGATGTTCAGCGCCAGCGTGGTCTTGCCCATGGCCGGGCGCGCAGCCAGGATGATCAGATCGGTCGGCTGCAGGCCGGCGGTCATCGCATCGAAATCGGTATAACCGGTTGGCAGGCCGGTGATGTTGCCGCCGTTCTCGAAGCGGTTGCGCAGCTCTTCAAAGGCGTCTTTCAACGCACCGGGCATCGCCACGAAATCGGTGCGGCCGCGCGCGCCCTGTTCGGCGATCGCGAACACGGATTTTTCCGCTGCCGAGAGCAGCTCGCTGCTTTCGCGGCCTTCGGGCTGGAAGCCGTCGTTGACGATGTCGGTGCCGACCTGGATCAGCTGGCGCAGCACGGCCTTGTCACGCACGATCTCCGCGTAGGCACTGATGTTGGCGGCCGACGGCGTGGTGCTGGCCAGCTCGATCAGGTACGCGCCATCCCCCACCAGCTCCATCTTGCCCTGCGATTCAAACCACTCGCCCAGGGTCACCGCATCGAACGGGCGATCGCGTTCGGACAGCTCGCGGATCGCGCGGTAGATCATCTGGTGATCGCGGCGGTAGAAGTCGGTTTCGGTCAGCTGGTCGTTGACCCGGTCATAGCTTTCCGGGGCCAGCATCAGCCCGCCCAGCACCGCCTGCTCGGCCTCGATCGAATGCGGCGGCACGCGCAGGGCGTCGATGCGCATCTCATCGCGATCAAAGCGGTCACCGCGGTCTTTGCGGTCGGAACGGAAGCCAGAACGGGCGGACATGGGGGGCGTATTTCCTGCAGTGTGAGGCGTAGGACATGGTAGGCACGCGGGGCGCCCCGCAGCCATGCACAAACCTGTGGATAAGCAGTGGATGAGCTGGGGATACCGGCGCCTGCCGGTACGATCGGCCGGGGCCGTCGCATCGCGTGCGACGGACGCCCTTGCGGCGCCCGTCCACGCCATTATCGCAGATGCATGACCCGCCCGCGGTGGATCAGTGCGTGCCGCCGTGGGTGCCGACCCAGGCGATGAATTTGTCCACGAAGCCCTGCAGGAAGTCCCTGGTGCCCTCATTGCTGATCGTGCCGTGCGCGTCGATCAGCCCTTCCTTGAAGTGCAGGAAGGCCTCGGGCTGGCCCAGCACCGGCATGTCCAGGTAGGCCAGGATGTTGCGCAGGTGCTGCTGGGCCAGCGCCGTGCCGATCACCCCGATCGAGGCGCCGATCACCGCCGCGGGCTTGCCGGCGAAGGCGCTGTCGCCATACGGGCGCGAGCCCAGGTCGATGGCATTCTTGAGCACGCCCGGGACCGAGCGATTGTATTCGGGGGTGACGAACAGCACCGCATCGGCCTCCCGGATCTGCTGCTTCAGGCGGACGCCCTGGCTGGGGTAGTCCTTGTCGAAATCCTGGTTGTACAACGGCAGGTCACCGATCTCCACGTAGGAGAACACCGCCTTGCCGGCGGCGAGTTTCTCCAGCGCGTGAGCCAACGCCTGGTTGTGCGAGCCCTTGCGCAGGCTGCCGACCAGTACGGCAATCTTGTATTCGGCCATCACGTTCGCTCCGTTGGGGGAAAGGCCCAGCCTAGGCGGGCCCACCTTCGGCAACGGTGAAGGCGGCGTCAGCCACGCATGGCGTGGCGCTACGGCCGACACCACATACGGTAGAGCCACCCCATGGGTGGCTGCCTTACGTCCGCACCCGCACGCGCACGCGCGGCACTACGCGCGCGTCACGTCGGCGCGTGCGTTGCGCCAATGCGCCTGCCAAGCCTGGAACATCAGCACGTTCCACAGATGCGTGTGCCATTTGCGCTCGCCCTGCTTGAACTGCTGCCACAGCGGGGCGACCGCCTCGACGTTGAACACCCCCTCCTCGGCCAGCCGCGCCGGATCCAGCAGTTCATCGGCCCAGCCACGCAGGTCGCCCTTGAGCCACGCGCTGACCGGGGCCCCGAAGCCGCGTTTGGGGCGGTGCACCATATCCTGCGGCACATAGCGGCCCAGCACGCGCTTGAGCAGGTACTTGCTGACGCCATCTCGCTGTTTCATCGCCATCGGCAGCGACCAGGCGAACTCGGCCACCCGCCAGTCCAGCAGCGGTGCACGCGCCTCCAGGCTGACCGCCATGCTGGTGCGGTCCACCTTGCACAGCAGATCATCCGGCAGATAGGTGCTGAAATCGGCCAGCATCATCGCGTCCGCCGGCGAGCCGGCACCGTGCAGCGGATCGGCCAGGTCGTAGAAGCTGCCGGCCGCCTGCGCGCCACGCACGGCCGCCACCGGGTCACGCCAGCGCGAAATACGGTTGCGGTAGACATCGCCGATGCCGCGCGCGCCCGACTCGGCCAGCAGCGCGGCCAGCCCACCGGTGCGCGAGGCCTCGCCCTGCGTATGCGCATGGCTGGCCATCCAGCGGCGCAGCGGCGCCGGCACCTTGCCCAGCAGGCGCCAGTTGCGCATCGCCCGCTGGTAACGGGTGTAGCCGAAGAACAGTTCATCGCCACCGTCGCCGGACAGCGCCACGGTCACGCCCTGCCGCGCCAGCCTGGCGACCAGCGCCGTGGGCACCTGCGAGGCATCGGCAAAGGGTTCATCGAACATCGCCGGCAGACTGGGCACCACGGCCAACGCATCGGCGCCGCTGACATACAGCTCGGTGTGATCGCAGCCCAGGTGCTGGGCGAGCGACTTGGCCAGCGGTGCCTCGTCATGGTCCGACCCGGTGAAGCCGATGCTGAAACTGTGCACCGGCTGGCTCGACTGTGCCTGCATCAAGGCGGCCACCACCGAGGAATCGGTGCCGCCGGAGAGGAAGACGCCGACCGGCACATCGGCCACCATGCGCAGCGCTACCGCGTCGCGCAGGACCGCATCCAACCGTTCTTCGGCCTCGGCATCGTTACCGGTGAACGGCGCGGCCAGGGCCTGCTGCATGCGCTCGCGCGCGTTCCAGAACGGCTGCTGCAACTGGTCCGGGCGATGCGCGGCAGCGCCGGCGGCTACCGCCTCGGCGTCCAGCCGCAGCACGCGGCCGGGCATCAGCTTGAAACAGCGTTCATGGATGCAGTGCGGCGCGGGAATGTAATCCAGCCGCAGCAGCAGGGTGAGCGCATCGCGGTCGACCTCGTTGTCGAAGGCCGGGTGCTGCCACAGGGCCTTGAGCTCGGAACCGAACACCAGCGTGTCACCGGCCCAGCCGTAGTACAGCGGTTTCTTGCCGACGCGGTCGCGGGCCAGCCACAGGCAGCGCTCGGCGCGGTCCCACAAGGCGATGGCGAACATGCCGTTGCTGCGCTGCAGGGTTTCGTCAAAGCCCCACTCGGTGATCGCAGCCAGCAGCACTTCAGTATCCGAATGGCCGCGGAAGCCGTGGCCCAGCGCTTCCAGCTCGGCGCGCAGCTCGGCGAAGTTGTAGACCTCGCCGTTGTAGGCCAGCACATAACGGCCATCCACCGACGTCATCGGCTGATGGCCCAGCGGCGACAGGTCCAGGATGCTCAGCCGGCGGTGCGCCAGCGCGATGCCGGCCGACGCATCGGCCCACACCCCGCTGTCATCCGGGCCGCGGTGCACCAATGCGTCGCCCATGCGCCGCGCCTGTTCTTCCAGTGCTGCCTGCTCTCTTGCCGGAGCGGGCAGCAGCATGCCTGCCAATCCACACATGTATCAAGGGTCCTGCGCCAGCGCGAGGGCGGCGTTCAATACCGCATTGTCGCTTGGAAGCACGCACAATGCTGCCCCCGCCAGCGGCGTGTAGGTATCGGCGCCGCATACCCGCCGGATCGGCAGGTGCCCCAGCCCCGCCTCGACCAGCGCGGTGATCACGCCCTCGCCCACCCCGGCGCTGTGCCGGCCCTCATCGACCACCAGCACGCGCTGGGCATCGGCGGCCTGCGCGGCGATGAAACCCGCATTGAGCGGCACCAGCCAGCGCAGATCGACCACCCGCACCTGCCAGCCCAGCTGCTGCTCGATCGCCCGTGCCGCCCGCAGGCTCATCGGCACGCCATTGCCGTAGGTGAAGATGACCAGGTCACTGGCCTCCGGCGCGTAGACCCGGCCCTCGCCGGGTACCAGTGCCTGGTCGGCGGCCGGATACGGGAACAGCCATTGGCCATCGCCCGGCGCGTGCAGGTCCTTGGTCATGTACAGCGCGATCGGCTCGAGAAACACCGCGACCCGGCCGTCGACGGTCGCCAGCGCGGCCAAGGTACGCAGCATCATCGCCGCATCGTCGCCGCGCGAGGGACAGCCGACCACCAGGCCGGGGATGTCGCGCAGCGCGGCGATCGAGTTGTCGTTGTGGAAATGCCCGCCGAAGCCCTTCTGGTAGCCCAGCCCGGCAATGCGCACCAGCATCGGGTTGCGGTACTGATCGTTGGAGAAGAACTGCAGTGAGCACGCCTCGCCACGCAGCTGGTCAGCCGCGTTGTGCAGATACGCCAGGTACTGGATCTCGGGGATCGGCAGCATGCCCAGGTTGGCCAGGCCCTGTGCCATGCCCAGGATCATGGTTTCATCGAGCAGGGTATTGAACACACGGCGCGGCCCGAAGGCCTTGAGCAGACCCTTGCTGACTGTGTACACCCCGCCTTTCTGCGCGACGTCCTCGCCGAACAGCAGCGTGGCCGGGTACTTGGCCATCAGATCGTGCAGCGCCTGGTTGATCTGGATCGCCAGATGGCGCGGCGGCTGTGTCTCGGGCAGCTGCGCCTCACCTCCAAACGCGGCGGCACGCGCGTCATCGGCAGCCACCCGCGTGGCTTCGGCATGGACCGCCGCCGGCGAGTACGGCGCCAATGGTGCGATCACTTCCGCGAGATCGGTCAGTTTCGGGCGGCGATCCGCCTCGGCGGCCGCGGCGAAACAGCGCGCGCGCACGCGCTCGTACAGATCGAGCACCTGCGCGGCGGTCATCCACCCAGACTGCAGGGCGATCGCCGCCGAGCGCAGCAGCGGATCGCTGGCCTCGGCCGCGCACAGCTCCGGCAACGGCCGCCATTCGATCTCGAAATCGGTGCCGGCATGGCCCATCAAACGCGTGGTGCGCAGGTGCAGGAAGGTCGGGCGGCGGGTCTGCCGGCAATGCGCCAGCGCGCGCTCGACCTGCGCATGCCCCTCGACCAGATCCAGCCCATCAGCGAAGAAGTAATCCAGGCCCGGGCGGTGCGCGAAACTCTGCGCGATCCAGCCGTCCGGGGTCTTGACCGAGATGCCGATGCCGTTGTCTTCGCAGACGAACAGGATCGGCGCTGGCAGCCGCTGGTAGGCCGCCCACGCCGCCGTGTTGAACGCGGTCTGCGCGGTGGCGTGGTTGGCCGAGGCATCGCCGAAGGAGCAGATCACCACGCTGTCCTCGGGAATCGGCAGCGTGTGACCGATGCGTCGCCCGCTTTCGATGGCCAGCGCGGTGCCCAGGGCCTTGGGCAGGTGCGAGGCGATCGTCGAGGTCTGCGGCAATACCCACAGCGGCTTGCTGCCCCACACTTTGTGGCGCCCGCCGCTGGCCGGATCGTCCCGACTGGCTGCGAACGAGAGCGCCGCGTCCATCACCGGGTCCATGCCGGGCAGCTTGCGGAAGCGCTCGGCCATGAAACCGCCGGAACGGTAGTGCAGGAACGCCGGATCGGTGTGCCGGGACAGGCGCGCCACCAGCGCATTGCCCTCGTGGCCGGACGAACCGATCGTATAGAAGACCTTGTTCTGCACGCGCAGCACGCGCGCCATCAGGTCCAGATGGCGGCTGATCAGCTGCGACTCGAAGAGGTCGGCAAAGCCCTGCGCGTGCAGCGAACTGCCAGGCAGGATGGGGCTGCCGGGGGCTGGCCTCGGCGCAGGATCGCCACGCCACTGCTGCACGAAATCGATGAAGTTGGCGTCGCATATCTCGGCCCGGTTGAGGCCCTTCATGCGCGCGGGAATCGGATCGGGAACCACGGCAAACATGCATCACCCTCCGTGACGTGTTGCGTAGGCGGATAACCGGACGAACTCAGCGGGACTGCGCGAACAGGGCCTGCACCTCCGGCAGCGGTGTGGGCATGGGGACGAAGCGCGGCTGCTCGCGCACGCGCTGCAGCCAGGCCTGGACGGCCGGATACGGTGCCAGCGCGACGCCGCCATCCGCCGCGACATCGGTGTACGCGAACAGTGCGATGTCGGCGATGCCGTAGGCGCGGCCACTGAACCACGGCGCCGTGCCCAGATGCTCCTCCATCACCGCCAGCGCCTGGGCCGAGCGCTCACGCAGGCGCGGCAGCTCGGCACGGCGCGGTGACTCCAGCGGCGTCCAGCCGCTGATGAAGCGCGCGACCGCCAGGCATGGTTCGTGGCTGTACTGTTCGAAGAACATCCAGCGCAGCGTCTGTGCGCGCTCCCAGCCATCCGTGGGCAGATACGGTGTGCCCTCGGCCAGCCAGAACAGGATCGCGTTGGATTCGGGCAGCACACGCCCGTCATCGCGCTGCACCAGCGGCACCTTGGCATTGGGGTTCATCGCCAGGAAATCCGGCGTATGGGTCTGGCCGTGCGCACTGTCGACCTCGACCCAGTGGTAGCGCGTGCCCAGCTGCTCCAGCAGCATCCGCACCTTGTGGCAGTTGCCCGATACGGACATGCCGTACACCGTCAATGGAGCCCGCAACGACGTCATCGCTACCCTCTTGCGCATGCACCGCGGGCGGCTCGCCCGCGATGCCGAGTCTGGCCTCACCCCATCGCCTTTGCCAAGCGCGGGTGCAGCATCACCGTTGGCCGGCGCGGCGCTGCTGCCACTGCTGCCGCGACTGGCCCCAGATCTCTATCGGCTTGCCAGCGTGCGGCGGCGGCAGCTCGCCCATGCGCAACAGCGAACTACCCAGCTTGCGCGCGACGACCTTGGAGTTTTCGTTGGCGGCATCGATGGTGTGGATGACCTCGTCCCAGCCCAGCGTGTCGAACGCCCAGTCCATGCTGGCCACCGCCGCTTCGGGCGCATAGCCCTTGCCCCAGCTCTCGCGGCGGATGCTCCAGCCGACCTCGGTGCCCGGCCAGTCCAGCGGCTGCCAGGGGCCCATGCGGCCGACCCACTCACCGCTGCTCTTTTCGATCACCGAAAACATCGAAAACCCGTACAGATGCCAGCTGCCGACCAGGCAGCTGAAACTGCGCCATGCCTCCGAGGGGGGGCGCACACCACCGAGGTGCTGCATCACCTCCGGGTCCGAGCAGAAGCGCAGGAAGGCATCGAAATCCTCGGCGCGCGGTGGGCGCAGGATCAGACGGTCAGTCTCCAGCTGGAGGTCGAAAATGCTCATGGCGTCCTCGTGTGTTGCATGCGTGGCGGCATGATCGCAGATGCCGTGATCGGCAGGCCGTGCGGCGCACCCCAAAACGCAGCACGCCGGCAGAGGCCGGCGTGCTGGTGGTGCTTTCGAGCTGCAGGAACTTACTGCCTGTTCGCATCCAGTGCGGCGGTCTGGGTCACCAGCTGGCCATCGATCACCGGCAGGCGATCGCTGCTCGGCTTGTTGTCCATCTTCACGGTCTTCTCGGCGCCATCGTAACGGTAGGTCACGTTGTAACCGGTGACCGCATTGGTGGTGCCCATCGGGATGCGGTTGCCCGGCTTGCTGGCCATGCGCATGGTGCCGGTGGTGCCGTCTTCATTGCGGTAGGTGACGTTGTAGCCGGTCACGCGGGTCGACTCGGAGGTAGCGGTTTCGGTGTGGCACTGGCGCTCGGTGCGGTTGACCACGCGGCCACCCACATGGCGCTTGTCCACCTGGTTGCCGATCATGCCGCCAGCGACAGCACCAGCGGCCGTGGCGGCCTTGCGGCCATTGCCACCACCGACCTGGTTACCCAGCAGGCCGCCGATCACGGCACCAGCGACGGTACCGCCAACGTTGCCGTCGCGTTCGGGCAGGCGTTCCTGCACCACCACGTCCTGGCAGACTTCATGCGGGGTCTGGGTGCTGGACGTCTCCCGTACCGGCTCGGTGCCGATCACGGTGGCGTACGCCTTTTCCTTCTTGGTCAACGGATCGACCTTGACGATGTCGGCGTATTCCAGCTTGCCCGCCTTGTCTTCAATGGCCAGCTGGTCGGTGCGCGCGCCATCGTCGGCGAGCGGCGTGGTGTCCAGAGTGGGCCGGGTCTGAGCAGCGGTCACCGCATCGGGCGAGGAACTGCCGCCCTTCATGAAGGCAGCGGTGGCGATACCGCCAACCAGCAGCGCACCCGCAGCGACCAACGCAGTAGTAGTTGTACTTTTCATAACCGGCTCCTTGCGGACGATCCGCAACGTTCTTGAGTGAATTCCAGCACGGCCACCCTGAACGGAATCTCCACGGATCGTGAACATCCTGCCGCCCATTCAGGTTCGGTGAGCCTTGAGCTCGTGATAGCGTTTACAGCATCTGCCCAGGAGTGCCTCATGTCCAATCCCATACTGTTGCCGGTGCTGGAATGGGCGCGTCGGCTGCGCTACCCCACCCTGTTCAAGATCACCGCCGCGCTGTTCGCGGTGACGCTGGTGATTCCCGACCCGCTGCCGTTCGTGGATGAAATCCTGTTCGGCCTGGGCACGCTGCTGCTGGCCAACTGGAAGCGACGCGGCGACAAGCTTCCGCCGCCGCTGCCGGCCAAGCGCCGCGCGTGAGGTTGATCGACAGCCACTGCCATCTGGATGCGGGTGAGTTCGATGCGGATCGCCCTGAGGTGATCGCGCGCGCGCGCGCGGCCGGCGTCATGGCCCAGGTCGTTCCCGCCGTCACTGCCGCCAGTTGGCCCGGCCTGCGCGATGCCTGCCGGCTGGCCGATGGTCTGCACCCGGCCTACGGGCTGCACCCGATGTTTCTGGACCAGCACCGCCCCGAACACCTGGAGGCGCTGCGTGCGTGGCTCGAACGCGAGCGCCCCTGCGCGGTTGGGGAATGCGGGCTGGACTTCTTCGTGGAGGGTCTGGACGTGGACGCTCAGCTGCACTACTTCCTGGGCCAGCTGCGGCTGGCACGCGAGTTCGACCTGCCGGTGATCGTACATGCGCGCCGCGCGGTAGATGCGGTGATCGCGGCGATCAAGCAGATCGGCGGGCTGCGCGGCGTGGTGCACAGCTTCTCCGGCAGCCCCGAGCAGGCACGGCAACTGCACCAGCTGGGCTTCCTGATCGGACTGGGCGGCCCGTTGACCTATGACCGCGCCCAGCGCCTGCACCGTCTGGTCGCCAGCATGCCGCTGGAGCAGCTGCTCCTGGAAACCGACGCGCCGGATCAGCCGGATGCGGGGATCCGCGGAGAGCGTAATGAACCGGCACGCTTGCCGGTGATCCTGGCGACGGTGGCGCGGCTGCGCGGGGAGCGGGCCGAAGTGATTGCCGCGCAGACCACGGCCAATGCGCGCACCCTATTCGGGCTTCACGGCTTCTCCTGAAGCGCGCAACGGGTGGAGTGGCCCCGGCCGCATGCCAGACCAGCACAGGACGCTCGCCAGCAATAACGCTCCCGCCGACATGCCGATCGAGATGTGCATGCCATGCATGAACGCATCCGGCGCGCCATCGCCGATCAGGCTGCCAAACAGGGCGACACCCAGCATGCCGCCGACCTGTCGCGCACAGTTGAGTACGCTGGAGGCGATGCCTGCCCGCGACCGGTCGACCGATGCAAGCGTCGCGTTGGTCATGGTCGGCACCACCAAGGCGACCCCGCTTGCCGCCATCAGCATCGGTACGATCAACAGCGCGTAATGGCCCCCGATGCTCACCCGCATCAACAACAGGTAACCCGATCCTGCCAGCGCAAGACCCATGAACATCAGCAACCTGGGACCGAGCCGCGTAATCAGGCGCCCCGCCACCACATTGAGTGCGACCAGAACGAGGGTCATCGGCAGAAAGGCCAGCCCGGTCTGTTGCGGGGACAGATGCTGCTGCATCTGAAAAAACAGACTGAACACGAAAATCAGACCGTAATAGGCGAAATTCACCGCGACGCCTGCCAGCGAGACGATGGAGAACGTGTGATTTCGAAACAGATTCAATGGCAGCATGGGTGAGGTGCTGTGAGCTTCAATCCAGAGGAAGGCGGTGAGGGACACGAGCGCCAACAGGGTCCCTCCGCGCACCACGCCATGCGCCCAACCCAGCTGACCTGCCTCGATCAGGGTCATGGTCGTCGCTGCCAGCGCAACCATGGCAGCCACCTGCCCACTCCAATCGAGGCCACGCCGATGCCCGCCGCCGGACGGCGCCGCATGCCGAAGCGTCAGGCAGATCCCGATCAAACCAACCGGAAGATTGATCAGAAACACGCTGCGCCAGCCTGCATGCGCTACCAGCACTCCGCCCAGCACGGGACCGGCAGCCAGCGCCGCTCCCCCGAGAGCGCCCCACCACCCGACGGCACGACTACGCGCCTGGCTGTCCGGAAATGCCCGCTGCACCATGACCAGCGAGTTGGGTACCAGCAGCGCCGCGCCCATGCCCTGGATCAGTCTGGCTCCCACCATCACAGGCAGACTGCCCGCAAGCCCGCAGGCAGCCGACGCCAGAGTGAACACCGCCAGGCCCGAGAGGTAGAGCCGGCGCGCGCCGAAGCGGTCGCCCAGCGCCCCGCTTGTAAGCAGCAGTGCGGCGAATGCCAAGGTGTAGGCGTTGACCACCCACTGCAGGCCGGCCACATCAGTTGAAAATTCACGCTGCAGGGCATCCAGTGCAACGTTGACCACACTGATGTCCAGCAGCACCACGACGAAGCCGAACGCGGCGGCCCAGAGCGTACCGCGCGCGGAAGCAGAAAAAGCTGCCATTTGGGGTCCCACAAGCATAAGAGACCGTCCATGCTAGGCTTGGTTGGCACCCTCGAAAATTCCCCGAAATCACACTCCAGACCTGCGAAAACGCACCGATGTTCGACTGGGAGAATCTCCGTCATTTCTTGGCGGTTGCGCGCGACGGCACCTTGTCAGGCGCGGCTCGGGCGCTGCATGTCGACCATGCAACCGTCAGCCGTCGTGTTGCGGCCCTGGAGGTCGAACTGCAGGTTGCGCTGGTCGAGCGCTTGCCACGCTCCATCCGCCTTACCGCGATGGGCGTCCAGATTTACGAGCACGCCAAGGCCATGGACACCTCAGCATTTGCTGTCGCCCGCGCGAGCCGGGCCAGCCAGGAGGCTATCAATGCCAGGGTGACCCTTAGTGCACCGCCAGTGCTGGTGGCGCACCTGCTGGCGGAACGGGTTGCCGACTTCCGGGCAGCGCAGCCCGGCATTCAACTTTCCGTGTCGGCCCAAGCCCAGCAGGTATCACTCGCCCGCCGCGAGGCGGATGTGGCTCTGCGGCTCGTCCGTCCCAAGGAAGCCAGCAGCGTTGTGCGCAGAATCGGACGAATGACGTTCGCGCTCTATGCCAGCCACGATTACGTCGCCACCCGTCGGCCCGAAGAGTGGGCCTTCATTGCCTATGACACGCAGTTTGCTGACATGCCCCAGCAGAAGTGGCTGCTGCAGATCGCAGGAAGCCGTGCCGTGTCGTGCGAACTGAGCGACATCAGCAGTCATCGGGCAGCTGCTCTGGCCGGAGCTGGCGTGGCCGGGTTGCCGCGCTTTCTGGGTGATGCCGCGCCAGGACTGATTCAGCTGGCGCATGACGGAGCGCCGTTCTCACGTGACATCTGGCTGGTGGTGCACCGTGACCTCCGGCGGTCACCCTCGGTACGCACGGTCATGGACTTTGTGGCGACCGTCGTCGCGGACCGGCCCGGCCTTGCGTTGAACGCGTGAGCCGGTCCACTGCCGTGCCGATAGCGGCTCAGTCGGCCGTGACCACCGTGGCCGGCTTCTTCATCAACATCTCCAGCGCCTTCCCGACCGCCGCGAACGCGAACGCGCCGGTGATATGCGTGGCCGCGCCCAGCCCGGCGCCGCAGTCCAGCTTCAGCGCCGCGTCGGCGCCGAGGTTCGGGCGGATGCCGCACACGCTACCATCGGCCTGCGGGTACTTCACGTTTTCCAGCGAGTACACCGCCGGCACGCCGAAGTAACGCGAGGCGTTCTTGGGGAAGTTGAAATCGCTGCGCAGCTTCTTGCGGATCAGCGCCATCATTGCGTCGTGTTCGGTGCGCGAGACATCGCGGATCCGCACCAGGGTGGGATCAGTACGGCCACCGGCCGCCCCCACGGTGAGAATCGGCAGCTTGCGGCGGCGGCACCAGGCGATGGTCTCGACCTTGACCCGGAAGCTGTCGCAGGCATCGATCACCAGATCGAAATCGCGGTCCAGCAGCTCGACCATGTTGGACACGGTCAGGAACGAGGCAACCGCATCGACGCTGATGTCCGGGTTGATCGCGCGGCAGCGCTCGGCCATCGCCTCGGCCTTGTTGCGGCCGTACTGGCCGGCCAGCGCCGGCAGCTGGCGGTTGGTGTTGGACACGCAAATGTCATCGGCATCGATCAGGGTCAGGTGCCCGACCGCCGTGCGCGCCAGCGCCTCGACCACCCACGAGCCGACGCCGCCCATGCCCACCACCGCCACCCGGCGGCTGGCGAGCAGATCCACGGTGCCTACTCCATACAACCGGTCGATGCCGGCAAATCGTTCGCGCAGTACGTCGTTCATGCGCCTATTTTAATGCGCCCAGGCCCGGCCGGGACGCGCCGTGGACAGGACGCGTCGTACCATCGCCGCAGCCACCCTCACCGAAGCCCTCACCATGAACGACCCCGTGACCCCGCAGCGCCGCCCGTCCGCCGCGTACCGCTACCTGTTCGTCGGCCTGCTTGGCCTGGTGATCGGCCTGATCGCCACGGTGATGGTCTCGCGCGCCATCCAGGCCCGCCAGGATCCCTTCCCCGATTCGCTGATGCACGTGATGAACCGCCAGGTGCAGCTGCTGCAGGCCGCGCAGGCGCAGAACCGCTGCAGCCTGGCCGACACCGTGCCGCGGCTGCAGACGCTGCGCTCGCTCTCCAATGATCTGGACCTGGCCTTTCCCGGCCTGAAGGACAGCCAAGGCTTCCAGCAGCACGCCAGCGCGCTGCGCGCCACCCTCAATGAGGCCTTGGCCGCACCGCCGACCGACTGCCCGGGCATGGCCGCGCTGGTGGAGAAGATCCAGACCGACTGCAAGGCCTGCCACCAGGATTTCCGCTGATTCATCTTCCAGCCACGCTGGCGGCCCGGGATTGGCACGCTGTTCACGCAGCACAGGACACGATCTGCTCCATGCGCACCAGACGCATTCGACCACCCCTCTGGCCAGGAGATACACCATGAAGATTCAACTGATTGCCGCCGCTGCCGTTGCCACCGTCGCCCTGGCTGGCTGTGCCACCACCTCGCCGGGTTACGGCAGCAGTGGCTACAACAACGGGTACGGCAATTCCGGCGGCAACTACAACACCAACCGGTGTGCCGACTGCGGCATCGTGACCCGCATCAACCAGGTCGCTTCGGGCCGCAGCGCGCCGAGCGCGACCGGCGCGGTGCTGGGTGGCATCGTCGGCGCGGTCGCCGGCCATGAGATCTCCGACCACACCGGCGGCAGCCGCGGCAACAAGAACATCGCCGCCGCCGCAGGCGCGGTGGGTGGTGCGCTGGCCGGCAACCAGATCCAGAAGAACGTGACCAGCGATACCTTCGACATCACCGTGCGCATGGATGACGGCCGTACCGTGGTCGTCAACCAGCGCGATCTGGGTGGCATCCGCGAGAACACCTACGTCCGCGTGGTCAACGGCAAGGTGATCCTGCGCTGATCGGCGCAACGCACACGTAGACAAAAAAGGGCCCGCGCAAGCGGGCCCTTTTCGTGTTTCAACCAGGCAGGACCCGGTCTGCGCTCAGAGCGGCTTGACCTTGTCGGCCTGCAGGCCCTTCTGGCCAGTGACCACTTCGAACTCGACCGCTTGACCTTCCTTCAGGCTCTTGAAGCCCTGGGATTCGATCGCACGGAAGTGCACGAACACATCTTCGCCGCTCTCACGGCTGATGAACCCGAAACCCTTCGCGTCGTTGAACCACTTGACGGTGCCCTTCTCAGCCATCTCAGCTACTCCCTAACTGTCTTGTTGTTGGATACACCCGTACAGGCGGCTGACAGCAAGGGGAAGCGGGGTGCAACGATGCAGCGGATCTGGAAGATCTACCATCATCAGGCCACGATCCACGGTGACCTTGCCAAGCTCAGCGTCTGCAACTTAACCCGAGCAAAACGAAAAAGCAACTGGCCAAAACCTTCGGATGTCAACCCCATTTCAGGAACCATACTGGACAGCATGGACCATTCATTCATCTTGTACCTGCTAGCCGTCGTTCTGGTGCTCGTCGGCATTGCCGGCGTGATTCTTCCCGCCCTGCCCGGCATCCCGCTGGTGTTCGCCGGGCTGGTGCTGGCGGCATGGGCCGACGATTTCGTCCATGTGGGCTGGCTGCCGCTGACGGTCCTGGGCCTGTTGACCCTGCTGTCTTTCGCCGTGGACATCCTGGCCACGGTGGTCGGCGCACAGCGGGTAGGTGCCAGCCGCAAGGCCCTGTGGGGAACCTTCTTGGGCAGCATCGTCGGGGTGTTCTTCATGCCGATCGGCCTGTTCGTGGGCCCGCTCGCCGGCGCACTGCTGGGCGAGTACTGGCACACCCGCGAGCTGGGCCGCTCCACCAAGGTGGGCCTGGCGACCTGGCTTGGCATCCTGCTGGGGTTCGCGCTCAAGCTCGCGCTGGTGATCGCGATGCTGGGCCTGTTCGCGTTCGCCTGGTTCTTCTGAGGTCACCGCCAGACCGGGGCTTCACGCCCTGACCACACCATTGACCGGCATAAACCGGATCAGATCGACCGTGTCGTGCGCTGGCGGGATTATTCCTCAGCGGCCACACTGTGCCGGTTGACCCATTCATTCTTGTCACGCGGCCCTGCTCCCATGACCATGCCCCATTCCCGTTCCGTCCTGTTCACTGCCCTGGCCTTGGCCGGCACCGCCCTGCCCGCCGCAGCACAGGAGGCGGCACCGAAGCCGGCGTCACCGGAGGCCTGCGCACTGGTGGACACCGACGCAGCGCGCCTGGCCTGCTACGACACGCTGTTCGGGCGCACGCCCGACGTAACGCTGGCCGCCGATGCCGCCGCCACCGCCGCCAAGCAGGAGCGCCGGGAAGAACGTCATGCCGCCCGCAGTGCCGACGCCGACGCGCCCGCGACGCAGCGGGTCAAGCAGCGCCTCGGAGAAGTGTTCAAGAACGACGGCCATGAAGATGCGCTGGCCAATGCCGGCAAGGGCTCGCTGCTCGACAGCCGTTGGGAGCTCGCGCAGGACTCCAAGCTTGGCGCGTTCCAGCTGCGCGCCTACAAGCCGGTCTACCTGCTGCCCGCGTTCTGGACCAGCGACAAGAACCAGATGCCGCAGTCGCCCAATCCGGTCAACACGGTCACCACCTCGCAGCAGCTGGACAGCGCGGAACTGAAGTTCCAGCTCAGCTTCAAGACCAAGATCGTGGAGAACCTGTTCGGCGACAACGGCGACATCTGGGCCGGCTACACGCAGAGCTCGCGCTGGCAGGCCTACAACGCCGACAACTCGCGCCCGTTCCGTGAGACCAATTACGAGCCGGAAGTGATGATGATGTTCCGCAACGGCTACTCGATCGGCGGCTGGCGCGGGCGCATGAGCGGGATCGGCGTCAACCACATGTCCAACGGCCGCGCCGATCCCCTGTCGCGCAGCTGGAACCGGGTGATCGCCACCGTCGGCCTGGACCGGGAGAACTGGGCGCTGGTGCTGCGCCCGTGGTATCGCATCCCGGAAGACCGCAAGGACGACAACAACCCGGACATCTCCGATTACATGGGCCGCGGCGACGCGACCCTGACCTGGAACAAGAACGGCCACGAGGTCTCGCTGATGGCGCGGCACTCGCTGCGCGGCGGTGATCGCTCGCACGGCGCGCTGCAGCTTGATTACGGCTTCCCGATCAGCAACCTGCTGCGCGGCCATGTGCAGATCTTCGATGGTTACGGCGAGAGCATGATCGATTACAACCACAAGGCCACCTATGTCGGCCTGGGTGTGTCGCTGCTGGAGTGGTATTGATGGCGGTGACGATCTGGCACAACCCGCGCTGCAGCAACTCGCGCGGGGCGCTGGAGATCCTGCGTGAGCACGGCATCGAGCCGGTGGTGATCGAGTACCTCAAGACCCCGCCGGACCGTGCCACGCTGGCAGGGCTGATCACGCGCATGGGCATCGCCCCGCGTGCGTTGCTGCGCAACAAGGAGCCGGCCTATGGTTCGCTCGGGCTGGACGACGATGCGTTGTCCGATGCCGCGTTGATCGAGGCGATGGTCGCCCACCCGGAGCTGATCAACCGTCCGATCGTGGAGACCCCGCGCGGTGCACGCCTGTGCCGGCCGCCAGAGACGGTGCTGGAGATCCTACCGGCGTAAAACCGCGCCTCAGCTGCCGCCGCAGCGGCTGGTACACCGGTTGATATCCTCCCCGCAGGTCAGCGCCGGCAGCCGGTTGCGGCAGTAGTCGCTGCTGGCCTGGCATGATTTACGCAGGTCCGGGTTGTCGATCTTGTCGCACTTCGCATCGCGCTGGGTCGCCACCCCGGCGCCACAGCTGTCGCCGCTGCCAAATCCCGTACGGTTGGTCATGCAACTGTCGTACTGGCGTTGGCACTGCTGCATGCACTGGTTGGCGGCGGTGACCTCGCGCAGGCTGGGCGGGGCGGTGTGGAAATCGCCATCACTGCTGCAGGCGGTGACCAGCAGGATCAACAGCAGGGCGGAAAGCATCCTCGGCATCGTCGTGCTCCGTGTGGAAAGCATCCGGCCGTGGCCGGCATGTGTGCATGCCCGGAATGTAGCACTGCTTGTTTTCCGAATTAAGGCCGGGGTTCCCGGCGCGGTCGCAGACGCCTGTTGCGTTACATCGGCTGCGGCGCGCGTCGCATCTTCGAGGCGCACATCGACTGACGTCCTTCAACGCCAGTCGGTGATGCCCTCGCGCCGGTAGACCTCGGCGAACGCCGGCCGTGCTTTCAGACGATCGGCGTAGGCCTTCAATGCCGGCCAGGTGTCACTGGGCGTGGGCATGTTGCGCGACCAGCGCATCAGCATCACCAGCATGAAATCGACCACGCTCAACGACTCGCCCAGCACATACGGGCCGCGCGTGGACAGATGCTCGGCCAGATGCTGCCACGCGCCTTCCAGCCGCTCGCGCGCCCGCTGGCGGGTCGCGTCCACGTGCTCGGGGCCCGCCATTTCCTGCGGGTAGAACCACGCCCGATACGCCGGTTGCACGGTATTGGCGCACCAGAACATCCAGCGGTACGCCTCGGCACGGTCGGCAGTCCCCGGGGCTGGCAGCAGGGCCGCTTCCGGATGGCGGTCTGCCAGATGCAGCGCGATCGCTGCCGCTTCGGTCAATACCTGCCCGTCCAGCACCAGCGTCGGCACCAGGCCCGCCGGATTCAAGGCGAGATACGCTGCATCCTTGTGCTCGCGCTTGTCGAAATCCAGCAGCACCAGATCGTGCTCGATCTGCAGTTCCAGCAACAGCCAATGGACGACCAGGGCGGCGGTACTCGGCGATCCATACAACGTGGTGCGCATGCTCAGGGCCTCTTGAGGGAGGCGCACAGTATGCGCTCGCGCTTCGTGCCATCACATGGGTACAGAGCACGGGCGATGGGGACGCGTTCTGTCTCTGCCACTGCGCCGCGGACGCTCGCAGAATGCGTCTTCTGCCCCGCCGCCAGCCCAGGATCCTCCCATGCCCGATTCGTCCGCTCTGCTCGCCTTCGGTCTGATTTCGCTGGGCATGGTGCTGACGCCCGGGCCGAACATGATCTATCTGATCTCGCGCTCGATCTGCCAGGGACGCACCGCCGGGCTGATCTCGCTGGGCGGTGTCGCGCTGGGTTTTCTGGTGTACCTGGTGTGCGCGGCACTGGGCATCACCGCGCTGCTGATGGCAGTGCCGCATGCCTACGATGTGTTGCGTTTCGCCGGCGCGGCGTATCTGCTGTACCTGGCCTGGCAGGCGCTGCGCCCTGGCGGACGTTCGCCGTTCCAGCTGCGCACGCTGGACCATGACAGCCCGCGCAGATTGTTCGGCATGGGGCTGTTCACCGCGCTGCTCAATCCGAAGATCGCCGTGATGTATCTCTCGCTGCTGCCGCAGTTCATCCAGCCCCATGGGCATGGCAGCGTGATGGTGCAATCGGTGGTGCTCGGGCTGGTGCAGATCGCGACCAGCGTCAGTGTCAACGCACTGATCGTACTGGCCGCCGGCAGTATTGCCACCTTCCTGGCCGGACGCCCGCGCTGGCAGACGGTGCAGCGCGGCCTGATGGGTACGGTGCTCGGCGCGCTGGCGGTGCGCATGCTGGTGGACGCGCGCCGCTGAGGAGAAGCACTGGCCAACGGTCGGTGCCTGCCCGCCTCAGCCACGAAAAACGGCGCCCTTGGGGCGCCGTTTTCGTGTGCAGCGTTATCGCGACGGGAAGCCTCAGGCGACGACGACCGGAATCTTGCCGATGCGGGCCTGCCACTCGCGCGGGCCGGTCTGGTGCACGGACTCGCCGGTGGAATCCACCGCCACGGTCACCGGCATGTCCTGCACGGTGAACTCGTAGATCGCTTCCATGCCCAGATCCGCGAAGCCGACCACCTTGGCCGCCTTGATCGCCTTGGAGACCAGGTAGGCCGAGCCGCCGACCGCCATCAGGTAGGCCGACTTGTTGTCACGGATCGCCTCGATCGCCGCCGGGCCGCGCTCGGCCTTGCCGACCATGCCCAGCAGGCCGGTCTGTTCCAGCACCTGGCGGGTGAACTTGTCCATGCGGGTCGCGGTGGTCGGGCCAGCCGGGCCCACCACTTCGTCGCGCACCGGATCGACCGGGCCGACGTAGTAGATGAAGCGGCCCTTGAGGTCGACCGGCAGCGGCTCGCCCTTGTCCAGCATCTCCACCATGCGCTTGTGCGCGGCGTCGCGGCCGGTCAGCAGCTTGCCGTTGAGCAGCAGGGTCTGGCCGGGCTTCCAGCTGGCGACGTCATCCGGAGTGATCGTGTCCAGATCGACCCGGGTGCCCTTGGAGGCGTCATAGGTGATCTGCGGCCAGTCTTCCAATGACGGCGGATCGAGCATCACCGGGCCGCTGCCATCCAGCGTGAAATGCGCATGGCGGGTGGCCGCGCAGTTCGGGATCATCGCCACCGGCAGGTTGGCCGCGTGGGTCGGGAAGTCCTTGACCTTGATGTCCAGCACGGTGGTCAGGCCGCCCAGGCCCTGCGCGCCGATGCCCAGCGCGTTGACCTTGTCGAACAGTTCCAGGCGCAGTTCTTCGGCACGGTTGGAGGCGCCACGGGCCTTGAGCTCGTTGATGTCGATCGGCTCCATCAGCGACTCCTTGGCCAGCAGCATCGCCTTCTCGGCGGTGCCGCCGATGCCGATGCCGAGCATGCCCGGCGGACACCAGCCGGCGCCCATGGTCGGCACGGTCTTGAGCACCCAGTCCACGATCGAGTCGGACGGGTTGAGCATGGCGAACTTGGACTTGGCTTCCGAACCGCCGCCCTTGGCCGCGACGATCACCTCGACGGTGTCACCCGGCACCACCTTGACGTTGACCACGCCCGGGGTGTTGTCCTTGGTGTTGATGCGCTTGCCGGCCGGATCGGCCAGCACCGAGGCGCGCAGCTTGTTGTCCGGATAGTTGTAGGCGCGGCGCACGCCTTCGTTGGCCATGTCCTCCACGCCCATCGTGGCGTCGTCCCAGCGCACGTTCATGCCGATTTCCAGGAACACGGTGACGATGCCGGTGTCCTGGCAGATCGGCCGGTGGCCTTCGGCACACATGCGCGAGTTGATCAGGATCTGGGCCATCGCCTCCTTCGCGGCCGGCGACTCTTCGCGCTCGTAGGCAGCGTTGAGGCTCTTGATGTAATCGACCGGGTGGTAGTACGAAATGTACTGCAGCGCGTCGGCGATGGACTGGATGAGGTCTTCCTGCTTGATCGATGTCACGACTTGCTCGCTTGCTGGAGGCTGGCGGGGGTTGAACCGCCGATTTTAACAAGGACCGCCCCTCGGCGTTGAGAATCGCTCGCGGTGGCCCGGTTTGGTGCACAGTGGCTGCCCAGCCTTGTCACAGCGGTCTGCCCGGCCGCGTCCTCCCGGCATGACCCCGACCGATACCTTCCAGACCCACCGCCCCCGCCTGTTCGCCCTGGCCTACCGCCTGCTGGGCAGCCGCAGCGACGCCGAGGACACCGTCCAGGACGCCTGGCTGCGCTGGCAGGGCACCGACACCGCCGTGATCCGCGATCCGGAGGGTTGGCTGGTCACCGCCACCACCCGGCTCGGGCTGGACCGGCTGCGCGCCCGGCGCAGCGCGCGCCTGGACTACGTGGGGCCGTGGCTGCCCGAGCCGCTGGAGATCACCCTGGACCCGGATCCGCTGCAGGACCCGGCCCAGCGCCACGCGCTGGCCGACGAGGTTTCCGTGGCGTTCCTGGCGCTGCTGGAGCAGCTCACGCCGGACGAGCGTGCTGCCTTCCTGCTCAAGGACGTGTTCGACTACGACTACCCGGACATCGCCCCGCTGCTGGAGCACTCCCCCGCCAACTGCCGGCAACTGGTGCACCGGGCGCGGCAGCGGCTGCAGACCGGCGCCCCACGCTTCGCGGTCTCGCCCGCGCAGCACCGCGACCTGCTGGCACGCTTCATGGACGCCTCGCAGCAGGGCGACCTGACGGCGATCCGCTCGCTGCTCGACGCCAACGCCGAGATGATCTCCGATGGCGGCGGTCGCGTGACCGCGGCGATCCGCCCCCTGCTGGGCGCTGAGCGTATCGCGCAGCTGTACTGGGCGATCGCCCGTCGCAATGGCCAGCATCCCGCCCAGCTCGGCCAGGTCAACGGCGAGCCGGCGATCCTGCGTTTTGCCGGGGACCAGTTGCACTCGGTCACGATGATCACGGTCGATGGGGAGCGCATCGTGCGCGTGCTCAGCGTGCTCAATCCGGAAAAACTCACCGCGCTTGTCACAGCGCGCGAGGCTGGCGCGTCCTCCTGATGAAGACGGCCATTGCGGCCGTCATGGAGTACTCACATGTCCGCTTCGCCCCGCGTTCCCTACACCCGTCTGGCCGCTGAGGCCTTCAAGGGCCTGCTGGCCACCAGCAAGGCCGTCCACGACAGCTCCATCGATCCTGTATTGATGGAGCTGGTGTTCATGCGGGTCTCGCAGATCAATGGCTGTGGCTACTGCATGGACATGCACGGCACCACCCTGCGCAAGGGGGGGATCGAACCGCGCAAGCTCGATACGCTGCCGGCCTGGCACGAGAGCCGCTTCTTCGATGCGCGCGAGCGTGCCGCGCTGGGCTGGGCCGAAGCGCTGACCCGGCTGAGCAGCGCAGCGCCGTCCGATGCGGCCTACGACGCACTGGCCCTGCATTTCGATGAGAAGGGCATCAGCGATCTGAGCATGGGCATCGCGGTGATCAACGCCTGGAACCGCCTCGGCGCCGGCTTGCTGCCGCCGCTGCCATAAGGAACGGGTAGTGCCGGCCGCTGGCCGGCTCCGCACGATCGTCGTGCTGCACGGGTAGTGCCGGCCGCTGGCCGGCTCCGCACGATCGTCGTGCTGCACGGGTAGTGCCGGCCGCTGGCCGGCTCCGCACGATGCTGGGTGACACCGGGCGCCGGCCAACGGCCGGCCC
>NZ_JBDJNT010000033.1:0-22132 GCF_039674525.1 Stenotrophomonas sp. TWI377
GCCAGCGGCCGGCACTACCTGAGCGCCGGACAGCCCGACGATGCCGGCCAGCGGCCGGCACTACCTGAGCGCCGGACAGCCCGACGATGCCGGCCAGCGGCCGGCACTACCTGAGCGCCGGACAGCCCGACGATGCCGGCCAGCGGCCGGCACTACCTGAGCGCCGGACAGCCCGACGATGCCGGCCAGCGGCCGGCACTACCTGAGCGCCGGACAGCCCGACGATGCCGGCCAGCGGCCGGCACTACCGGGTCGATTACGCCTCGAAGGCAGGCAGCTTCTTCTTGACTGCCACGTTCTTCAGCGTCACGTACTTCGGCAGCCCATCGGACCCGTACGGCAACGGGGCTTCCCCCTTGATCAGCGGGGCGAGATAGGCGCGGGCCTTGTCGGTGATGCCGAAGCCATCGCGGCGGATGAAGCCGGCCGGCATCTTCTTCTCGTGGTTGGCCACCTTGTGCAGCGGGGCCGCTTCAATCTTCCAGCGGTAAGGCGTGTCGCTGGTGCGCACGATCACCGGCATCACCGCGTTCTGGCCCTTCAGCGCGAACTGCACCGCCGCCTTGCCCACCGCCTGTGCCTGCTCCCAGTCGGTCTTGGAGGCCAGGTGGCGTGCCGAGCGCTGCAGGTAGTCGGGCAGGGTCCAGTGGACCTTGTAGCCCAGCCCATCCTTGACCCGCGCGGCCAGCTGCGAAGCCACGCCACCGAGCTGGGTGTGCCCGAACGAATCGGTGCCGCCGCCCGCATCGGCGACGAAGCGACCGTCGGCGGTCTGGATGCCTTCGGAGGCGACCACCACGCAGTAGCCCACGCGCTCGACCACCTGTTTCACTTTGGCCAGGAACGCCGCTTCGTCATACGCGCGCTCGGGCAGCAGGATGATGTGTGGGGCGTCATCGGCGCCCTGGCCGGCCAGGCCCGCAGCCGCCGCGAGCCAGCCGGCGTGGCGGCCCATCGCCTCGTAGACGAATACCTTGGTCGAGGTCTCGGCCATCGCGGCCACATCCAGTGCTGCTTCGCGTACGGAGACGGCGGTGTACTTGGCGGCCGAGCCGAAGCCCGGGCAGGTATCGGTCACGGCCAGATCGTTGTCGATGGTCTTGGGCACGCCGATGCAGGTCAGGTCGTAGTCGAAGGCCTTGGCCAGCTGGGAGACCTTCCAGGCGGTATCGGCCGAATCGTTGCCGCCGTTGTAGAGGAACCAGCGCACGTCATGGGCGCGCAGCACCTCGAGCAGGCGCGCGTACTTATCGCGGTCGGCCTCCAGCGATTTGAGCTTGTAGCGGCACGAGCCAAACGCGCCGCCGGGGGTATGGGCGAGGGCGGCGATGGCGGCGGCGGTCTCCTTCGAGGTATCGATCAGGTCCTCGCGGAGCGCGCCGAGAATGCCGTTGCGCGCGGCCAAGACCTTGATTCCTTTGGCCCTTGCGGTGCTGATGACCGCCGAGGCGGTGGCATTGATGACGGCGGTGACGCCGCCTGACTGGGCGTAGAGCAGGGTACCGTTGGACATGATGCGACCTTGGTCTGGGGGAAGGACATTGCAGAGACATTACCGGTATGGGGTAAAGTGCGCGTATTGCGGTGCAGCGTGATTGTGGACAATCCCGGGGCGCGCGCCCTTCCATTTTCTTACCAAGTTGGAGTCAGGTTGATGCGATTGGTTCTGTTGGGACCGCCCGGTTCGGGCAAGGGGACGCAGGCGACGCGCCTGAAGGAACATCTCTCGATTGCGCACATTTCCACCGGTGATCTGCTGCGCGCTGAAGTCGCCGCCGGCACCGAGCTGGGCAAGCAGGCCAAGGCTGTGATGGATGCCGGCAACCTGGTGTCCGATGACATCCTGCTGGGCATGCTCGAGTCGCGCCTGGGCCAGGACGATGTGGCCAAGGGCTTCATCCTCGACGGTTACCCGCGCAACGTGGCCCAGGCCAACGCGCTGGACAGCCTGCTGGCCAAGATCGGCCAGCCGCTGGATGCCGTGGTGCAGCTGGACGTGCCGACCGAACTGCTGGTCGAGCGCATCGCCGGCCGCGCCGCCGAACAGGGCCGCGCCGATGACAATCCCGAATCGGTGCGCCAGCGCCTGCAGGTCTACAACGACCAGACCGCGCCGGTGGTGGATTTCTACGCTGGCCGCGGCACCCTCGCGCGCGTTGATGGCGTGGGCGAACTGAACGACGTGGAAGCGCGCATCCGCGCCGCGATCCAGGCCTGATGCGGGTCGGTGCCGCTACGGCGGCACCGCGCCGGCTGTACGTTTGCCGGCGCCGCAAACACACACGCCCGGCCCCCGAAGGGACCAGGCGTGTGGTTTGAAGGTGCCAGCGAGCGGGCTTGCTCAGAGCCCCGCAGCATGAGCCCCCCTGGGGATGGCCTCTTGGGGAGTAGGACCAATGGGGTACTGCGGCTGGCCAATAGAATTGTGTCCGTCTTCACAGTATGGCGCTATCGGGAATTCCCCGACACCGCGCTGGATTTTTCTGATAGTCGACTAGGAGTTGTCTGACGGCGATCTCCATCGACGGTGGCGATCGGCGACAATCGTACGCATGAGCACGATCCACATTCTTGGCATTGCAGGCACTTTCATGGGCGGCGTGGCCGCACTGGCGCGCGAGAAGGGCCATACGGTCCGCGGCAGCGATCAGGCGATCTACCCCCCGATGTCCACCCAGCTCGAACGGCTGGGCATCGCCCTGGATCCGGGCTACCGCGCCGACAGCGTGGCGCCGGACTGCGACGAGGTGGTGATCGGCAATGCGCTGTCGCGTGGCAACCCCGCCGTGGAAGCGGTGCTGGATGCAGGCCAACGCTACATCTCCGGCGCCCAGTGGCTGTCCGAGCAGGTGCTGCCGGGCCGCGATACCCTGGCGGTCGCCGGCACCCACGGCAAGACCACCACCACCACCATCCTCACCTGGCTGCTGCACAGCGCCGGGCGTGAACCCGGCTTCCTGATCGGTGGCGTGGCCGAGGATTTCGGCGTCTCCGCGCGTGTGGGCAGCGGCCGTGAGTTCGTGGTCGAGGCCGATGAGTACGACACCGCGTTCTTCGACAAGCGCAGCAAGTTCGTGCACTACCGGCCGCTGGTGGCGATCCTCAACAACCTCGAATACGACCACGCCGATATCTTCCCGGACGTGGCCGCGATCCAGCGCCAGTTCCACCACCTGATCCGCACCGTGCCCGCGCGTGGGCGCCTGATCGTCAACGGCGAAGATGCCTATCTCGCCGACGTGCTGGCGATGGGCTGCTGGACCCCGGTGGAGCGCTTCGGTTTCGATCCTTCGCTGGAATGGCATGCCGAGCTGGTGGAGGCCGACGGCAGTGTGTTCGTCGTGCACCATCGCGGCGAGCGGGTCGGTGAGGTGCGCTGGTCGCTGCTCGGCCGCCACAATGTCCTCAACGGGCTGGCCGCCCTGGCTGCCGCGCATGCGGTCGGCGTCGAGCTGGCCACCGTGATCCCGGCGCTGGCCGCGTTCCGCAGCGTCAAGCGCCGCATGGAAGTGATCGGCCAGGCACGCGACATCACCCTCTACGACGATTTCGCGCATCACCCCACCGCGATCCGTACCACCCTCGAAGGCCTGCGTGCCAAGGTGGGCGATGCCCGCATCGTGGTGGCCATGGAGCCGCGCAGCAATTCGATGCGGCTGGGGGCACACGCACAGGCGCTGGCGCCCTCGCTGGACGGTGCCGACGCGGTGGTGTTCCTGCATCGCCCGGAACTGGCCTGGGATGCGGCGAGCGTGATCGCCGCCGTCCGGGGTGAGGCCCATGCCGTGCCCGATACGGATGCGCTGCTGGCTCAGCTGGGCGCGATCGCAGCGCCGGGTGACCATGTGGTGTTCATGTCCAACGGCGGTTTCGACGGGGCCCCGCGCCGCTTCCTGGCGCAGCTGCAGCACCCCTGAGGGACGCGGGCCATGACCGACACCGCTTCACTGCCCCTGTTCCCGCTGCACACCGTGCTGCTGCCCGGCGCGGCGCTCGGCCTGCGGGTGTTCGAACGCCGCTACCTGGACATGCTGCGCGAATGCAGCCGTGCGGGGACTGCCTTCGGGGTGTGCCTGATCCTGGACGGTGAGGAGGTCGGTGCGCCGGCATTGCCGGCCGCCTACGGGGTCGAGGCGCGGATCGAGGATTTCGACGTGGGCGCCGATGGTGTTCTGGTGCTGCGCCTGCGCGGCCAGCGCCGCTTCCATGTGGATCACACCCGCGTGCGCGACAACGGGCTGATCATTGCCGAAGTGACCTGGTGCGCCGCCGACAGTGACGATGAACTGCAGCCCGAACACGCGCTGATGGCCACCGTGCTGGAGCACATCATCGAGCAGGCCGGCGCGGCCTTCGCACCGGTCAGCCCGGCGCAGATGGAGCAGGCCAGCTGGGTTGGCTGGCGCCTGGCCGAACTGCTGCCGCTGCAGGATGCGCAACGCCTGCAACTGCTGCAACACGATGACCCGCACCAGCGCCTGCAGGCGCTGCTTGACTGGATGCCGTAACGCGCGGTTCCCCCCGCGTTACGCCCCCTCGGCCGGGTAGCTCCGGCGCTGCATCACTCGGCCGGTGGCATGCGCACGCGCAGCACCGGCATCTCGGTGTCTGGATGGGTATCGACCTGCTGCGGCAGCCCGTCCAGTGCCTGGCGGACCGCATTGAGCGACGGGTCGATGCCACGCATCGGCCGCCACATCCCGATCAGCTTGAAGTGCTGCTGGTAATGCAGCGTCTGCGCACTGCCCAGCCACAGCGGTTCATTGTCCGGCGCCGCCAGGCGTGCCGGTGCCGGCCACAGGCGCAGCGCGAAGATCTCATTGGGCGCATTGCCAGCCCGCAGCATCAGCAGCGATTCGACCTGGGTATCCAGCGTGGCCGGCAGTACCGGCACCTTGTCCTTGTCGGAGGACTTGTCGAGCATCAACAACGCCTGCTCCCAGCCCGCCTGGGGCTGCACGCGCCAGCCCTGGCTTTCCAGCCGGCGCTGCAGCGGCGCCAACGGACCGGCCACCTGCACATCCAGCGGCCAGCGCTGATCGTCGTCGAACTCATTGCGACGCGAGGGCAGGTGCTGCCATTCGGTCGTCCACCAGGCCTGGGCATCCAGCGGCGCCGGGGTCGGCTGGGCAGGCTCGAAGCGCGCCAGTTTCACCGGGATGTTGCGTGGGGCATACCAGAGCGCGGCGATGGCGAAGGTGCCGTAGAACAGCCATGCCACCGGCTTGACCCAGAACGAGCGGTTGAACCGGCGGCGGTAGGCGATGCCCAGCACCAGCAGCCAGAACAGGCCGAACAGCATGCCGCCGATCACATCGCTCAGCCAATGCGCGCCGAGGTAGATGCGGGCGAAGCCGATCAGGCTGACGATGATGCCCGACAGCAGGTAGGGCCATACGCGGGTGCGCCCCGGCAGTTCACGGGCGATCAGCACGGCGAAGAAGCCGAAGGTGATCGTGGCCATCGTCACCGACACGGACGGGAAGCCGAAGCCGCTGCTCGCATCCGGCGGGCGGACCACGTCCACCGTCGCACCGAGCAGCTTGCACAGCGCCAGCCCGAAGGCGAGCGCGGCCAGCCAGTGCGCGGCCGCCATCCAGCGCCGGCGCCAGACCAGGTAGCCCATGCCTGCCGCGGTGGCCGGCAGCAGGACCTGCCAGGCGCCCAGCGAGGCCAGCGCGGCCATCGGGTAATCGGCCAGCGGATTGCGCAATGCCAGCATCGCGTGGTGCACGGCCAGATCGACCATCAACGGCTCGCCGTGGGCGACCACCGCCATCAACAGCACGAACCAGCCCCAGCCGAGCAGCAGCAACATCACCGCCAGCATCGCCAGCGGCACCGACTCGCGCCGCTGCGGGTCGAACACGGCGACCGAGTAACGGCCCAGCGTCGGGTGACGCTGCGACCAGGCCAGCAGGCTGGCCAGCCAGCTGTCCATGCGCGAGGCCGACCAGCGGTAGCCATACAGCACGATCGCCCACACCAGGCCCATGATCACGCCGAGCAGGGCCAGCACCATCACCAACCGGCCGGCGACCGCGGCGACCGCGTCGTAGGCCTCGCCCAGCACCCAGCCGGGCGCCAGGAACAGGACGGCCCAGGACAGGCTGGCGATGCCGCTGGCCTGGATATAGCGCGACAACGGCATCTTCATCATGCCGGCGATGGCCGGCACGAACGGGCGGATCGCGCCGACATAACGCGCCACCAGGATGCTCTTGAAGGCATTGCGGCGGAACATCGTCTCGCCGCGATCGAGCAGCTGCGGGTATTTGCTGAAGGGCCAGAAGCCCCGCAGCCGATCGCCCCAGCGCCGGCCTACCCAGTAGCTGATGCCGTCACCGGCGAATGCGCCCAACGCCGCGCAGGCCACGGCATACGGCCCGGAGATCTGGCCCAGGCCGATGAACACCCCGACCGCGAACAACAGCGGCAACGCGGGCACGATCGCGCCCAGCACGATGACCGCATCGCAGAAGGCAATGAGGAAAATGACCGCGCCGGCAAGCACGGGGTGAGCTGAGATCCACGCAAGCGTGGCATCGATCCATGACGAGTCCATCGGGGGATTATAGGGGGGGCAAAGTGACTGACTGCCCGCCAGAGGCCGGGAATGTGCGGCATCTGCAGTGAATGAACGCGATCACCCGCCTAGAATGGCGGCATGACACGCCCTGCCGATCCCGCCCCGACCGCCCTCAAAGCCGACAGCTTCGGCCGCATCCTGCTGATGGAAGAGGATGGCCAGCGCTTCGTGCGCCGTGACCTGGAGGCAACGCCGTGGTGGTTGCGGGCACCGGCGTGGTGGCTGGCCCGGCGCGAGGCACGCGCGCTGGCGCATCTGGATGGCATGCCGGCCACGCCGCGGCTGCTGCGCTGGAACGGGCGCTGGCTGGACCGCAGCTTCATGGCCGGAGATGCCATGTACCAGCGTCCGCCGCATGGCGACCTGGCCTACTTCCGCGCGGCCCGACGTCTGCTGCAGCAGGTGCATCGCCACGGCATCGCACACAACGACCTGGCCAAGGAGGCCAACTGGCTGGTGCGCGAAGACGGCTCGCCGGCCCTGATCGATTTCCAGCTGGCGGTGATCGGCAACCCGCGCTCACACTGGATGCGCCTGCTGGCCCGCGAGGACCTGCGCCATCTGCTCAAGCACAAGCGCATGTACTGCCGGCAGTCGCTGACCCCGGTGGAAAAGCGGCTGCTCAAGCGCACCTCGTGGGTGCGTGATCTCTGGTTCCGCACCGGCAAGCCGGTCTATCGCTTTGTCACGCGAAAGATCCTGCACTGGGAAGACAACGAAGGGCAGGGTCCCAAGCCGTGAGCGCAGGCAGCGCGCACGCGCCGCAATGACCGGGCGAGCGCCCGGCAGACGCTGACCACGCGCAGCTGATCAGCGCAGATCGAGGATCTGCTTGCCGGCGAAGCGGCGTTGCGCATCGAAATCGTAGGCGACCCGCAGCACCCCATCCTCTGCACACGCATGGCAGGTGCGCAGCGGCGTGGTGTAGATCAGGCGCACGCCACCGTTGGGCAGTGCTTCGCTGCCGCTGGCTTCGGCCGGGGCAAACGGTGAGGCATCCGGGTGTGCATCCAGGAACGGTTTGACGGTGGCATCGGCGCGCGACATTTCCGGCAGCACGTCCGCATCCACATCCACCGTGTGCCCGGCGCTGTCGACCAGCAGCGTGCCTTCATTGGTGTTGGCACGGAACGGGTATTCGATGGTGGCGATGCCCACGCCGTCCTGGTCCCGCCATGCGCTCACGTAGCCGGGATTGCCCTGCGCCCCCAGTTGATGGGCGGCGGCGATCGCCTGCGGGCTGGCCTTGGCGGCCTGCATCGCCTTGGACAGGCAATCATCGGCGACCGGTGCCTGGCCACGGCAGGCATCGACCTCGCCGTCCCAGATCGCCGCTTCGCCGAACGGGGAGGTGCCCCCGGCGGTGCCCGGGACGGTAGCTGCGTTCTGCGTCGCGGAGGCGGCAGGATCGCCAGCGGGTTGGCAGGCGCCAAGGGCCAGCACCAGGGCCAACGCGGTCAGGGGAAGGCGGATCGCCGTCATGTCGCTCATTCCGTGCAGAACGTGAACGCCCAGTATCGACGCGGCGCATGAATCCGGCGTGTGCGCCGGGGCGGCATAATGCGGATTCCCTGCACCCGCATCCAAGGAATTCCGCGCATGGCCAGTCTGCAAGGCAAGACCCTGTTCATCACCGGCGCCTCGCGCGGCATCGGCCTGGCCATTGCGCTGCGTGCGGCACGCGACGGCGCCAACATCGCGATCGCGGCCAAGTCCTCGGTGCCCAATCCGAAGCTGCCCGGCACCATTCACAGTGCCGCCGAGGCGGTGACCGCCGCAGGCGGGCAGGGGCTGGCACTGAAGTGCGACATCCGCGAAGAAGACCAGGTGCGCGCGGCCGTCGCTGCCACCGTGGACACCTTCGGTGGCATCGACATCCTGATCAACAACGCCAGCGCGATCTGGCTGCGCGGCACGCTGGACACGCCGATGAAACGCTTTGACCTGATGCAGCAGGTCAATTCGCGCGGCAGCTTCCTGTGCGCGCAGGCCTGCCTGCCGCATCTGCTGCAGGCGCCCAACCCGCACATCCTCACGCTGGCGCCGCCGCCGACGCTGGACCCGAAGTGGTGGGGCCCGCATACCGGTTACACGCTGGCCAAGATGGGGATGAGCTTCGTCACCCTCGGCCTGGCGGCCGAGTTCGGCCCGCAGGGCGTGGCCGTCAACGCGTTGTGGCCGCGCACGGTGATCGCTACCGATGCGATCAACATGATTCCCGGCGTGGACATCCGTGGCTGCCGCACGCCGGCGATTCTGGCCGACGCCGCACACGCGGTGCTGTGCCGTGAGGCGGCCGGTTTCAGCGGACAGTTCCTGCTCGATGACGAGGTGTTGGCGCAGGCGGGCATCACCGATCTGAGCGGCTACGCCGTCGATCCATCGCGCCCGTTGATGCCGGACCTGTTCCTGGAGTGACGCGCGTTCGCTGCGCGCGATGACAATAGCTGCACACACTGGCCTGCTATGGTGCGTCCCCCCAATTGGTATGGACACTCGCATGTCATCTCGCACACGGACCGCGCCGCTCGCCGCCGCCATCGCATTGATCAGCCTGCTCGGCGCCTGCAGCAAGGGGCCGGGCAGCGTCGCCGATACCCAGGGCGTGGAGAAGGTGAACGCCTACATCGCCTGCTTCAACGCCGTTGAACAGCCGATCCACGAAGGCTTCCAGCAGTACATCGGCTGGATGCAGGACCCCGAGGCCGGCCCGACCGGCAACGAGAAAAAGGTGCGTGGGCCAGGTACGGTGCTGTCGCATCGCGTGGAGGCATGCAATGCCCCGATGGTGGCGGCGCTGGCGATGACGCCGGCGGAGCCCGAGCTGGATCCGGCGGCAAGCGCTTACCAGAAGACGTTCGTCGACCTGTATGCCCTGATCGAGCAGGCCGACCGTTACTACAGCCGCGAGGACTACCTGCGCGATGACCATGCCGGCATGCGCGCCCAGCATGCGCCGTTGATGAAGGCCTATATGGCGTTCTTCGATGCAGGTACCGCACTGGATGCCGCACTGGAAAAGCGCGAAGACGAACGCCGTGCCGAACAGCTCAAGGAGATTGAAGCCTCCGAAGGCCGCTCGATGGCGTACTACCAGATCAAGATCCTCGGCGACGGCAAGCAGCTGGCCCAGCTGCTCAACAGTGACACGCCTGATCTGGCCGTGGCCCGCACCCAGCTCACCGCGTTCCAGGCGCTGCTGCAGCACGCGCAGGAGGACAAGGTCGGCAAGGGCGATGCGATGTGGGGGCACGTGGAGCGTGCGGCCGATGCGCTGGCCCGCGATGCCGGCCGTCGCATCGAGCGCGTGGAATCCAGGACGCCCTACACCCGCAGCGAGCAGATGCTGATCGAGAGCGGCGGCCGGATCAACAACCCGCAGGGCTCGGCCGAAGCGTTGCTGGTCAGCTACAACGACCTGGTCGACATGAGCAACCGCCTGGCCCAGACCAGCGGCGCACGCTGAGCGAACGCGGGGCCGGCTGCCAGGCGGCCCGCCCCGCGTTGATCAGACGTTGAAGACCGGGGGCAGTTTCTCGCCGCAGTGTCGGCAATGCACGGCATCCGGTTCGTGGCCTTCCAGCCCGCAGTGCGGGCAGCCGCGCGCATCCCGGCGCGCGGCATGCTCGGCATCGCGCATGGTATTGGCCAGTTCGGCGGTGTAGATGCCGGTGGGTACGGCGATGATGCTGTAGCCGATCAGGATCAGCACCGAGGTGACGAAGCGGCCCAGCACGGTCTGCGGCACGATGTCACCGAAGCCCACCGTGGCCATGGTCACCACCGCCCAGTACATGCTGCTGGGGATGCTGGTGAAGCCGTGGTTGGGGCCTTCGATCACGTACATCATGGTGCCGGCGATGATGGTGATGGTGATGACCGTGAACAGGAACAGCAGCACCTTGCGCCGGCTGCGCCACAGTGACTCCATCAGCACGCCGCTTTCTTCGATGTAGCGGGTCAGCTTGAGGATCCGGAACACCCGCAGGATGCGCAGCGCGCGCACCACCAGCAGGCTCTGCGCGCCGGGAATGAACAGCGACAGGTAGGTCGGCAGGATCGAGGCCAGATCGATGATGCCCCAGATGCTGAATGCGTAGCGCAGCGGGCGTTTGACCACCACCAGCCGCAACAGGTACTCGGCGGTGAACAGGATCGTGAAGCCCCATTCGAGCACGTAGAGCCCGTCGGCATAGGCCGCATGGAAGCGCTGCACGCTGTCGAACATGACCACCACCACGCTGGCGACGATCGCGTAGACCAGCAGCAGGTCGAAATTGCGCGAGGGCCGGGTGTCGTGGCGGTAGATGATGTCGAACCACTGGCGGCGCCAGCCGGATTCGGTGGCGGGGTTGAGCTGGGGGGCAGTGAACGGTCGCATGGGGCGCATTGTGCCCCACCGGCCCAAAGCGCGAGAATGGGATCTTTCCTGAGCCGTTGACTGCCATGACTGCCGCTGCCACCGATCCGCTGTTGTCCCTGTCGCATTACTACCTGCCGGTCTACAAACCGCGCCAGGTGGTGCTCGAACGTGGCCAGGGCGCGCGCGTCTGGGACAACCAGGGCCGTGAATTCATCGATCTGGCCGCCGGCATCGCGGTGTGTGGCCTGGGCCACAACGATCCGGACCTGAAGGCCGCGCTGATCGAGCAGGCCGGCAAGTTGTGGCATACCAGCAACGTGTTCTACAGCGAGCCGCCGCTGCGCCTGGCCGAAGAACTGGTCACCGCCTCGCGCTTCGCCGAGCGCGTGTTCCTGTGCAACTCCGGCGCCGAAGCCAATGAAGTGGCGATCAAGCTGGTCCGCAAGTGGGCCTCCTCGCTGGGCCGGCCGGCGCATCAGCGCGTGATCGTGACCTTCCGCGGCAGCTTCCATGGCCGCACCCTGGCCGCGGTGACCGCCACTGCCCAGCCGAAGTACCAGGAAGGCTACGAGCCGCTGCCCGGTGGCTTCCGCTATGTCGACTTCAATGACGAGGTCCAGCTGGAAACCGCGATGGCCGCCGGCGATGTCGCGGCGGTGATGCTGGAGCCGATCCAGGGCGAGGGCGGCGTGATGCCGGCCAAGCCTGGCTTCCTGCAGCGCGTGCGCGAGCTGTGCGACCAGCACAACGCGCTGGTGGTGCTGGATGAGATCCAGGCCGGCATGGGCCGCACCGGCACCTTGTTCGCGCATTGGCAGGACAACATCAAACCGGACATCGTCACCCTGGCCAAGGCGCTGGGCGGCGGCTTCCCGATCGGCGCGATGCTGGCCGGCCCGAAGGTGGCCGAGGTGATGCAGTTTGGCGCGCACGGCACCACCTTCGGTGGCAATCCGCTGGCCGCCGCCGTCGCCCGGGTGGCGCTGCGCAAGCTGTCCTCGCCGGAGATCGCGCACAACGTGAGCCGTCAGTCGCAGGCGCTGCGCGATGGCCTGGGCAAGATCAACGACGAGTTCAAGGTGTTCAGCCAGGTCCGCGGTCGCGGGCTGATGCTGGGCGCGGTGCTGGACAAGGATTTTGCCGGCCAGGCCGGTCCCATCCTCGACCACGCCGCCGAACACGGCCTGCTGACCCTGCAGGCCGGGCCGGACGTGCTGCGCTTCGTGCCGTCGCTGAACATCACCGATGAGGAAATCGCCGAAGGCCTGAAGCGTCTGCGCGCGGCCGTGCAGTCGTTCATCGCGTCGCGGTAGAGCCGACCGTTGGTCGGCTGCTGTTGTTGTGGCGCGGGCGCAGCCGACCGTTGGTCGGCTCTACCCCAGGGCGTACCGTTTGATGACCTTGCCGAACGCGCGGCTGTCCGTCGCGGTCTCGGCCGGCAGACCGGCCAGCCGAGCCCCGCGCACGTTGACGAACAGGTCATCGATGAACAGCGTGCGCTCGGCGCGCGCCCCCAGCAGCGTCACCGCCTTGGCGAATATCGCCGGATCCGGCTTGCGCCCGCCCAGCGCACCGCTGCACAGGATGCGGCCGTGCAGGGCATCGGCCAGGGTGGGAACAAGCTGTGGAATCGTCTGCGCCATCAGCGCGCCGTTGTTGGTCAGGATGCCGATCGGCAGTGCCTGCGCGATCCGCGCCACGCGTTCGATCACCCCTGTTTGCGGTGCGCACGCGGCGATACGCGCGGCCTGCCACTGCGCGATGCTGATCGTGGTCTGCAGTGCATCACCCAGTCGCTGCAGGTAGGCGTCCGTGGCCATGCCGCTGTCGTAGGCGCGCTCCAGCCCAGTGTCGAACAGCGCCGCCTGCACCTGCGCCGCACTGCAGCCGACGCTCGCGGCCAGATGGCGCACACGCAGGTGCCGCGCATAGCGCACCAGCACGCCATCGAAATCCAGCAGCAGGCACTCGATCACATGCGGCATGGGGCCGTCTCGTCCAGATCCAGTGCTGACCGTAACCCACCCAGTGCCTGCGCTGCGACATCGCGTCGCACGTCGCCTGCACGGGCGGTCACTAGAATCGCGGGGACTGCCTGATGGAGATCGCCTTGAAACTGCTTGCCCCCGTGTTGCTTGCCGGCCTGATGCTGGCCCCAGCCGCCCATGCGCGTGTCTGCGCGATCGCCATCGACAGTACCGACCAGATGAGCTTCAGCCAGAAGGAACTCAAGGTTGCCGCGGACTGCTCCCAGGTGAAGCTGACCCTGCGCCACACCGGCAAGCTCGCCGCGACCGCGATGGGCCACAACTGGGTACTGACCCGCGCCGCGGATTACCAGCCGGTGGCGATGGCCGGCATGCGCACCACGTTGGCCGACAGCTACCTGCCCAAGGGCGATGCACGCGTGCTGGCGCACACGCCGGTGATCGGCGGGGGACAAAGTACCAGCGTCACCTTCTCCACCGCCAAGCTGACCAAGGGCGGCGACTACACCTTCTTCTGCTCGTTCCCCGGCCATTTCGCGATGATGAAAGGCCGTTTTCTGTTCGGCTGAGCGCCGAAAACGGCCGGTAGCTACCGACCATTGGTCGGTAGACGCCGTGACGACCAACGGTCGTCACCTACGCGGGGTGATCGGTACGCACGCCGTGACGACCAACGGTCGTCACCTACCGCGTTCTATCAGCCCTTGACGACCTTGAAGGCTTCGCGCGCGGCTTCGAGCGTCGCATCGATGATGCTGTCGTCATGGGCGCTGGACAGGAAGCCGGCTTCGTATGCGGACGGGGCCAGGAACACGCCGCGCTCCAGCATCGCGTGGAAGAAGGTGTTGAAGGCGGTGATGTCGCACGCGGTCGCCTGCGCGTAGGTCTCCACCTTCTGGTCAGTGAAGAACAGGCCGAACATCGCGCCGACCTGGGTGGTGGTCACTGCCACGCCTGCATCGGCCGCCGCTGCTTCCAGCCCTGCGCACAGGCGCGCGGCCGAAGCACTCAGGCGATCATGGAAGCCCGGTTCCTGCACCAGTTCCAGCATCGCCAGGCCGGCTGCCATGGCCACCGGATTGCCGCTCAGCGTGCCCGCCTGGTAGATCGGGCCAGCCGGGGAAATCTGCGACATCAGCTCGCGGCGGCCACCGTACGCACCCACCGGCATGCCGCCGCCGATGATCTTGCCGAAGGTGGTCAGGTCCGGGGTGACGCCGTAATGCGCCTGCGCGCCACCGAGGGCCACGCGGAAGCCGGTCATCACTTCATCGAAGATCAGCACCGTGCCGTACTGCGTGCACAGTGCGCGCAGGTGCTGCAGGTAGCCCTCTCGCGGCGGGATGCAGTTGGCGTTGCCGACCACCGGCTCGATGATCAGCCCGGCGATGTGCTCGCCCTGTTCGGCGAACAGCGCCGTGGCGGCCTCGAAGTCATTGTAGGGTAGGGTCAGGGTGAGTTCGCTCAGCCCGGCCGGGACGCCTGGCGAGGTCGGCACGCCCAAGGTCAGCATGCCGCTGCCGGCCTTGACCAGGAACGAGTCGCCATGGCCGTGGTAGCAGCCTTCGAACTTGACGATGCGGCTGCGGCCGGTGGCACCGCGTGCCAGCCGGATCGCCGACAGGGTGGCCTCGGTGCCCGAGTTCACCATGCGCACCATCTCGCAGGACGGCACCAGCCGGGTCAGCGTTTCGGCCATGGTCACTTCGGCTTCGCACGGCGCGCCGAAGGACAGGCCGTTGCCGATCGCCTGCTTGACCGCCTGGCGCACGGCGGTGTGGTTGTGGCCGACGATCATCGGGCCCCAGGAGCCGACGTAATCGATGTAGCGGTTGTCGTCCACGTCATACAGATAGGGGCCATCGGCGCGCTTGACGAAGAACGGCTCGCCGCCAACCGACTTGAACGCGCGCACCGGCGAGTTGACGCCACCCGGCAGAAGCTTCTGGGCGCGGGTGAACAGGGCGTGGGACTGGTCGTGGTTCATGGAGTGTCCTGGGTCTTACGGAAACTGGGCGAGGAAGGCGCGCTGGGCGGCAACCGGGTCGGGGGCGGCGAAAATGCCGCTGACCACGGCCACCAGGTCGGCACCGGCCGCGATGATGGGACCCACATTGTCCGGGCTGAGCCCGCCGATCGCCACCCGCGGCACGCCCAGTGCGGCGCTTTGCCGCAGCAGGTCCGGCGTGGCACGGCTGGCGGTGACCTTGGTGGTGGTGGGGAAGAACGCGCCGAAGGCCACATAAGTGGCGCCTTCGGCCACGGCACGCGCGGCATTGGCCAGCTGGTCGTAGCAGGACGCGCCGATGATGGCGTCGGGCCCCAACAGGGCACGCGCCGCGCCGATGTCGCCGTCGGTGCCGCCCAGGTGCACGCCAGCGGCGCCCACGGCATGGGCCAGCGCCGGGTCGTCATTGATGATCAATGGCACGCCGTGCTGCCCGCACAGCGCCTGCAGCGCGGTCGCCTGCCGCAGGCGCAGGGCGGCATCGGCGGTCTTGTTGCGGTACTGCAGCCAGGTGGCCCCAGCCGCCAGCAGCGGCGCGGTGCGCGCCAGCAGTCGTGCGGTATCGGGCTCGTCGGGGGTGATGAGGTAGACGCCGCGGGGCGGCGTGGGGGCTGAAGCGTGATTCATCAATGGCTACCGGTAGCGCAACGGGAGTGGGACAATGAACGCTGTCAGCTCTTGTCCTGCCGTGATTATCCGATGACCGACGCAACCGCCACCACCTTCCGCACCTGGATGTGCGTTGTCTGCGGCTTCCTGTACCGGGAAGAGGACGGGCTGCCGGAAGAGGGCATCGCCCCGGGCACGCGCTGGGACGACATTCCCGATACCTGGACGTGCCCGGACTGCGGCGTGACCAAGGATGATTTCGAGATGGTCGAAGTCGACTGAGACACCAGCCAGCCGCCATGTCGCGGCGCCGTCAGTGCAGACGCGGCACCACGCCACCGAGGCCGACAAGCTTCTCACGAACGAACTGGGCATCGCTGGCCTTGGCATTGCGCTTGAGATACAGCCCCAGGTCGCTGCGCGCGCCGGCCTCGTAATCCAGCTGCAGGTAGGCCATGCCGCGGTCACGCAGGGCGTCGTCCTGCTCGGGCGCCAGCTTCAGCAGGCGGTCGGCACTGCGCGCGGCGCGGTCCCATTCGCCGCGTTCCACGTACACGCCGTGCAGGTTGCGCAGCATCCGCATCAGGATCGCGCGTGCCGGGGCCGGGTCCAGGATCTGCGCGAGCACGTCGTCGTCGGGCACTTCACCGCCCAGGTGTGAGCGTGCGCGTTCGCGCAGTTCCTCCACGCCCAGTGGTCGGCCGCCGTTGAACGGGTCCATCACCAGCACGCCGTCGTTGAGCGGCAGGCGCACCAGGAAGTGCCCCGGGAAGGACACCCCGTCCAGCGGGATGCCGAGCCGGCGCGAGACTTCCATCTGCACCAGCGCCAGCGAAATCGGATTGCCCAGGCGGCGTTCGAAGACCTGGTTCAGATAGCTGTTGCGTGGGTCGTAGTACTCGCCGTGGTCGCCGCTGTAGCCCAGCTCGTCGAACAGGTGGCGGTTGACCGCGGCGATCTTCAGCGGCCACATGTCGATCGTGGCGATCTCGGTGCGCAGGTGGTCGGCGTGACTCTGCAGGACCGCGTCGTAGACGGCGGGGTCCAGATCCGGGTATTCGTCCCGGGCGATCAGCAACGCCGTCGGCAACAGCGGCAGCGCCTCGTCATCCAGCTCGGCCAGTGAGTCCCACGTCGGCAATGTGATCTGCCCCTGCATGGGACAAGACTGGCGACAAACGCGCCGCGATTCAAGGGCGCGGCGCGTTTATCGGTGCCCTTTTACTTGCCGTCGGCGATGCCGGGGCCGAACGTGAGTTCGGTGCCGTCCTTGAGCGCCATCTTTTCGGCCTGCCCGGCGTTGAGTTCCAGCACGTAGCGGGCCGGTTCGCTGCTGGGGTAGGGCGGGCAACGATCGCCGGCCGAACACGGCGGCACATCGCGCTGCTGGCTGACCAGGCGGCGCTGCGCATCGAAGTACAGGATGTCCAGCGCGATCTTGGTGTTCTTCATCCAGTACGCCTGCAGTTCTTCGCGTTCGTGGATGAACAGCATGCCGTGGTCCTCGGGCATCTGGTCGCGGAACATCAGCCCGCGGGCGCGGGTGTCGTCATTGGTGGCCAGTTCAACGTGGTAACGGTTGCCGTCCAGCTCCACCCAGTGGCGGGCGTTGGTGCTGGCGCAGCCGGTCAGGGTGAACAGCAGGAGCAGGGGCAGCAGGCGCAACAGGGACATGGGCGTACCTCGTTGGGGTGGCCGGCGCACAGGCCGGCCACGGGGTCAGATCACGATCGGCGGCTCACCGCCGATGATCACCACATCGGCCGGGCGGCGCGCGAACAGGCCGACGCTGACCACGCCCGGCAGCTGGTTGAGCTCGCGCTCCAGCTTGACCGGATCGGTGATCTCCAGGTGATGGATGTCCAGGATCACGTTGCCGTTGTCGGTGACCACGCCCTCGCGCCAGGCCGGCTGGCCGCCGGTCATGTCCATGATGCGGCGGGCGACCAGGCTGCGCGCCATCGGGATCACTTCCACCGGCAGCGGGAACCTGCCCAGCACCTTGACCTGCTTGCTCGGGTCGATGATGCACACGAAGCGCTCGCTGGCCTCGGCGATGATCTTCTCGCGGGTCAGCGCGGCGCCGCCGCCCTTGATCAGGTTCTTGTTGCCGTCGCACTCGTCGGCCCCGTCCACATACAGCGACAGGTTGCCGGTGTGGTTGAGCTCGAGCACCTCGATGCCGTGCTGCTTCAGGCGCGCGGTGCTCTGGTCCGAGCTGGACACGGCGCCCTTGATGCGGTGCTGGATCTTGGCCAGGGCATCGATGAAGTAGGCCACGGTGGAACCGGTGCCGACCCCCACGATCATGCCGTCTTCGACGTATTCAATGGCTTTTTCAGCGGCCAGGCGCTTGGCTTCGGACATGGCGGGCAACTCTTGGAGGAAAGGGGTCAGTGCTTTTCCAGCGACAGCAGCAGCTTCCACTGCGCAGCGGTCACCGGGAGGATCGAGAGACGGTTGCCGCGCGCGGTCAGCGGGAATCCTTCGCCCAGCGCATCGGCGTGCAGCTTGATCTCATCCAGCGAAATGGTGTCGCGCAGTTTGCGTTCGAAGGCCACGTCCACCAGCATCCAGCGCGGTTCTTTGCGGGTCGCCTTGGCGTCGTAATAGTCCGATCCGGGATCGAACTGGGTGTCGTCCGGATAGGCCTCGCTGGCCACCGTGGCCAGCCCGACGATCCCCGGCACCTTGGTGTTGGAGTGGTAGAACATCACCCCGTCGCCCACCTTCATGCCATCGCGCATGAAGTTGCGCGCCTGGTAGTTGCGCACGCCGTTCCAGGGCTCCCGGCCCACGCGCTGCAGATCATCGATGGAAAAAGCGTCCGGTTCGGACTTCATCAGCCAGTAGCGCTTGCGTGCGGTCATGCGGAGTCTTTGATTACTGTCGGTGCCGACCGTTGGTCGGTACGCAGACAAGGGTGGAGACGTCGGTGCAGATCGCATCCACCGCGACGTCCCAGGGGTACACCGGCAGGTCATCGACCTGCTGGACCGAGAAGCCGACCCCGACCAGCCACGGCGGCGCCGGGCGCTGGTGGCGGAATGCGAAGCTGCGATCATACCAGCCGCCTCCCATGCCCAGCCGCCGGCCCTGTGCGTCGAAACCAACCAGCGGCGCCACGACCAGCGCCATCTGCTCCGGTGCGAGCGTGTCGTCCAGCGCGAGATCGGGTTCGGGGATGCCGAAGCGGTTGGTGGTCAGTGCCTGCCCCGGGCGCCAGGGCGCGAAGCGCAGCGTCTTCTCGTGCAGGACCGGCAGGCAGTAGGTCAGGCCGGCGGGCAACTGCATCTGCCAGCGGTGCAGCGCGATTTCCCCATCCATCGCCCAGTAGCCGGCGACATGGCCCTGCGTGGGCGCGAAAGGAAGGGCGAGCAGGCCATCGGCCAGGTGTTCGGCGGCGGCCAGGCGCACGGCGGCGGGGAGATCACGGCGGCGTTGGCGCAGCTGCTGGCGCAGTGCGGAGCGCGGGTCGGTCATGCCTGGGTCCGGAGCGTGCGGGGGAAGCGGATAAAACAAGAGCGACGTCCCAAGGGAACGCCGCTCTTGCTGGAATATTGCATTCTCCGCCGTGACGATGCATGCGAAACGACCTTGAACCCGGGGTTCAAGTGGGTACGCTGGGGTTCCATCGGGCTTCCCGCTACAAGGCGGACTTGCACTCCCGGCGCCGTCGCGCACCCGTGGTCGTAATTAAGGGACAAGGCGAATGTTTGCACACGCCGTCGTTCACAGCAGAGAACGCAACGAGGATTATAGCCCTCTTGTGCGATTCGGCCAGTCCGTTCGTCGGTCGAATTGCACTTCAATTCAGATCGATGAAGACCATGCGATGCACTTGTGCAATCGACCACCGCGTGGAACCGGTCGCGTGGATCAACCCGCGTTGTCGAACGCCCGATCCAGGCGGCGATTGAGATCGCTCAGCGTCTGCTGCAGGGCAATGGCCTGCCGGGCGTGCTCATCGCGCAGCTGCTGCAGCTCGTGGGCCAGGTTCAGCGCGGCCAGCACCGCGACCCGGTCGACCGCGGCCATCCGGTTGCTGCCGCGGATCTCGCGCATCTTGGCATCCAGCAGCCGGGCGGCGGCGGTCAGGCTCTCGCGTTCCTCGGCCCCCACCCCCACCGTGTATTCACGATCCAGGATGCGGACACTGACCGGTTCGGTCTGGCTCATGTGTGCTGCTCCAGGGACTTGAGGCGGGTGATCATCGCTTCGACCCGGGAGCGGGCCTGCTCGTTCTTGGCCAGCAGCTGGGAGCGCTCGGCCACCAGCTGTTCCTGCTGATGGCGCAGGCTGCGGTTCTCGTCGGCCAGACGCTGGTTGCGCTCAAGCAACGCCTCCACGCGGGCGGCGAAGGCCTGCAATTGGGCGATGGCGTCGGCGGGTTCCATGTCCGGCACCATAGGCAAGGGCGGACGGGGCGGTCAAGCGAATAATGACGGGGCCTGCCGGCCGTCGGCCCACCGGTGCCGGGGCAGGGCCTCGGGCGGGCCATGGCAACCCGGTGGACACAGGTGGATTGCTACACTGTGGCGCTCACAAACCGTAGCCCCAAGATGACCGAACTCCCGAGTGTCGACGACGTAAACCAGGCCAGCCAGGCCCTGGGCCTGGGCGCCAGCGCCGCTGAACTGCACGGCGGCCTGTGCGGCTGGCTGTCCGCCGGTGGTGCGCCGGTGCGTGAATGGCCGGCCCGCGTCCTGGCCGATGACAACCTGCCGACCCCGGCCGAAGGAGACGCCCTGGCGCGCCTGCTCGATGCCAGCGTGGCGCAGATGGAAGACCGCGATTTCGCTTTCGAACTGCTGCTGAGCGATGCCAGTGATACCGCCGCGCAGGCCGATGCGCTGTTCACCTGGGCGCGCGCGTTCCTGGGCGGCTTCGGGCTGGGCTCGGGCCAGAACCGGCCGGCCTTGTCCGAAGAGGGCGATGAAGCCCTGACCGATCTGGCCAAGCTGGCCCAGGCCTCCAGCGAAGACTTCGAAAGCGGCAACGACGACGACGAAGACGCGCTGGCCGAGATCGAGGAGTTCATCCGCGTGGCGGTGCTGCTGCTGCACGGTGACTGTGTCATGGCCGCGCGCCACCGGCAGCGCCTGAACTGAGATGGATATCCGGCAGCTGACCGGCATCTCCGCCGCCGAATACACCCGCCGCCGCCAGCAGTTGATGGAGATGGCCGGCGATGACGCCATCCTGGTGCTGCCGGCTGCATCCGAGCGCGTGCGCAGCCTGGATACGCATTATCCGTTCCGCCAGGACTCGGATTTCTGGTACCTGAGCGGCTTCCCGGAACCGGAGGCCGTGCTGGTGCTGATCCCGGGCCGCCGCCATGGCGAGGTGATCCTGTTCTGCCGCGAGCGCGATGCGGACCGCGAAGCCTGGGATGGCGCGCGCGCTGGCCAGGAAGGTGCGGTGTCGCAGTACGGCATGGATGACGCCTACCCGATCGACGATCTGGACGACATCCTGCCCGGCCTGCTGGAAGGGCGCTCGCGGGTGTACTACCACTTCGGTCGCGATGCCGAGTTCGATCTCAAGCTGATCGGCTGGGTCAACCGGGTACGCTCGCAGGTGCGGCATGGCGCGCAGCCACCGCATGAATTCCTGGAACTGGGCCACCTGCTGCACGAGCAGCGGCTGTTCAAATCGACCGCAGAAATCGCGGTGATGCAGCGCGCCGCCGACATCAGCGTGCAGGCCCACCGTGCCGCGATGCACGTGGCGCGGCCGGGCATCCACGAGTACGAACTGCAGGCCGATCTGGAGCGTGTGTTCCGTGCCAATGATGCGTGTGCGGCCTACAGCAGCATCGTCGGCGCCGGTGCCAACGGCTGCATCCTGCATTACCGCGACAACAACGCGCGCTCGCACGATGGCGATCTGGTCCTGATCGATGCCGGTGCCGAGTACCGCGGCTACGCCAGTGACATCACCCGTACCTTCCCGGTCAACGGCCGCTTCAGTGCCGAGCAGCGCGCGCTGCATGACCTGGTCGGTGCGGCGCAGGCGGCGGCGCTGGCCCAGGCCCGCCCGGGCAATGCGTACGAAGCCGGCCATCTGGCCGCCGTGGAAACCCTGACCGACGGCCTGCTGCGGCTGGGCCTGCTCAAGGGCACGCTGGAAGAGAACATCGCCGAAGCGCATTACCAGCGGTTCTACCGGCACAAGACCGGGCACTGGCTCGGTCTGGACGTGCACGACGTCGGCGATTACCGGCTGGCCGGGGATTCGCGGATGTTGGAGCCGGGCATGGTGTTCACCATCGAGCCGGGCCTGTATGTCTCACCGGACGACCGCAGCGTGGAAGCGCGCTGGCGCGGTATCGGCATCCGTACCGAAGATGACGTGCTGATCACCGAGGACGGCCATCAGGTGCTGACGGCTGCGTTGGCACGCAGTGCCGATGAGATCGAAGAAGAAATGGCGAAGCGCTGATCCGCTTCAGGGTAGAGCCACCCCATGGGTGGCGGCGGGGTGCGTGACGAAGGCACCGGTGGCCGTGCGGCGCATCACACCGGTAGTGCCGGCCGCTGGCCGGCTCCTCATGGAATCCAGGCATCGTGAGG
>NZ_JBDJNT010000034.1:0-19231 GCF_039674525.1 Stenotrophomonas sp. TWI377
TTGGTCGGCTGCTCTCCGACCGAGCCCATCTGAGCAGCCGACCAACGGTCGGCTCTACACGGTGGGGCCCTCTCCTGAGCAGCCGACCAACGGTCGGCTCTACACGGTGGGGCCGTCTCCTGAGCAGCCGACCAACGGTCGGCTCTACAACAGGTGTGGGCCGTCTTCCAGGACCTGGCGCAGGAACGGCACGGTGATGCGGCGCTGCGCCGCCAGCGATTCGCGGTCCAGCCAATCCAACAGACTGACCAGGCTGCCCAGCTCGCGACCGGTACGGGTCAGCAACCATTCGATCGCCGCTTCATCGATCGCCAGGCCACGTCGCGCCGCGCGCTCGCGCAGCACCGCCGCGCGGCCTTCGTCATCCAGCGGCTGCAGCACCACGCGCACGCATTGCTGCAGGCGTGAGCGCAGGTCCGGCAACACCAGCCCAAGTTGATCCGGCGCGTGCTGCGCGGTGTACAGCAGGGTGATGCCCGCCGCGCGCGCACGGTTGTGGAAATCGAACAGCGCCACTTCGTCTTCGCGCTGCCCGGCCACGGCATCCAGCCCATCCAGCGCGACCAGGTCGCGGCCTTCCAGTGATTCCAGCGCGGCGCGCGTACGCCCCACCACCGCCTTCAGCGGCAGATAGGTCGGCTGGCGGCCGGCCTGTTCGGCCAGCGAGCACATCGCCAGCGCCTGATGGGTCTTGCCGGTGCCCGGCGCGCCCTCCAGATACACCCAGTCGTGCGCGGCGCCCACGGCAATGGCGCGCAGCTGCGCCAGCGCGCCATCCGGCGCACCGATGAAGGTCTCCAACCGCTCGTCCTGCGGGTAGCGCAGGGCAAGCGGCAACTGCGGAACGACACTCACTGTGCGTCCGGCCCCTTCGGGGTGCCGACGATCACGATCTCGGGCTTGTCGACGTAGGCATCGAGCACGATCGCCGATTTCTCACCGGCGTACAGATCGCTCTGGCGATAGCGCTGATGTGCATAACGCAGCAGCACGTTGCTGACCGCCGCCACCGGCAGGGCCAGCAGCATGCCGAGGAAGCCGAACAGCTGGCCACCGGCCATCACCGCGAAGATCACCGCCACCGGGTGCAGGCCGATCTTGTCGCCGACGATGCGCGGGGTCAGCACGTAGCTTTCCAGCAACTGGCCCACGGTGAACACGACGCCGACCAGGATCAGCAGCTTCAGATCGAAGCCCTGCGCCTGCACCAGCGCCGCCGCGACCGCCATGACGATGCCGGTGGTCGCGCCGAGGTACGGGATGAAGCTGATCAGGCCGGCCACCAGGCCGATCAACAGGCCCAGTTTCAGGCCGACCAGCGACAGGCCGGCGGCGTACACCACGCCCAGCGCGATCATCACCAGGAACTGGCCGCGGATGAACGCACCGAGCACTTCGTCCGACTCACGCGCCAGCTTGGTGATGGTGCCGACATGGTTGCGCGGAATCATCGAGGCCACGCGCTCGACCAGCTTGTCCCAGTCGCGCAGGAAGTAGAACGCCAGGATCGGCAGCAGCAGGATGTTGACCACCCAGGTCACCATCGTGAACCCCGAGCGCTGCACGTAGCCAAAGAAGGTCTTGGCGAAGCCGCCGGCCTGCTGCCAATGGCTGCGCACCCATTCGATCAGGCGATCCGGATCCATCCACTGCATGATCTCCAGCCCGGTTTTCTGCTCGAACCACGGGATGCCTTTTTCCATCAGCCACTGCTGGGCCTGCGGGATCGCCGCCACCAGGGTGGCGACCTGGCGCTCGATCATCGGCACCAGGATCAGCAAGGCGGCGGTGATCAACAGGATCATCGCCACGAACACCAGCACCACGCCGGTGTTGCGCGAGCGACCGGTAGCCTCGATCCGGTCGACCAGCGGGTCACCCAGCCACGCCAACGCCAGGGCCAGCACGAACGGGGTCAGGATCGGGCCAAGCAGCCAGATCACCCAGCCGGCGGCGAGCGCCACCAGGACGTATTTCAACCGCCTGAGGAACTGCGCGATTTCCGCTTCGGGGGTGAGGATCATCGCAGGCGGTACTCGTTGCTGGGCGGCGGCGGCAGGGCCGAGGGGTTGGTTTCATCGATCGGCACCGGCAGTGCCAGCGGCGCGGTCGGCGCGATCACGCCGTTGTCGCCGAGCATGCGGTTCAGGCCGGCCAGGCCGGTGGTCAGTTCCAGCGACAGCTCCAGGCGATCGCCCGAGGCGCGCACCGGGGTGACGTTGCGGACCACGGCCGTCTCGCGCAGGCCGGCGGCCAGGCGCATGTAATCCTCGGCACTGTTCAGGCCCAGCACCACGATCGTGTAGGTCCCGGCGGCGCCGGTGGCGGCCCCGGCCTTGGCGTACCGGCGCACCAGCGCATCCGCGGCGCCGTCGGCACCGCTGGCCATCGCACGGCGGGCGTCGCTGTCCTTGGTGGTCCACTTGTTCAGTTCTTTGCCGCCATCAACGAACACCCAGTCCGCCACCCAGCCGCTGCCATCGCGGTAGAGCTTGCCGATCAGCTGCATCGGTGGGGCATAGCGCGCGGAGGCCCGCGCCACGGCGGCCGTGTCCTGGCGCCAGATCGCGCCGACCAGTGCCTGCTCGGCGGCGCTGCCCGAGGGCAGGCCCAGCTTGTAGCCGCGCTCGATGGCGCGGTTGAGCAGCGGGCGGGCCGCATTGGCCTGCTGGACGGTCACCAGGCGCGGGCCGGAGCCATCATCGATGGCCAGCCAGATCACCGGCTTCGGGCGGGGCTGCGGCCACAGCGGCAGCCCGAGGGCAGAGATCAGCCCATCGACGTCATCCTCGCGGAAGCGCGCCACCAGGATGGTGCGATAGCTCGGCGCGCCACCGGCCGAGGTGCTCTGGTCCTGGCGGTAGTCATAGCTGGCCACGTAATCCTTGGCATTGCGCAGGGCCTGCATCACGCCGGGGCGGCTCATCACGCTGCGGTCGCCCGAGAGTTTGGCCAGCACATTGCCCAGCGCCCTGGCCAGGGCACCGTTGCGGTCCGAATCGGCCTGGCTGTTGACCGGGACCTCGGCCTCGTAAGCGCCACTGGCACTGGCCACATCGCCTTCGGTGCGCAGGCCGCTCTGGGCCATCGAGGCCACCGGCAGGCACAACGCGAGGAACATCATGAAAAAGAGGCTGCGGCGCATCAGGACTTCCATTGAGCGTATCCGGGGGGAATTGTTGCCCGAATAGGGCCTGCGCGCCAACGTGGCCTGTTAAAATCGCGCTTTCACCCCAGCGCAGCGCCGACGCCCGTGACCAATTCCCCGTCCAATCCCTCTCCCCTGACCTACCGCGACGCCGGTGTCGATATCGACGCGGGCAATGAGCTGGTCGAGCGCATCAAGCCGCTGGTGAAGCGCAGTTTCCGCCCGGAAGTCATGGGCGGACTGGGTGGCTTCGGCGCCCTGTTCGACCTCTCCAACAAGTACCGCGAGCCGGTCCTGGTCTCGGGCACGGACGGCGTGGGCACCAAGCTGAAGCTCGCACAACAGCTGGGCCGCCACGACACGATCGGCATCGATCTGGTCGCGATGTGCGTGAACGACGTGTTGGTCCAGGGTGCCGAGCCGCTGTTCTTCCTGGATTATTTCGCCACCGGCAAGCTGGACATCGACACCGCTGCGGCGGTCGTGGGCGGCATCGCCAACGGCTGCACCGAGGCCGGTTGCGCGCTGATCGGCGGTGAGACCGCTGAAATGCCCGACATGTATGCCCCGGGCGAGTACGACCTGGCCGGCTTCACCGTCGCCGGCGTCGAGAAGAGCGAAATGAAGGACGGCGCCAGCGTGGCCGCCGGCGACGTGCTGATCGGCATCGCCTCCTCCGGCCCGCATTCCAACGGCTACTCGCTGGTGCGCCGCATCTATGACCGCGCCGGTCAGCCGGCCGATCTGGAGCTGGACGGCGGGGTCAAGCTGGTCGATGCGCTGATGGCGCCGACCCGCCTGTACGTCAAGCCGATCCTGGCGCTGCTCAAGACCCACGGCGCGGCGATCCACGGCATGGCCCACATCACCGGTGGCGGCCTGACCGAGAACATCATCCGCGTGGTGCCCGACGGCCTGGGCCTGGACATCAAGGCCGACGCCTGGACCCTGCCGCCGGTGTTCCAGTGGTTGCAGAAGGAAGGCGCCGTGGCCGACAGCGAGATGTGGCGCACCTTCAACTGCGGCATCGGCTTCGTGCTGATCGTGGCCGCCAGCGACGCCGCCTCGGTCGGTGCCGCGGTGGCCGCGCAGGGCCTGGACCACTGGACCATCGGTGAAGTGACCCGCGCCGACGGCGCCGAACGCGTCAAGATCGGCTGAGCCCGGTCATGGAGCCCCGCCCGGAGGCCGCCGCTCAACCGCCGTCGCTGCCCACCGCAGCGGCGCCGTCCCTGCCGGCCACGGCGGGCGACACCTCGCAGCTGCAGTTGCTGTCGGTCTTCCACTATGTGTTGGCCGGTCTGACCGCCCTGTTCTCGCTGTTCCCGCTGATCTACCTGCTGATGGGCGTGGCGGTGATCTTCGCCGCGCCGGCGCCGCTGGCGCCCGGTGAGGCGCCGCCGCCGTTCGATCCGCGCCTGCTTGGGTGGGTGTTCGTGCTGATCGGCGGGCTGGGCTGCGTTGCCGGGCTGGTGCTGGCCGGTTACATGGCCTATGCCGGGCGCTGCCTGGCGCAGCGCCGGCGTTACCTGCTGTGCATGGTGGTGGCCGGCATCGCCTGCATCTTCATGCCATTCGGTACTGCGCTGGGCGTGTTCACCCTGGTGGTGCTGTCGCGCCCCGCGGTCAAGGCGGCCTTCCCAACCGCATGAGCAGCCGTATCGCCGTCCTTGCCTCCGGCCGGGGCAGTAATCTGCAGGCCATCCTCGATGCCATCGCCGCGCAGCGGTTGGATGCGCAGGTCGTGGCCGTGCTCTCGGACAAGCCCGAAGCCTCGGCCCTGCTCAAGGTGAGCCCGGATCAGCGCTGGGCACGTTCGCCCAAGGACTTCCCGGACCGCGCCGCCTTCGATGCGGCGATGGCCGATGCGCTGGACGCCTTCGCGCCGGACTGGATCGTCTGCGCCGGTTACATGCGCATCCTCGGCCCGGCCTTCGTGGCCCGGTTCGATGGCCGCCTGGTCAACATCCATCCCTCGCTGCTGCCGCTCTACAAGGGCCTGCACACGCATGCGCGCGCACTGGAGGCCGGCGATGCCGAGCACGGCGCCAGCGTGCACTTCGTGGTGCCCGAACTGGATGCCGGCACGGTGCTGGCCCAGGCCCGGGTGCCGGTGCAGGCCGGCGACACCGCCGACGCCCTGGCCCTGCGGGTGCTGGCCGTGGAGCATCCGCTGCTGATCGCCAGCCTGGCGCTGCTGGTCAGCGGCCGCGTAACTGAACAGGCAGGTCAGCTCCAGCTCGATGGTCACCCCCTGTTTAGCCCGCTGCGCCTAGATTGCGCCGGACAGCTGAACCGATAAGCGCCGCGCACACACGCCGCTGATCCCGGCGCTGGCATTCTTTCCCCTCCTCCACCGACCGGCCCGCATGAGAACGCCTTTGTTCAAGCCCGTGCTGCTGATGGCATCCCTGCTGTGCACCGCCGCCCTTGCCCACGCGCAGGAGACGGCCACGCCACCGCTGCCCGCGCTGCCTGCCATGAGCTGGGAAGCGCCGCCGCTGCAGCCGTTCACCGCCACCTACCAGGCCCTCTACAAGGGCAAGCAGGCCGGCGATGCCACCATGCGTGTCACCCACACCGGCGGTGACCAGTGGCGCGTGGACATGCAGGTGGTCGGCCGCAGCGGTTTCGCCAGCGTGCTCGGCTTGAACCTGGAGCAGAGCACGGTGTTCGAGAACCGCAACGGGACCTATGTGCCGTTGAGCCAGAGCACGGTCCGCAAGGGCCTGTTCCTGGGCAAGAAGGTCACCGGCACCTATGACTGGCAGGCCGGTACCGCCCAATGGCTGGGCGATCTGAAGAAGGAACGCCGCCAGCCGATCCCGCTGCAGCCCGGCGACCAGAGTGCGCTGCTGCTGAACCTGGCGATCATGCGCGATGCGCGTCCCGGCGGGCAGATGCATTACCGCTACGTGGACGTGGGCCGCGTCCGCCAGCACGACTACCAGGCCGCACCGGACACCGAGAACGTGCCCGTCGGCGATCTGTCCTACAACGCGCTGCGGGTGTATCGCACCAACGGCGGCAATGACGAAACCATCCTCTGGATCGCCAACGGTGTCCCCACGCCGGTCCGCATCCTGCAACGCGAAGACGGCGAAGATCGGATTGATCTGCGCCTGATCGAATACCAAGGAGTCTGAGCATGACCACACTGAACCGTCCGCTGACCTGGATCGCCGCCGGCGCCCTTGCCGTGGTGAGCCTGCCGGCCATGGCGCTGCAGCCGTTCAAGGCCGATTACCAGGCCAGCTACATGGGCATGCAGGCCAACGGCACCATGACCCTGGCCAGCGAAGGCGCCAACAAGTGGCGCTACAGCCTGAACGTGAAGAACCAGCTGGCCGATCTCAGCCAGACCACCGTGTTCGAAGAGGCCAACGGCCGCCTGCGCCCGCTGACCAGCAACGACCGCTCGGTGCTGCTGGTCAAGAAGCGCAATGTCGATGCCAACTACAACTGGAACAGCAACCAGGCCACCTGGACCGGCGACGTCAAGCCGGACCGCCGTGGTCCGGTGGCGCTCAAGCCCGGCGACATGGATGCCCTGCTGATCAACCTGGCGATCGCGCGTGATCTGGCCGCCGGCAAGCCGCTGAACTACCGCATGGTGGACGAAGGCCGGATCAAGCCGATGTCCTACAAGGTGGTCGGCAAGGAAAAGATCACCGTGGCGGGCAAGTCCTACGACGCGACCAAGGTCTCGCGCGTGGACGGCAACAAGGAGCTGATCGCCTGGATCGTGCCGGAGTTTCCGGTGCCGGCGCGTCTGCTGCAGCGTGAGAGCGGCAAGGATGCGCTGGATCTGACGATCAAAGGGATGAACTGACCAAGAAAAACGCCCGCTTTCGCGGGCGTTTTTTCATTCCGGCCTGGCCTCGCCGAACACCGTCTTGCAGTCCACCCGGATCTGCTGCCGCGTGTCGCGCCAGTAGTAGGTGCTGCACTGCCGGTTGCCGTCGACACTCTTGTCCACGCCGACCGCATAGAACGACTGGAACACTTCGGTACGGCTGACCGTGCCGTCCGCGTTCCAGTCCATGTCTTCCTGCTGGATGCCCTGGGTGATCGCGATGCCGACGTACCAGGCGTAGCCCAGCCACGCCAGGACGATCAGTACCAGCACCAGCAGCGCCTTGCGGCGGCGGGTGAACCGGCCGCGCAGGATCATGCGGCGATACGCCGGATGGTGGCGCCCAGCGAGGACAGCTTCTCTTCGATGTTCTCGTAGCCGCGGTCCAGGTGGTAGATGCGGTCGATGGTGGTGTCACCCTCGGCCATCAGGCCAGCCAGGATCAGCGAGGCCGACGCGCGCAGATCGGTCGCCATCACCGGCGCGCCGCTCAGCTGCTCGGCACCGCGCACGATCGCGGTATGGCCTTCTACCTGGATGTCCGCGCCCAGGCGCAGCAGCTCGTTGACGTGCATGAAACGGTTTTCGAAGATCGTTTCGTTGATCACGCCCACGCCGTCGGCCACGCAGTTGAGCGCCATGAACTGCGCCTGCATGTCGGTCGGGAACGCCGGGTACGGCGCGGTGGTCAGGTTGACCGCGCGCGGGCGCTTGCCGCCCATGTCCAGGGTGATGCTGTCTTCGGTGGTCTCGATGTGCGCACCGGCCTCCACCAGCTTGGCCAGCACCGCATCCATGGTGTTCGGGCGGGCACGGTTGACCGTGACCTTGCCGCCGGTCATCGCCGCGGCGACCAGGAAGGTGCCGGTTTCGATGCGGTCGGGTAGCACCTCATGACGGCCACCGGACAGCGTCTCCACGCCTTCGATCACCAGGCGGGCAGTGCCCAGGCCTTCGATCTTCGCGCCGAGCGCGATCAGGCAGTGCGCCAGATCGGTGACTTCCGGCTCCATTGCGGCGTTGTCCAGCACGGTGGTGCCTTCGGCCAGCACGGCGGCCATCAGCACGTTCTCGGTGCCGGTGACGCTGACCATGTCGAAGGTGAAATGCGCACCCTTCAGACGCTTGGCCTGCGCCTTGATGAAGCCGTTCTCGACGGTGATCTCCGCCCCCAGGGCCTGCAGGCCCTTGATGTGCTGGTCAACCGGACGCGAACCGATCGCGCAGCCGCCCGGCAGCGACACTTCAGCCGCACCGAAGCGGGCCAGCAGCGGGCCGAGCACCAGGATCGAGGCGCGCATGGTCTTGACCAGCTCGTACGGGGCCACGTGCTGATTGACCGAGCGCGGGTCGACCACGATCGCGCTGCCGCGCGAGAGGGTGCCCTGGTCGATGGTGACCTTGGCGCCCAGCTCACCGAGCAGCTTCACGGTGGTGACCACGTCGTGCAGGTGCGGCACGTTGGTGATCTCCACCGGCGCATCGGCCAGCAGCGTCGCGCACAGGATGGGGAGGACAGCGTTCTTGGCGCCGGAAATGTTCACTTCACCGTGCAGCGGCTTGCCGCCGGTCACTACGATCTTGGCCATGGAATCTACTTGAATTGAGGTAGAGCCGACCGTTGGTCGGCTGATCTGATTGGTCGGCTGATCTAATCGGTCCGCGGACTAACCCGCTTCGCCCGGGGTGACGGTCTTCAGCGCCAGCGCATGAATCGCCCCGCCCATCAGATCGCCCAGGGTCGCGTAGACCATGCGGTGACGCGCCAACGGCATTTTGCCGGCAAAGGCGTCGCAGACCACGGTGGCCTCGAAGTGCACGCCGTCGTCACCCTGCACGTCCGCGCGGGCGCCAGGCAGGCCGGTTTCGATCAGATTGCGGATGGTCTCGGCGTCCAACGGGCTTTCCTAATAAAATGAGCGCTCATTCTACTCTTCCACGTGGCGCTCGCATGGCTGTCTCGCCCCAACTTCCCCATCCGGCCGACGCTGCGGCACTGGTCGCCAGCGGCCGCCGCGTGTTCGAGATCGAGCGCGATGCGCTGGGCGCGGTCGCCGAGCGGCTGGGCGAAGCGTTCAGCCAGGCCTGCCAGCTGGTCCTGCAGAGCAAGGGCCGCGTGGTCGCCACCGGCATGGGCAAGTCCGGCCATGTCGCCCGCAAGATCGCCGCCACGCTGGCTTCGACCGGCACCCCGGCCTTCTACGTGCACCCCGGTGAAGCCGGCCACGGCGATCTGGGCATGATCACCGAGGCCGACGTGGTGCTGGCGCTGTCCTATTCGGGCGAGTCCGATGAGCTGCTGATGCTGCTGCCGGTGCTCAAGCGCCAGGGCAACCGCCTGATCGCGATGACCGGCCGCCCGCAGTCCAGCCTGGCCACCGCCGCCGACGTTCACCTGGATGTCAGCGTGCCGGCCGAGGCCTGCCCGCTGGCGCTGGCCCCGACCTCCAGCACCACCGCCTCGCTGGCGATGGGCGATGCGCTGGCCGTGGCCCTGCTCGATGCCCGCGGCTTCACCGCCGACGACTTCGCCCGCTCCCACCCGGCCGGCAGCCTGGGCCGCCGCCTGCTGCTGCACATCACCGATGTCATGCACAGCGGCGATGAGCTGCCGCGCGTGGACGTCGGCGCCAGCCTGAGCGAAGCCCTGGTGGAGATGAGCCGCAAGCGGCTGGGCATGACCGCGGTGGTGGATGCCGACAACCGTCTGATCGGCCTGTTCACCGACGGCGACCTGCGCCGCGCGCTGGATACCGAGCTGGACGTGCGCAGCGCGCGGATCGCCGATGTGATGACCCGCGGCCCGCGCACCATCGGGGCCGATCAGCTCGCGGCCGAAGCGGCGCAGCTGATGGAAGCCCACAAGATCAATGGCTTGATGGTGGTCGATGCCGAAGGCCGCCTGGTCGGCGCGCTCAACATTCATGACCTGTTGCGGGCCCGGGTGGTTTAAACCACAGTTGCCTTCCTCCATTCAGCTGAGCTGCCCCCAGACGATGCCCTACTCCCCGTTGCCCGGTTTCCCGTCCCACCTGCATGCCGCTGCCGGCCGTATCCGGCTGGCCTGCTTCGACGTGGACGGCACGCTCACCGACGGTCGGCTCTACTACGACAAGGACGGCAACGAGAGCAAGGCGTATTACGTGCAGGACGGACTCGGCCTGAAACTGCTGCAACACCACGGTATCCACCCGGTGCTGATCACCGCGCGCAACAGCCAATCCGCGCTCAAGCGTGGGGCGGACCTGGGCATCGATACCCAGATCGCGGTTGGCGACAAGCTGGCCAGCGTCAAGGCGCTGTGTGAGCAGTACGGCATCGGCCTGGACCAGGTTGCCTTCATGGGTGACGACCTGCCCGATCTCGGCCCGCTGTGCGCGGTCGGCCTGGCGGTCGCGCCGGCCAATGCCCACCCGTGGATCGCCGAGCGGGTGCACTGGCAGACCCGCAGCGATGGCGGCAAGGGCGCGGCGCGTGAGCTGTGCGACGTGCTGTTGGCCGCCCAGGGCCATGTGGATGCGGTGCTGGCGAGGTTCGGCGCATGAACGTGCGTACCGCCATCGGTGGCCTGCTGCTGGTCGCCGCACTGCTGACCGGCTGGCTGGCCCTGCACCATCGCGACAAGGCCCCCGCGGCCGAGGGCGAGGATGCCACCAAGGATTACGTGCTGCATGATTTCCAGATCGTGGCGCTGGACGAACAGGGCAAGGAATCCACCACCCTGCGCGCCCCGCTGCTGGAGCGTGCGCGCAGCGATGAAACGATGACCCTGACCACGCCCGTGTTCCTGCTGCCCGACCAGGACGGCAACCACTGGGAAATGCGTGGCGACAGTGGCTGGGTCAGCGCCAAGGGCGACCAGCTCAAGCTCATCGGCAACGTCAGCGGCGACAGCCCCAAGGTTGCCGGTGCACCGCCCACCACCTTCCGCACCGATCATCTGGACGTGTTCCCGAAAGAGAACCGTGCCAAGACCGATGCCCGGGTCACCATGACCCGCCCGGGCCTGTCGCAGACAGGTGTCGGCTTCGAAGCCGACATGAAAACCCGGCAGTACAAACTCCTTTCACAGGTCAAGACCCGCTATGAACCGAACGCTGCCCGCTAAGCTCGCGCTGCTCGCCCTGCTGCTGCCCGGCGTGGCGCTGGCCAAGTCGTCCGACCGCAACCAGCCGATGAACCTGGAATCCAACAGCAACGATTGCAACCTGACCGACGATGCGGGCAAGTGCACGTTCACCGGCAACGTGGTGATCACCCAGGGCAGCCTGGTGATCCACGCCGCCAACGCCGATCTGTTCCGCAAGAACGGCGATATCGAACGCGTCGTGCTGACCGGCAAGCAGGCCACACTGGAACAGGAAATGGATGACGGCTCCAAGATGAATGCCTGGGCCGACAACATGGACTACAACGTCAACAGCGAAGTGATCATCCTCACCGGCAACTACAAGGTCGAGTCGCCGCGCGGCACCAACAGCGGCCAGAAGATGACGTACAACACCCGCACCGGCAACATGCAGAGCGGTGGCGACGGCACCCGCGTGCGCACGGTCATCCAGCCCAAGAACAAGGGCGCCGCACCGGCCACCCCGGCTGCCAAGCCGGCCACGCCCGCGGCCAAGCCGGCCACTCCGCCCGCCGCCGGGAGCAAGAAGTAATGCTCGTCGCCAAAGGCCTGCGCAAGCGCTACAAGCAGCGTGAAGTCGTCAAGGATTTCGGGCTGACCCTGGAGGCCGGTGAAGTGGTCGGCCTGCTCGGCCCCAACGGTGCCGGCAAGACCACCTGCTTCTACATGATCGTCGGCCTGGTCGAGACCGATGCCGGCAGCATCGTGCTGGACGGCAAGGACATCACCAGCGACCCGATGTACACCCGCGCCAAGCAGGGTGTAGGCTACCTGCCGCAGGAACCCTCGGTGTTCCGCAAGCTGACCGTGGCCGACAACCTGCGCCTGGTGCTGGAACTGCGCGAGGACCTGGACAAGGCCGGCCGCGAAAAGGAACTGGCCAGCCTGCTGGACGAGCTGCAGATCAACCACGTGGCCGACCAGCTCGGTGCGAGCCTCTCCGGTGGTGAGCGCCGCCGCTGTGAAATCGCCCGCGCGCTGGCCGCCAAACCGCGCCTGATCCTGCTCGATGAACCATTCGCCGGTGTCGACCCGATCTCGGTCGGTGAAATCCAGCGCATCGTCACCCACCTCAAGCAGCGCGGGATCGGGGTGCTGATCACCGACCACAATGTCCGCGAAACCTTGGGAATCTGCGACCGCGCGTATATCCTCAACGAGGGCAGCGTGCTGGCACAGGGCGCGCCGGACGAGATCCTGGCCAACGCCGACGTCCGCCGCGTCTACCTTGGGGACACCTTCAAGCTCTGATCCAGCGGCCGCCGCAACGCCTTCTTTCCGTTCGGCACAGGCATGAAAGCACGGCTGCAGACATCGATGGGGCAACACCTGGTCATGACGCCGCAGCTGCGTCAGGCGATCAAGCTGTTGCAGATGTCCAGCGCCGAGCTGGAGCTGGAAATCAACGAAGCGGTGGAGACCAACCCGCTGCTGGACTGGGCCGAGAACGCTGAACCGGCGCTCGAGGCCAGTCCTGGCGAGGACACGCCCCCGCCCGCCCCCACCGATACCCACGCCGATGGCGAGCACCAGGTCTCGGCCAGCGACGACTGGTCACCCGGCGAAGGCGACTGGACCAGCGGCAGCAGCGGCGGCTCCTTCGACGATGACGACAACGGCAGCGCCGCCGAACGCGTGGCCGAGACCGAATCGCTGGCCGACCACCTGCTCTGGCAGCTGCACCTGTCGCACCTGTCGGCCCGCGACCGCAGCATTGGCGCGGCCCTGATCGATGCCTTCGAAGAAGACGGTTACCTGCGCGAGCCCCTGGCGACCATCGCCGAAACCCTGCTCCCGACCATCCAGGCCGATGAGGCTGAAATCCTGACCGTGCTGCACCAGATCCAGCGCTTCGACCCGGTCGGGGTCGGTGCGCGCTCCTTGGGTGAATGCCTGGACCTGCAGCTGCTGGTACTGCCCGCGCAGACCCCGGGCCTGGCCCTGGCCCGGCGCATCGCCGATGGCCCGCTGGAGCGCCTGCCCCGCAGCGGCGTGGCCGGCATCGCCCACGAGCTGCGCGAGCCACTGGCCGAGGTCGAGGTCGCGGTGCAGCTGCTGCGCTCGCTGGACCCGCGCCCGGGTACCCAGATCGGCGATCTCTCCCACGACAGCTACGTGGTGCCGGACTGTGTGGTCTGGCGCCAGAACGGCGTCTGGCGGGCCGCCCTGGCCGGCCACGCCGGGCCCAGAGTGGTCATCCACCGCGGCTACGAGCAGCTGATCCGCCGCTGCGGCGAGGCCGACGCCGGCTACATGCGCGCCCACCTGCAGGAGGCACGCTGGCTGCTCAAGGGCCTGGAGGCCCGCGGCGAGACCCTGCTGCGGGTGATGCGCTGCCTGCTCGACCAGCAGGCCGCGTTCCTGGAGTTCGGCGAACAGGCGCTGCGCCCACTGACCCTGCGTGAAGTGGCCGGCGAGCTCGGCCTGCACGAATCCACCATTTCACGCGCGATCGCCCGCAAGTACGTGCGCACCCCGCGCGGCACCCTGCCGCTGCGCGCGTTCTTCGCCTCCGGCATCGATACCGACAGTGGCGGCGAAGCGTCCAGCACCGCCATCCAGGCCATGCTGCGCCGGCTGATCGATGACGAGAACCCGCGTAAGCCGCTTTCTGACGCCAAGCTGGCTGACCTGCTCAAAACCTCGGGAATACCGGTGGCGCGACGCACCGTGGCGAAGTATCGTGAAGCCATGAACATTTCCGCCTCGCACGAAAGGGTAAGAATCGTCTGACGCTCCACCGCGCCTGGCGGGAAGGTTCATTGGCACATCCGAACAAAGGAGAAACCCGATGCACATCGAGACGTTTGGCAAGGACCACCTTGAGATCACCCCGGCTCTGAACGAGTACGTGGAGACCAAGCTGGAACGGCTGAGGAAGCACTTCGACCAGCACTGCGAGGTTCGCGTGCAACTGTCGATCCGCAAGCCGGAGCACCATGCCGATGCGAGTGTGAATGTTCCCGGGCAGACTCTGCACGCGGACGCCAGCGGCCCCACCATGTACGCCGCGATCGACATCCTGGCCGACAAGCTTGACCGCCTGGTCATCAAGCACAAAGAGAAAAAGCAGCAGCACGCACCGCAACCGCTGCCGGTGGGCGACAATGAGGGCTGATGCCCTCGTTTCCACCCCGACATGCCTCTGACTGATCTTCTGGCGGCCGTCCGCACGCAAGTGCTGCCGGCCGCCGATCGCGACAGCGTGCTGAAGGCCGCAGCCCGCCTGCTGGCCTGCCGCGAAGCCAACGCCGAGCTGCTGTACCAGAACCTGTGCCAGCGCGAGACGCTGGGCAGCACCGCGATCGGCCACGGCATCGCCATTCCCCACGGCCGTGCCCCCCTGCTTGAACGCCCCCGCGGCGCCCTGCTGCGGCTGGAATCGCCGGTGGAATTCGGCGGCGATGAACCGGTCGACCTGGTCTTCGCGATTGCCGTGCCTGCGCACTACACCCATCAACACCTGATGCTGCTCTCCGAGCTGGCCGAGCTGTTCTCCGAACCGGCCATCCGCCAGGCGCTGCGCGAAGCGCGCGACGGCGACGAGCTGCGTCGGGTCATCGAATTCCCCCCGCCGGCGAGTGCCGCATGAATACCAGCATCACCGCGCGCGAACTGTTCGAACAGCAGCGTGACCGCCTGAGCCTGCGCTGGGTCGCCGGCCAGCAGGGCGAGCGCCGTGAGCTGGAGGCCGGCAACAAGGTCTCCCGTCGTCCTTCGCTGGCCGGCTACCTCAACGCGATCTACCCCAACAAGGTGCAGATCCTGGGCACCGAGGAACTGTCCTGGCTGGACTCGCTGGACTCACGCCAACGCTGGGAGACCATCGAGCGGATCATGCAGTCCCATCCGCTGGCGCTGGTGATCACCCGCAACCAGTCCTGCCCGGAGGACCTGCGCGCGGCCGCGGACGAATCGCAGACCCCGCTGTGGATTTCGCCCAAGCGCGGCCACGAACTGCTCAACCACCTGTCCTACCACCTGGCGCGCACGCTGGCGCCGCGGGTGATCCTGCATGGCGTGTTCATGGAGATCTACTCCATCGGCGTACTGATCACCGGTGAAGCCGGCTCGGGCAAGAGCGAGCTGGCGCTGGAGCTGCTCAGCCGCGGCCACCGCCTGGTCGCCGACGATGCCCCTGAGTTCACCCAGATCGCCCCGGACGTGCTCGACGGCACCTGCCCGGAGCTGCTGCAGGACCTGCTGGAAGTCCGCGGCCTGGGCGTGCTCAACGTGCGCGAGATGTTCGGTGACACGGCGGTAAAGAAGAACAAGTACCTTCGGCTGATCGTCCACCTGACCAAGCCGATGACCGAGCCCACCCCCTACGGCTATGAACGCCTCACCGGCGACTCGGGTACCCGCCACGTGCTGGACCTGGATGTGCCGCTGATCACCCTGCCGGTGATGCCCGGCCGCAACCTGGCCGTGCTGACCGAAGCCGCCACGCGCCTGCACATCCTGCGGACCAAGGGCATCGACCCGGCCGCGATGTTCATCGCCCGCCACAGCAACATGTTGGAACGCCGCACGCCATGACCACACCCGCCCCCGCCTCCGCCCCGACCGCCGCCACCCTGATCATCGTCAGTGGGCTGTCCGGGTCCGGCAAGACGGTCGCGCTGAAGACCTTCGAAGACCTCGATTACTACTGCTCGGACAACCTGCCGATCGACCTGCTGCCGGATTTCGTGCGCAGCCTGCTCGGCGATCCCGGCCGCGAGGCCCCGCGCCGGCTGGCGGTCGGCATCGACGTGCGTGCGCAGAGTGACCTGACCCAGCTCTCGCACTGGCGCGAGGATGCCAAGGCCGCCGGCCTGGATGCGCAGCTGCTGTTCTTCGATGCCACCGATGAAACCCTGCTCAAGCGCTACGCCGACACCCGTCGCCGACATCCGCTGAGCCAGCTCGGGCTGTCGCTGCCCGAAGCGATCGCCCGAGAGCGCGAACTCACCGCGCCGCTGCGCGCCGCCGCCGATGCGGTGATCGATACCAGCCATCTCAACGTGCACCAGCTGCGCCGCAAGGTGGTGACCGAGTTCGCGCTGGCCCATGGCAACAAGCTCTCGCTGCTGTTCGAATCGTTCGCCTACAAGCGCGGCGTGCCGGCCGAAGCGGACTTCGTGTTCGACGTGCGCGTGCTGCCCAATCCGCATTGGGATCCGGAGCTGCGCCCGCTGTCCGGCCGCGATGCCGGGGTGCGCGAGCATCTGGACGAACAACCCGATGTGCAGCGCTATGCGGGCCAGCTGGTCGATTTCCTCGACACCTGGCTGCCGCGGCTGGGCAATGACACCCGCAGCTATGTGACCGTCGCCTTCGGCTGCACCGGCGGCAAGCATCGCTCGGTGTACATGGCCGAGCGCATGGCCCGCCATGCCCGCGATCAGGGCTGGCCCGAAGTGGCCACCTTCCACCGCGAACTGGACTGAAAACGGGATTGCCGGCAGTGGCCGGCAGCCCGGGGGATCGGGCGTGGCGCCATGCCCGCCCGGCCCACGAAGCGACGGCACCGCGTTGCCTTGTCCTGCTCCGGGCGGGGACAGGTCATCGACACGCTGAACCGCGGAACACAGCAGTCTTTCACGCGTGCTATCGCCAATTCATGTTGACCTGTTAACGTTCGGGAATGACCTGTGGCATTCTCCTCGTAACTCATCCCGGTGTCGGCACGGCCCTGCTGGACGTGGCGACCCGTCTGCTGCGGCACCTGCCGCTGAAGACCGAAGCTTTCGAAGTACCGTTCGACGCAGATATGGACGTCCTGCTCCCGCTCGCCTCGGCCGCTTTGCGCCGGGTGGACAGTGGCCAGGGCGTGCTGATCCTGACCGACCTGTACGGCGCCAGCCCCAGCAATCTGGCCGGGCAACTGGCTCGTCTGGGCACCCCGGCACGCCGGGTTTCGGCGCTGAGCCTGCCGATGTTGATGCGGGTGATGAATTATCCGGAACAGGGACTGGATCAACTGCCTGCCACAGCCGCGGCAGGCACTCGCAATGGAGCGATTGTCGACGATGCTTGAACGTGAACTCACTGTTTCCAACCGCCTGGGCCTGCATGCCCGCGCCACTGCCAAGCTGGTGCAGGAGCTGGCGCCCTTCCGCTGCAACGTGACCATGGCCGCCAAGGGCCGTGAGATCAATGCCAAGAGCATCATGGGCGTCATGCTGCTGGCCGCCGGCCAGGGCACCCCGGTCACCGTGCGCATCGAGGGCGAAGACGAAGTCGCCGCGATGGACGCGGTGGTCGCCCTGTTCGAGCGGCGTTTCGACGAGGACAACTGAGCATGGGGGGGCAGCCGCGATCGGGATCCTCCGCACCGGCCCGGACCGCGTCCGGGGCGATGCTGTTGTCCGGCCACGGTGCCTCGCGCGGTAACGCCCTGGGCCGTGCCCGGGTGCGCCTGCCGCATGCCCTGGAAGTGGCCGAGCAGCGCATTGCGCCGGCCAAGATCGAAGCCGAGCTGGAGCGCCTGCACGTGGCCGTGGAAGCGGCCCGCGGCGAAATGCACGAGCTGCGCCAGCGCCTGCATGGCGCGCTCAACCAGGAGGTCGGCGAATTCCTCGATCTGCATGCCCTGCTGCTCGATGACCCCGAGCTGCTGTTCGGCCTGGACGAACTGATCCGCAGTGGCCCCTACAGCGCCGGCTACGCCTTGCGCGTGCAGCGCGACCGCCTGGCCAAGGTCTTCGATGGCATGGACGATGCCTACCTGAAGAGCCGCATGGACGATCTGGACCATGTGATCGGGCGCATCCATGCCTTCCTGCAGAAGCGCCCGCCGGACGTCAAAGGCATGGCCGGCGAGATCCTGATCTGCGACAACATCGCCCCCTCCGAGCTGGCCCAGCTGCAGGCCCACGGCGTGGTCGGCATCGTCACCGCCGGGGGCAGCGCGCTCTCGCACAGCGCGATCCTGGCGCGCAGCTTGCACCTGCCGTTGATCGTCAACGTCCCGAACGTGCTGCAGAAGGTGGCCGACGGCGACGTGCTGATCATGGACGGCAGCGATGGCACGGTCACCATCAACCCCCAGGCACAGGACCTGCGCGACTACCGCGTGCGCCTGCGCGAGCACGCGCGCGAGCAGCGCGAACTCGGGCGCCTGCGCACCAAACCCAGCCGCACCCGCGACAACGTCGATATCGCCCTGCTCGCCAATGCCGAGTCCAGCGAAGACGTCACCCAGGCGCATGCGCTGGGCGCGCACGGGCTGGGCCTGTACCGCACCGAATTCCTGTTCCTGCAGCGCAACGAGCTGCCGGACGAGCAGGAGCAGTTCGAGACCTACCGCGATGCCGCCCTCGGCATGAGCGGGCGGCCGGTCACCATCCGCACCCTGGACCTGGGCGCGGACAAGGCCGACCGCACCGGGCTGACCCTGAGCAACGAAGAAAACCCGGCGCTGGGCCTGCGTGGCGTGCGCCTGTCGCTGGCGCGGCCGAAAGTGGCCGACACCCAGCTGCGCGCGATCCTGCGCGCCTCGGCCTACGGCAAGCTGCGCATCCTGATCCCGATGGTGAGCACCCGCGAGGAAATCCTTGCGGTCCGCCGGCGCCTGGCCAAGCAGGCCGAACTGCTGCGCGCGGAAGGCCATGAAGTGGCCGAGCACATCCCGTTCGGCGCGATGATCGAAGTACCGGCCGCCGCGATCGCGCTGGAGAGCTTCATCGATCTGGTCGACTTCCTCTCGATCGGCACCAACGATCTGGTCCAGTACCTGCTTGCCGCCGACCGCAACAACGAGGCGGTCGGCGAGCTGTACTCCCCGCTGCACCCGGCGGTGGTGCGCCTGCTCGCGCACATCCTGCGCACCGGCCAGGCGTACAACATTCCGGTGGCGGTCTGCGGCGAGATCGCCGGCGACCCGCTGATGACCCGTCTGCTGCTGGCGCTGGGGCTGACGGAATTCAGCCTGCACCCCGGCACCCTGCTGGAAGTGCGCCGTGCGGTGCGCGACAGCGATCTGTCGGTGCTGCAGGCGATGGCGCCCAAGCTGCTGCAGGCACGCGACCGCCGCGGCATTGAACGCTGGATCGAAAAGGCCCGGTAGTGCCGGCCGCTGGCCGGCTCCGCATGAACCTTCGGATCGGCATGC
>NZ_JBDJNT010000035.1:0-16956 GCF_039674525.1 Stenotrophomonas sp. TWI377
GGCCGGCACTACCGGGTTTACGTGCTGCGCCGACCAACGGTCGGCGCCTACCGCGTCACTGACGAACGACCGGGTCAGGCAGGAACCGACCACGCGAGGCAGGAACGACCGGGCCGGGTAGGAACCGACCGTTGGTCGGTTCGCCCTTACGCCACGATCAACCCGAATGACGCCAACGCGGCCGCCGCCTGCCGCTGTGAAATCACCGCTTTCTTGAACAGCTTGGCGTCCATCACGTTGAGCCCGCTGATGTCGGTGCCGCGCAGGTCGGCGCCTTCAAAGCGCGTCAACCGCGTCTGTGCATTGCGCAGGCTGCCGCCGTTGAACACCGCATCGCGGAAATCGCAGCCGGACAGCTCGGCCTCGGAGAAATCCATGCCCTCCAGCTGCGCCTTGCGGAAGGACATCCCGCGCAGGTCCGCGCTGACCAGCAGGCAATCGCGGAATTCCAGCGCCCAGCCGGTCACTTCCTGCAGGTGCGCGCCCGTCAGCTTGCAGTCCTGGAACTGCACCGAGGACAGCGTTGCCCGGCGCCAGTGACTGTTGTTCAGATCGCAGTGCGAGAAACGCGCATCGCTGAGCAGTGCCGAGCTGAAATCGCATTGGCTGCCGCGGCACTTCGTCCACTGGCTTTCTTCCAGTGAGGCCGCCAGCCAGCTCGCGCCGGTGACCGAGCACTGATGGAACTGGTACCCATCCATGTCCAGCCGCGAGAAGTCGCCATGATCGAACGTGCAGTTCTCGAACACGGCTGCCCGCGGATGCGCGGCGATGATGGCCTGCATGCGCTCGCGGGTGAGGGTTTCATCGCGGAAGGTGACAGTGTTCATGCGTCCATTCTGGGTGATGGGCGGCGCAGGCGGCAGTCTTGAAGGCAGCGGCGGAGTGTGTACAGCGTCACCGGCGCGCATGCCGATGTTCGGACCGACGTAGAGCCGACCGTTGGTCGGCTGCCGTTGATGTCGACCCGTGGGGCGACACGTGCAGTCGACCAACGGTCGGCTCTACCGGGTGGGGCGACACGTGCAGCCGACCAACGGTCGGCTCTACCGGGTGGGGCGGAAATTTCGGGTATCCGGCGTCAGCCGAAGGTCCAGAACGGCGCTTTGATCCGCTCGCGCCAGTACGTTTCCCCGGCCAGGTAGAACTTCTGCGCGTAGGCCTTGGCGAACCAACCTGCGGCCGCGTCCAGATCACGTGTCACGCCGGCGCGGCCGCGGCCCAGCAGCAGGCCGCTGAAATACTGCCCGTACACATTGCCCTGGTCGGCCGCCAGCCGATACCAGCGCAGCGCCTCGATACCATCGCGCGGCAGGCCCATCCCGAGTTCGTACATCGCGCCCAGATCCACCTGGGCGTCGGCATCACCGCGCTGCGCACGCCGCTGGATGTCGACGACCAGCGGATGCAGGCTGCCCTCCGGCTGCGCGGCGATCGCCTGCGGCAGCCGCGAGGATTCGGACGGCATGTGGTGGTAGATGGTCGCGCGCAGGTCCCAACGCAGCGCGCTGGCCGCCTCACCGCGTTCGCGATGGAACCTGGCCAGCATCAGCATCGCCATCGGGTTGCCATGCTCGGCAGCGGCGCGATACCAGCGCTCTGCCTTGCGCGGTGAGGCGCGCAGTGCAGTGCCCTGCAGGATGTTCGGGCCGGTGCCATGCAGCAGCTCACCGTGGGTCCAGATCCGGCCCAGGGCCTCTTCGGCCTGGGGGTTGTGGAAGTTCCACGGGGTGACGGCGGCGGCACGTTCGTACCAGGTCACGGCGCGCGGGTCGTTGAAGGTCTCGTAGGTCCTGGCGGCCTCCCAGGCACTGTCGAAGCTGCCATCGGCCGCCTTGGTCTCGATCGACTGCACGATGCTCGCAGGCGTCCGTGACGGGGCGCTGCTGCAGGCGATGAGAGAAAGGGCCAGGGCGATGCCGCCCAGGCGTGTAGCGATGCGTCCAATGCGAGCGGTCATGCCAGCCAGGGGGGTGCAGAAGGACCGTGATTATCGCCCGGCCCCGGAGCGCGGGGTTGTCCGCGGCGGTCGGTTTGGTTGCCATCGCAACAGTTGCACCGCCGCCCAAACCCGGTTACGGTCGGTCCATGTCCTCGTTCCCGGCCACCGCTGTCAGCAATACCAACCGCAATAATCTGCGCGCGAATAATCGTGCGCGGCCGATGCGGGACTGCGACCAGGGCTAGTACAAGCAACACGCCCGGACCCCAGAAAACCCGCATCGACCGATGCGGGTTTTTTTGTGGCCCGGGTTTACCCCCTCCCGGGCCTGGGTGGCCGGTCGAATGCCTGCAATACGTGTATTCCCCCATCATCAGGAGCTGTTCCCATGTGTTCGATTTTCGGTATTTTCGGCCTCCAGGCGGGCGATGACCTCGTCGCATTGCGTCGCCATGCGCTGGACCTGTCGCAGCGCCAGCGCCATCGCGGCCCGGACTGGAGCGGGGTGTACGTCGATGACGGCGCCATCCTGGTCCACGAGCGCCTGGCCATCGTCGACCCCGCCGGTGGCTCGCAGCCGTTGCTCTCCGAAGACGACGGGCTGGCACTGGCGGTCAACGGCGAAATCTACAACCACCGCGAACTGAAGGCCGAGCTGGCCCAGCCGTACGCCTTCCAGACCGGCTCGGACTGCGAGGTGATCAACGCCCTGTACCGCGAAGACAGCCCGGCCTCGTTCCTTAACCGCCTCAACGGCATCTTCGCTTTCGCGTTGTGGGACCGCGCCGCGCAGCGCGTGCTGATCGCCCGTGATCCGATCGGCGTGGTACCGCTGTACTGGGGCCACGACAAGGACGGCCGCCTGGTGGTGGCCTCCGAGCTGAAGTCGCTGGTGGACATCTGCGCTGACGCAGCGCAGTTCCCGCCCGGCCACTGGTATGACAGCGCCACCGAGACGCTGACCCGCTACTACGAACGCCCGTGGCGCGATTACGACGCGGTCGAAGGCGTCGAGGCCGACCGCGTCGAACTGCGTGAGGCCTTCGAGCGTGCGGTGCACCGCCAGCTGATGACCGACGTGCCCTACGGCGTGCTGCTGTCCGGTGGTCTGGATTCGTCGCTGGTTGCGGCGGTGGCCGCGCGTTACGCCCGCCACCGTGTCGAAGATGGTGATCAGAGTGAAGCGTGGTGGCCGCGCCTGCATTCGTTCGCGATCGGCCTGAAAGGCTCGCCGGATCTGGCCGCCGCCGCCATCGCCGCCGAAGCACTTGGCACCGTGCACCACGGCTTCGAGTACACCTTCGAAGAAGGTCTGGATGCGCTGCCGGAAGTGATCCGTCATGTAGAGACCTACGACGTCACCACCATCCGCGCCTCTACGCCGATGTTCCTGCTGGCGCGCCGGATCAAGGCGATGGGCGTGAAAATGGTGCTGTCCGGTGAGGGCAGCGACGAGATCTTCGGTGGCTACCTGTACTTCCACAAGGCGCCGAACGCGCGTGAGTTCCATGAGGAGCTGGTGCGCAAGCTCGATGCACTCAACAACTACGATTGCCTGCGCGCCAACAAGTCGATGATGGCCTGGGGCGTGGAGCCGCGCGTGCCGTTCCTGGATCGCGAGTTCCTCGATGTGGCCATGCGCATCGATGCCAAGCACAAGATGGTCGGGCAGGGCCCTGCCGGTACGCGACGTATCGAGAAGGCGGTGCTGCGCGAAGCCTTCGAAGGCTACCTGCCGGACTCGATCCTGTGGCGCCAGAAGGAGCAGTTCAGCGATGGCGTCGGCTATGGCTGGATCGACGGGCTCAAGGCACATGCCGAGGCCCAGGTCAGTGACCGTGTGATGGCCGCGGCGGACAAGCGCTTCGTGCACAACCCGCCGCAGACCAAGGAAGCCTACTTCTACCGCCACGTCTTCGAGCAGTACTTCCCGACCCAGGCGGCGGCGGAGACCGTACCGGGTGGCAAATCCATCGCATGCTCTTCGCCGGCGGCGATCGCGTGGGACGCCAGCTTTGCCGCGATGGCCGATCCCTCCGGGCGCGCCATCGCCGGCGTGCACGAGCAGGCGCTGGCCTGAGCGATGGCCACACCGCCGCGTCGTCCGCGGTGGTGTGGCGACGCGTGCAGCCCGTAGAATCGCCCCTTCAATCGATGGGGATCGGTCATGGACTCTGACACCACCGGCATGCGTCGCAGCGGCCTGGCCTGGCGCTACCTGGGCTGGGTGGCGTTGCCGCTGGTGATCGGCCTGGGCCTGGCGCGGTTTGCCGGCCCGGCCGTGACCGCACAGGTGGCCCGTGCAGAGTCGTCGCTGGGGGCCGACTGGGCCGCGCATCTGCATGCGCCGCTCGGTCTGTTCCTGTTGCAGTTGCTGGTGTTGCTGATGGTCGCCAAGGGCGCGGGCTGGGTGTTCCGTCGCCTGGGCCAGCCGGGGGTGATCGGTGAGATGGCGGCCGGCCTGATGATGGGGCCGCTGGTGCTGGGCGCCGTGTTGCCCCAGGTGCATGGCGTGCTGTTCCCCGCAGCCTCGCTTGGCTCGCTCGGCCTGCTCAGCCAGCTCGGCGTGCTGATGTTCCTGCTGGTCGCCGGGGCGGAGCTGGATCTGGGCGGGCTGCGGGGGCGTCGTCGTTTCGCCTTCGTGGTCAGTCATGCCGGTATCGCGGTGCCGTTCTTGCTGGGCGTGGGGCTGGCGATCTGGCTGTACGGGGCGCACGCACCACCGGGTGTGGGCTTCACCGGCTTCGCCTTGTTCGTGGGTATTTCATTGAGCATCACGGCGTTCCCCGTGCTGCTGCGCATCCTGGCCGACCGTGGCATGACCGGCACGCCGCTGGGCCAGACCGCGATCGCCTGCGCCGCGCTCGGTGATGCCACCGCATGGTGCCTGCTGGCCCTGATCGTCGCTGCCGCGCAATCGCAGGGCTGGGTGCCCGCGACGATCAACCTGGTCTGCGTGGTCGCCTTCGTCGCGCTGATGCTGGGCGTGGTGCGCCCGTGGTTCTCGCGCCTGGTGATCGCACCGGGCCAGGAAGGGCGCTGGCTGCTGATCATGCTGTTGATGGCGCTGGGCTGCGCCTTGGTCACCGAAATGCTGGGCATCCACGCGCTGTTCGGCGCGTTCGCGGCGGGCGTGGCGGTCTCGGGCAACGCCACCTTGCGGCATACCGTGGCCGAGCGTGTCGAGCCGTTCGCGGTCACATTGCTGCTGCCGCTGTTCTTCGCCATGACCGGCCTGCGCATGCGCGCCGATGCACTGCAGGCCAGCGACCTGGTGCTGTGCCTGATCGTGATCGCGGTCGCCACGCTGGGCAAACTGATCGGCACCTGGAGCGCCGCGCGCAGCGCCGGTATGGACAATCATGAAGCCTGGAAGCTGGGGGCCCTGATGAACACCCGCGGCCTGATGGAGCTGATCGTGCTTAACCTGGGCTACGAGCTGGGCTTCCTCGGCGACCGCCTGTTTGCCGTGCTGGTGATCATGGCCCTGGTGACCACGGCCATGACCGGGCCATTGCTGAATGCGATGGAGCGTTGGAAGCGGCGGTAGGCCCGTAAGGGCCGCTACCGCCCCTGATCATTTCGCGGGAACCAGCGTCAGCGTATACGCGGTCTCGCCCGGCAGGAACGGGGTAGGTGCTCCCTTCACCCAGGCGTCGTGTCCGGCGCCCCAGAAGGGAGACAGCGGGTGACCGCTCTGCCCACCGGGCATGTGGATCAAGCCCTCGCTTTCGTGGCCGGGGGACACCACCATCCGCTGCGACGCCCCAAACGCGGGCCCCTGCACGCGGGGCATGTCGCGGTCGCCGGGCAACGGATCGGTGGGCATGCACAGCCATCGTCCGGCGAGGCTGGGCAGGGCGCGACGGACCGGGTGACAGATCGTGGCGGTGTTGCGTTCGCCCCACGTACGCGCGTCCAGCGGTCCCTGACTGCTCAGGTCTGCCTCCAGGGCCTTGGCGGTATCGGTCAACAGCGCAGTCCAGCTGGCATACGGGGGCGGCAGCAGATGTGCCGGCCGCTCGTTCACCAATGGCCACAATACGCCTTCGAACTGCCCCAGCCGCGGCTCCAGATACGCGTCCCCGAGTTGTGCTTTCGCTGGCGCGAGCAGGCCTTCGCCAACGCGGTCGATCAGCATCCCGCGGAAACCGCGGGTGATCCGGTAGCTGACCGAATCGACGGCCGCATGGCCTTCCCATCGCCGGGTGGCGACTTCAAGCCGCTGCAGGGCAGGGTCGCCGCTGGCGGTGACAACCTCGCGCAGCAGGTGCCACCAGCGCGTGAGCAACAGGGCGCGATCATCGAGCTGGATCGCCAGCAGGTCGGCTTCGGTGAAGCGCTCCTTCGCCATCAGGCCATCGCGGATCTGCCGCCCGCGTGCACCGAGGTCGTAACCACCATTTCCGGCAATGGCCAAGGCGTCCCCGTCGAGCACGCGGCCGTTGGCGGTCCACAGCCGATGCGTGGGTGGATCGATCAATGCAGGCGAGCCATCGCTGCGGATCGCCCAAGGCGTGCAGCTTGCAGGTGCTGTGGTCGTATTGCCGCTCGGCGGGCAGTCCGCAGCGCGGTCAGGGCGTGTGCCGATCAACCGCCAGGCGATGCGACCGCTGCGGTCAGCGATCACCAGATTCTGTGCCGGAATGCCGCTGCGGTCGGCTACGTGGAAGGCCTCCTCAAGCGTCGCCGCGCGCGCCATCTCGGCGAAGTCCAGTTTTATCGCACCGGGAAGCTGCGCCGTCCAGCGCAGGGCCTCGCCACTGCCGTCCGGCTGTGTGTGCAGCAGCGGCCCCCAGTCGGTCTCGCGCACCCGCAGCGTCACCGGCGCTTGACCGGCGACGCGGATACGCTCCTCATGCGTGGTGATGCCCGGCGCATTGGCGGGCACGCTGCGGAAATCGGCGGTGTCGATGTAGCTGTTGGTGAAGCCCCAGGCCACGTGCCCGTTGCTGCCGACCACGATGGCCGGTAGGCCGGGCAGCGAGAAGCCACTGACATCAACGCGGCCGTCGGGTGCCTGCGGATCGGGATAGCGCAGCCGTACCCGGAACCAGAGATTCGGCGCGCGCAGTCCCAGGTGCATGTCGTCGGCGACGATGGCGCGACCGTCCGCGGTCAATGCACCGGACACGGCGAAGTTGTTGCTGCCCAGCACGTCGGGGTCCAGATGACCGGCCGTGGCGGCGCGGGTTGCCTGCGCCGTATCGGGTTGTCGCAGGTTGAGCGCAGTGGCGTCCGGTAGCGGTGCGTTGCCGCGCGCCGCGCCGAACAGGGGGGCATCCCATTCGCTGCCATCGTGGCTGAGCAGCGCATACAGTGCCGGTGGCACCACCGCGCGGACCCGCGCCATCGCCAGTTCGTTCTGATTGGTCGGGTCCTGCAGGTCGGCATACATCGCCAGCCCGGTCAGCACGCTGTCTTCGGCACGCCACGGGGCGGGCGTCTGGCGCAGCAGCAGATAGGGCCAAGGCCGTACCCGAAGATCCGCGACGCCTTGGTTGATGCCATCCACATAGGCCTGTAAGGCAGTGGCGCTGCTGCCCATGGCAACATCCAGATGGGCCTCGGTTCGCGCCCGCAGCCGGTGCACCCGCATGCGCTTGTCCATCTCGATCGCCGCCGGCCCGAACAGCTCGGCCAACTCGCCAGCCGCGGTCCGGCGCACCAGGTCCATCTCGAAGTAACGCTCCTGCGCATGCACCAGCCCCAGCGCCCGCATCGCATCGACCTGGCTTCCGGCCTCGATGGTGACCACGCCCAGCGCGTCACGGGTGATGTTCACGGGCGCCGCGAGGCCGGTCATGGCCTGCTTGCCTTCCAGCATGGGCAGGCTGCCACGCAGCAGCCACCACACCATGAAAACCGTCGCCAGCGTCAGTATCAGCACCCCCCAGACCAACCGCTTCAGCCAATGCCGCATCCTGCGCATCCCCTTGTAGGTGTGGTTCGATTGTAGGGGAGGCGTGAACGCCCTGTGCACGCCGAGCGATACGCAACTGCAACTGATTCCGATTAGATCACCGGAATTTTAGATAGGGCACCATGCGCGCATTGATTCATCAGGAGCACCCCCCATGAAAGGCAACCCGGACGTCATCGCCTGCTTGAAGGAACTGCTGCGTGGCGAGTTGGCCGCGCGCGACCAGTACTTCATCCATTCGCGCCGCTACGAAGACCAGGGCCTGTTCGCGCTCTATGAGCGCCTCAACCACGAAATGGAAGAAGAGACCCAGCACGCCGATGCGCTGCTGCGCCGGATTCTCTTCCTCGGCGGCGACCCGGACATGCGCCCGCATGGGTTCGAGCCCGGCGTGACCGTGGAAGAGATGCTGCAGAAGGACCTGGAGACCGAGTACAGCGTCCGTGACAACCTGGCCGCCGGCATGAAACTGTGCGAACAGCATCAAGACTACGTCAGCCGCGACATGCTGCTGGTGCAGTTGAAGGACACCGAAGAAGACCACGCCTGGTGGCTGGAGCAGCAGCTGGGCCTGATCAAGCGCATCGGCCTGGCGCTGTACCAGACCAGCAAGATGGATGCGAAGGGCACCGCTGCGCATTGAGTGGGTGCGTTCCGGTCTTCCGGGGAGCCGGCCAGCGGCCGGCACTACCGGTGCCACGGCATCGGGTTCCGCACGCCAGCCAGCCTTCGCCAGCCAGCGGCTGAACCCTCGTCCGCCTGCCAGCTTCTGCCAGCCAGCCGACGTTGAGACGATCAGAAAGGCCGGGGAACCCGGCCTTTTCTGTGGGTGCAACAAAAAAACGGCCGGGTTTCCCCGGCCGTTCCGATTCACGTCAGCACCGCGACGCTTACTCCACCGCCAGCCCTTCCACCTTCTGCCAACCACGCGGCAGCAGGTGGCCACGGGTCGCGCGGGTGCCCAGGTAGGTGTCCAGATCCTTGAACGACAGGTTCATGGTGCGCTGGCCGCTGCGCACCAGCAGCGTGTTGCCCGGCGCCACCGATACCACCGCGACCACGCGCTCGGTCGCGAGCTTGGCCTTGGGGATGTCGATGATCTTGTTGCCCTTGCCCTTGTCCAGTTCCGGCAGGTCGCTGGCCGCGATCGCCAGCAGGTTGCCCGAGCTGGTCACGGCCACGATGCGATCCGTCTCCGGATTGGCCACCACGGCCGGGGTCAGCACCTTGGAGCCGGAGGTCAGGTTGAGCATCGCCTTGCCGGCCTTGTTGCGGCCGGTGAGGTTCTCGAAGCGGGTCACGAAGCCATAGCCGTGCGTGGAGGCCAGCACGAAGCGCGTGTTGTTCTCGCCACTGGCCAGGGTCATGAAGGCGCTGCCCGGCGCCGGCGAGAAGCGACCGGTCAGCGGTTCGCCGTTGCCGCGGGCCGAGGGCAGGGTGTGGATCAGGGTCGAATAGGCCCGGCCCTCGCTGTCCAGGAACGCCACCTGCTGCGTGCTGCGTGCGCGCACCGAACCGAGCAGCGCATCGCCATCACGGTAGGACAGGGTGGACGGGTCCATGTCGTGGCCCTTGGCCGCACGGATCCAGCCCTTCTCCGAGAGCACCACCGTCATCGGCTCGCTCGGCACCAGCTCGGTTTCATCGATGGCCTGCGCCGCGCCACGCTGCACCAGCGGCGAACGACGGTCATCGCCGAACTTCTTGGCATCGGCCACCAGCTCATCGCGGATCAGCTTCTTCAGCTTGGCCTTGCTCTCCAGGATGCCGACGATCTTGTCGCGCTCCTTGGCCAGCTCGTCCTGCTCGCCGCGGATCTTCATCTCTTCCAGGCGGGCCAGCTGCTTCAGCTTGGTTTCCAGGATGTACTCGGCCTGTTCCTCGCTCAGCGCGAAGCGCGCGATCAGCGCCGGCTTGGCTTCGTCCTCGGTGCGGATGATGTGGATCACTTCATCCAGGTTGAGGAAGGCGATCAGCAAGCCATCCAACATATGCAGGCGGCGCTCGACCTTCTGCAGGCGATGGTTGAGGCGGCGGGTCACGGTGGTGCTGCGGAACTGCAGCCACTCGCTGAGCAGGGTCTTGAGGTTCTTGACCTGCGGGCGGCCGTCCAGGCCGATCACATTGAGATTGACCCGGTAGCTGCGCTCCAGATCGGTGGTGGCGAACAGGTGGCCCATCAGCTGCTCGGCGTCCACGCGGTTGGAGCGCGGTACCAGCACCACGCGCACCGGGTTGGCGTGGTCGGACTCATCGCGGATGTCCTCCAGCCACGGCAGCTTCTTGGCGCGCATCTGCGCGGCGATCTGCTCGATCACCTTCGACGGCGACACCTGGAACGGCAGCGCGTTGACCACGATGTTGCCGTTCTCCTTCAGGAAGGTGGAACGCGCCCGCACGCTGCCGTAGCCGGTCTCATACATGGTGCGCAGATCGGCGATCGGGGTGATGATCTCGGCGAAGCTCGGATAGTCCGGCCCCTTCACGTGCTCGCACAGGTCGGTGACCGTCGCATCCGGGTCATCGAGCAGGTGCAGCAGCGCGCTGACGATCTCGTTGAGGTTGTGCGGCGGCACGTCGGTGGCCATGCCCACGGCGATGCCGGTGGTGCCATTGAGCAGCAGGTGCGGCAGGCGCGCCGGCATCCAGGTCGGCTCTTCCAGCGTGCCGTCGAAGTTCGGCGTCCAGTCGGTGGTGCCCTGGTTGATCTCGCCCAGCAGCACTTCGGCGATCGGGGTCAGCTTGGACTCGGTGTAGCGCATCGCCGCGAACGACTTGGGATCATCGGTCGAGCCGAAGTTGCCCTGGCCTTCGATCAGCGGGTAGCGGTACGAGAACGGCTGGGCCATCAGCACCAGCGCTTCGTAGCAGGCGCTGTCGCCATGCGGGTGGTACTTGCCGATCACGTCACCGACGGTACGCGCGGACTTCTTCGGCTTGGAGGCGGCATTCAGGCCCAGCTCGCTCATCGCATAGATGATGCGGCGCTGCACCGGCTTGAGACCGTCGCCGAGGAACGGCAGTGCGCGGTCGAGCACCACGTACATCGAGTAGTCCAGGTACGCCCGTTCGGCGTACTCGCGCAGGGGCAGCTGTTCAAAGCCGTGGAACGCGGGGCGGGCAAGATCGGTCATGCGGGATTGTTACCTGTGGCAAGGGACGGCGACGGCTGTCGCCCTCGCAGGCGGATGATTATCCGGATGCGGCCGGGGATGCCAAGCCGCGTGATGGGTTCAGGGGGTGTCCGCTGCGCGCCAGATAGCGCCCGGGCGGGCTGCCGAAGTGGCGGCGGAACACGGTGACGAAGGCGCTGGGGCTGCTGAACCCCAGTTCGTGCGCGATATCGGACACGCTCTGGCCATCGGACAGCCGGCGCAGCCCCTCGGCCAGCCGGGCCTGCTGGCGCCATTGCGCAAAGCTGAGCGTGGTTTCATCGCGGAAGTGCCGGGTCAGTGTACGCGGCGACAGCCCGGCCCACCGGGCCCATTGCTCCAGGCTGCGGCCGTCGGCCGGGTCGGCGATCAGCTGCGAGGCGATCCGCAGCAGGCGCCGGTCCTGCGGCATCGGCAGGTGCATGCGCTGGCGCGGCGCATTGCGGATCTCGTCCAGCAGGACCTCGATCATGTGCTGCTGGCGCAGGCTCGGCTCGGCCGCGGGCACCCACGCGGTGACGCGCAGCGAAAGCGCCTGCAGGAGATCGGAAATGGCCAGCACGCAGGGTTCGTCGGGCAGGTCACAGGCCATCGGTGCGCTCACGATCACGCCCCAGCCACGCAGCGGCCCGCAGATATCCACCGTATGCGGCTCGCCCGGCGGCATCCAGCCGGCACAGCCCGGTGGCAGCGACCAGGTGCCGTGGCGGGTGCGGGTGGTCAGCAGCCCGGCCTCCACGCAGATCAGCTGGGCGCGCCGGTGCTGGTGCCAGTCGATCTCGCGTTCCAGCCCCTTGGGGCTCTCGATGCGGAAGCCGAGCACGCCCAGCCCGTCGTCCCGTTCGAACCAGTCCAGGACCTGGTTGCGGATCATCTGGGTGGCGTCGGTCTCCAGCGCTGGCCTGAAAGTGTTATCCATTGTCCAAATTGTAATACCCGGCCAGTGGCGGGCGCCATTAAGGTAGCGACCTCCCCATTGTCCTGATTGCTGCAACACAGCATTTGGTTCCAGATTGAATATTTCTATTGAGAAATATATTTTTTGGAAGAGAATGCTCACCCATGATCTGCCCTGATGCCCATCCCCCCAGCTTCGGACTCCTGCTGCGCCAAGTGCGCGATGGCCTGGTCCGTCAGCTAGACACGTCGATGGCCGAGGAAAACCTCGGTATTGGCTTCACCCACTATCTCGGTCTGAAGGTACTCGCGGCGCGTGCCCCGTGCACCGCCAACGAGTTGGCCCAGGCCCTGGACCAGGTGCCCAGCGCGGTCACCCGCCTGCTGGACAAGCTGGAAGCCTTGGACTGCGTGCGGCGCGAGCCGCACGCCCAGGACCGACGGGCGCTGCAGATCGTGCTGACCGAGCCGGGCCGCCAGTTGTGGGCCCGCCTCAAACAGCGGGGCGACCAGACCATCGACGACGCCATGCGTGATCTGTCTCCGGACGAACGCGCGCAGCTGCTTTCCCTCATGACCCGTGTACGCGACTCACTGGTAACGCCATGACTTCCATGTTTGAACGTTCTTATTCACTGCGCCCACTGCGGCCGGTGCTGGTCTCCGCGCTGGCGCTTGCGCTGGCCGCGTGTGCCAGCAGCCGCGGCCTGGAGCCGCAGGGCCGTCTGCTGGATGCCGACAGCCTGCAGGCCCAGCGCACCCTGGCCGGCAACGGCCTGAGCCAGCCCGGCTGGCCAGCCACGGACTGGTGGCGCGCGCTGGGCGATCCGCAGCTGGACGCGTTGATCGCCGAAGGCCTGCAGCGCAATCCGGGGCTGGACGCGGCCGATGCACGCCTGCGCCAGGCGCGTGCCCAGATCGGCACCGCCCGCGCCGACCGCCTGCCCAGCGTCTCCGCCTCCGGTGGCTACACCGGCGTACGCCTGCCCGAATCGATGGTCGGCGACGAGCTCGGTGGCAGCTATGCCGGCAGCGGCCAGGCCTACCTGAGCTTCAGCTACGGCATCGACCTGTGGGGTGGCAAGCGCGCCGCCTGGGAAGCGGCCGTGGACAGCGGTCATGCCGCCGAAGTGGACGCCCAGGCCGCACGCCTGAATCTCTCGGCCGCCATCGCCGAGGCGTATGCACAGCTCGGTTACGCATGGACGCTGCATGACGTGGCCAGCGAAGAACTGGCGCGCTCGCAGAAGACCCTGGACCTGACCCGTCAGCGGCGCGCCGCTGGCATCGACAGTGACCTGCAGACCCGCCAGGCCGAAGCCCGTATTCCGGCCGCGCAGCAGCAACAGCAGGCCGCGCAGCAGCAGATCGACGAAGCCCGCACCGCGCTCGCCGCGCTGGTCGGGCAGGGCCCCGACCGGGGCCTGCAGATCGTGCGCCCGCAGGTGTTGAACCCGCTGGCCCTGCAGCTGCCCGGCGTGCTGCCGAGCGAACTGCTCGGCCGTCGCCCGGACATCGTCGCCGCGCGCTGGCGCGTGGAAGCAGCCAACCGCGAGATCCACGCGGCCAAGGCCGCGTTCTATCCCAGCCTCAACCTGACCGCCCTGGGTGGCGTGGTTTCCAGTGAAGTGGACCAGCTGCTCAAGAGTGGCTCGACGTTCGCCTTCCTCGGCCCGGCACTGAGTCTGCCGATCTTCGACGGTGGCCGCCTGCGCGCCAACCTGGGCAAGACCGACGCGCAATACGACCTGGCCGTGGCTGACTACAACCAGTCCGTGCTCAACGCGCTGCGCGATGTTGCCGACCAGGTCAATGCGGTGCGCTCACTGGCCGATCAGGCCAGTGCCCAGGCCCAGGCCGTCAGCACCGCACGTGCCGCCCATGATCTGGCCGAACAGCGCTACCGCGCCGGCATCGGCAGCTACCTGGATGTGCTCAGCGTCGAAGAGCAGTTGCTGGTCTCCCAGCAGCGGCTGGCCGAACTGCAGTCGCGTCAGATCCTTGTTTCGGTCCGCCTGAGCCAGGCGTTGGGCGGTGGCTTCACCCCGACCAGCGATGCCGCCACGGTCGCCGCCACCCCCGAATCCTCGCATTCCTGAGAGTCATCCCCATGAGTCAGACCTCCGCTCCCGCTGCCGAGAAGGCAGCTCCCTCCCGTCGTGGCAAGCTGCTGCGCGGCCTGCTGGTCATCGTGGTGCTGCTGCTGGCCGCGCTGGCCCTGTGGTACTTCATGTTCGGCCGCTGGTTCGAAGAAACCGACGATGCCTACGTGCAGGGCAACCAGGTCCAGATCACCCCGCTGATCAGCGGCACCGTGGTCGGGATCAACGCCGATGACGGCATGCGCGTCGAGCGCGGCCAGCTGCTGGTCCAGCTGGACCCGGCCGACACCGAAGTGGCCCTGCAGCAGGCCGAAGCCAACCTCGCCAAGACGGTCCGCCAGGTGCGCGGTCTGTACCGCAGCGTGGAAGGGGCCCAGGCTGAATTGAACGCGCGCCAGGTCACCCTCAAGCGCGTGCGCGAGGACTTCAACCGTCGTAAGGACCTGGCCAGCAGCGGCGCGATCTCCAACGAAGAACTGGCGCACGCCCGCACCGAGCTGGCGGCTGCCGAAGCCGCCGTGGCCGGTTCGCGCGAGACCTTCGAGCAGAGCAACGCGCTGGTCGATGACACCGTGATCGCCACCCAGCCCGACGTGCAGGCTGCTGCCGCGCAGCTGCGCCAGGCCTACCTCAACAATGCCCGCGCCGGCATCGTCGCGCCGGTCACCGGTTACGTGGCGCGTCGTTCGGTGCAGGTCGGCCAGCGCGTGCAGCCGGGCAATGCCCTGATGGCCGTGGTGCCGACCGAGCAGATGTGGGTGGAAGCCAACTTCAAGGAAACCCAGCTGCGCCACATGCGCCTGGGCCAGGAAGTGGAGCTGCGTTCGGACCTGTACGGCGGCGATGTGACCTACAAGGGCCGCATCGACAGCCTCGGCCTGGGCACCGGTTCGGCGTTCTCGCTGCTGCCGGCGCAGAACGCCAGCGGCAACTGGATCAAGATCGTGCAGCGCGTGCCGGTGCGCATCGCCATCGATGCCAAGCAGCTGGCCGAGCATCCGCTGCGCATCGGTCTGTCGATCAAGGCCGAAGTGAGCCTGCGTGACCAGAAGGGCACCGTGCTGCCGACCGACATCGCCAAGGGCCAGGTGTTCGATACCGACGTCTACGCCAAGCAGCTGCACAGCGCTGACGATGTGATCCACCAGATCATCCAGCGCAACCTGCCGCAGCAGGGCAAGGCGAGCTGAGGCCACCATGTCCGCACAAGCTCCCGCCGCACCGGGCGCCCCCGCGGCCCCCGGCACGGCCTTCCGGCCGGCCAACGTCGCCCTGTGCACCGCAGGCCTGGCGATGGCCTCGTTCATGCAGGTCCTGGACACCACCATCGCCAACGTCTCGTTGCCGACCATCGCCGGCAATCTCGGCGCCAGTTCGCAGCAGGCCACCTGGGTCATCACCTCGTTCGCGGTCAGCACCGCCATCGCGCTGCCGCTGACCGGCTACCTCAGCCGGCGCTTCGGCGAGACCAAGCTGTTCGTGTGGGCCACGCTGGCCTTTACCCTGGCTTCGCTGCTGTGCGGCCTGGCCCAGAGCATGGGCATGCTGGTCGTTTCACGTGCCATCCAGGGCTTCGTCGCCGGCCCGATGTACCCCATCACGCAGAGCCTGCTGGTCTCGCTCTATCCGCGCGAGAAGCGCGGGCAGGCGCTGGCGTTGCTGGCCATGATCACCGTGGTCGCGCCGATCGCCGGCCCGATCCTCGGTGGCTGGATCACCGACAACTACAGTTGGGAATGGATCTTCCTGATCAACGTGCCACTCGGCATCTTCGCGGCGCTGGTGGTGGGCAACCAGCTCAAGGGGCGCCCCGAACACGTCGAAAAGCCGAAGATGGATTACGTCGGCCTGATCACCCTGGTGATCGGCGTGGGCGCGCTGCAGCTGGTGCTCGATCTGGGCAACGACGAAGACTGGTTCAGTTCGACCAAGATCGTCGTGCTGGCCTGTGTGTCGGTGGTGGCGCTGGCGGTGTTCCTGATCTGGGAACTGACCGACAAGGATCCCATCGTCGATCTGCGCCTGTTCCGGCACCGCAACTTCCGCGCCGGGACGCTGGCGATGGTGGTGGCCTACGCGGCCTTCTTCAGCGTGGCGCTGCTGATTCCGCAATGGCTGCAGCGTGACATGGGCTACACCGCGATCTGGGCCGGCCTGGCGACCGCGCCGATCGGCGTGTTGCCGGTGATCATGACGCCGTTCGTGGGCAAGTACGCCTCGCGGTTCGACATGCGCATGCTGGCCACGATCGCCTTCATCTTCCTGTCCTTCACCAGCTTCCTGCGCTCGGGCTTCAACCTGCAGGTGGACTTCGGCCACGTGGCCGGCATCCAGCTGATCATGGGTATCGGCGTGGCGTTGTTCTTCATGCCGGTGCTGCAGATCCTGCTGTCGGATCTGGACGGTCGCGAGATCGCCGCCGGTTCCGGCCTGGCCACCTTCCTGCGCACGCTGGGCGGCAGCTTCGCCGCCTCGCTGACGACATGGCTGTGGGCACGCCGTACCCAGGAGCACCATGCGCATCTGACCGAGCACATCTCCGGTTACACCCCCGGCATGCAGGACCAGGTGACCGCGATGGGGCAGGGCGACCTGCAGCATGGCGCGGCGGCGCTCAACAACATGATCAACCACCAGGCCTCGCAGATGGGTTTCAACGACATCTTCTTCCTGCTGGGCTGGATCTTCCTGGCCATCATCGCCTTCCTGTGGCTGGCCAAGCCGCCGTTCGGTGCAGGGGCGGGCGCTGCCTCGGCCGGTGGGCACTGAGCACGTGATACGTTGAAACGAAAAACCCCGCTGAAAGGCGGGGTTTTTTTTGTTACCGGACGGTAGAAACGAAAAAACCCGCTTGCGCGGGTTTGATCATTTTCTGAGTCATGGTGCCCAGGAGAGGACTCGAACCTCCACGAAGTTGCCCCCGCTAGCACCTGAAGCTAG
>NZ_JBDJNT010000036.1:0-9771 GCF_039674525.1 Stenotrophomonas sp. TWI377
CCCGATACATCTGATGGAAAGAGCAGCCGGCCAGCGGCCGGCACTACCCGGCGCCGCGCGGCCCGTTGGACCGCGGCAACGCCCGGATCAGGCCGCTTCGGGCGCCGGCTTGTTCAGGCCCAGCCAGCCGCCGATGATGCCGCGGGCTTCATCCACGCCCTGGCGGGCGGGACCGGAGAAGGTCTGCACGCTGACGGTATCGCCGAAGGAGGACTGCAGTTCCTTGCGCACCTTCTGCAGGGCGATGCCCTGCTGGCCACGGCCGAGCTTGTCGGCCTTGGTCAGCAGCGCGTGCGCCGGCAGGCCGCGCTGCACCGCATAGGCGAGCATCTGGCGGTCGTAGTCCTTCAGCGGGTGACGGATGTCCATCACCACCACCAGGCCACGCAGGGCCTCGCGGGTACGGAAGTACTGGTCGATGAACGCCTGCCAGTGCGCCTGCAGATCCAGCGGGACCTTGGCGTAGCCGTAGCCGGGCAGATCGACCAGCTTGGCCTCCGGGGTGACCTCGAAGAACACCAGCTGCTGGGTGCGGCCGGGGGTCTTGGAGACCCGGGCCAGGCTGTTCTGGCGGGTCAGGGCGTTGAGGGCACTGGACTTGCCAGCATTTGAGCGACCGGCAAAGGCGACTTCCGCGCCCACGTCTTCCGGCAATTGCCGGGTGTTGTGGGCCGAAAGCAGGTATTGGGCGCGTTCGAGGAGCAATGACATGGGCATAGGATCGCATGTCCGGGCCCGATCCGCGCTGCCCGCGCTCGGTTTTGCTGCACCCTGCGTTGACCGTGGCGTGAAACGGCGTTGATAATCGGGCGATCCCCGTGGTTGCGGTCCCGCAACCGCCAGCCCGGTCCACACGGAGCTTCCGCATGCGCCATGCTCGCGTTCTTGCCGTTTCCGCACTTGCTGTATCGCTGCTCGCCGCCGTTGCCGTTGCCCAGACCTCGATCACGCCCCTGCCGGACAACGGGCCGATCAAGACCGCCTCGCTGGAGGTCGATTTCAGCAAAACCACCTGGGGCGATCCCAAGGCCGGGCAGACCAAGGCGGCCGCCTGCGCGGCCTGTCACTCGGCCGATGGCAATTCCACGGTGGAGATGTACCCGAGCATCGCCGGCCAGAGCGAGCGCTACAGCGCCCAGCAGATGGCCCTGATCGCCAATGGGCAGCGCACCTCCGGGGCTTCGGCGGCGATGGTGCCGTTCGTGCAGGACCTCACCCCGCAGGACATGCGCGACATCGGTGCCTACTTCGCCACGCAGAAGGCCACGGCCGGCATCGCCGACGATGGCGCGGTGACCGAGGGCCCGTACGCGGGCAAGAAGTTCTATGAGATCGGCCAGCAGCTGTATCGCGGCGGCGATGCCGAGCGCGGCATCCCGGCCTGCATGGCGTGCCACGGCCCCACCGGCGCGGGCAATCCCGGCCCGGCCTACCCGCATATCAGTGGCCAGCACGCAGCGTATGTCGCGCGCCGCCTGCAGGAGTATCAGGCCGGGACCACCCAGGAAACGGACAAGGCCCACTTCCAGATCATGGCCTCGATCGCCAAGTCGTTGACCGAGCAGGAAATCCAGGCCCTGGCCAGCTACCTGCAGGGCCTGCACAACCGGGCCGATGACGTCGCCGCAGCCGCCACCCCGGTCGCCGGAGGCGCGCAGGCTCCCTGACGACCGCCCACCCCGCAGCGCATCCCCTTGGTCGGATGACCGATGCGGACGCCCCGGCCGGCGGGGTATGTTCACTGGCACGCCGGCGACTGGGCCGGCGTCGTTTTTTCTGTATGGAGATGGATGTAGATGACGTTGATGCCCCGCCTGATGTTGTTGCTGCTGGCCCTGAGCCCGTTGACCACCCTCGCTGCCACCCCGGCCCCGCTGGTGGAGGGCAAGGATTACGAACGCATCGCCGATGCCGGTCCGTTCGCGCCGCTGGCCGGCAAGATCGAAGTCGTGGAGATGTTCGGCTACACCTGCCCGCACTGCGCGCACTTCGAGCCGCAGCTGGAAGCCTGGGCCGCCAAGCTGCCCAAGGACGTCCGCTTCACCCCGGTGCCGGCCGCTTTCGGGGGCGTGTGGGATTCGTTTGCCCGCGCCTACTACGCCGCCGACCAGCTGGGCGTGGCCAAGCGCAGCCATCGCGCCATGTTCGATGCCCTGCATGAGAAGGGCTCGCTGCCGATGCAGAACGTCTCGCCGGATGAACTGGCCGCGTTCTACCAGGGCTTTGGCGTGGCCCCGGCGCAGTACATCACCGCGCTCAAGAGCGACGCCGTGGATGCCAAGGTCAAGGCCGCCCGTGCCTTCGCCCTGCGCACCAAGGTGCCCGGCACGCCGACGCTGATCGTCAATGGCGTGTACCTGGTCAAGGGCGACTCGTTCGAGTCGATGCTGCGCAATGCAGATGCCCTGATCGCCCGTGCGCGCAGCGGCAAGGCGCTCTAACAGCGCTCGCTGAACCATCACGCACCGTGCACGCGGGACGCTCGTTTCCGCGTGTCATCATGCTTCCCTGGCCGACGCTCCCAGCGTCGGTCCCACCATGCTCATCCGCTGGAGATGCTTCGATGAAGACCCGTTTCGCCATTACGCTCATGGCCCTGCTGCCGATCCTGGCTGCCTGCAAGGCGCAGGACGGTACCGCCAACACCACCGCCCCGGCCGAACCGGCCGCGCCGAGCAGCACCCCGGCCACCGAAACGGCCCCCCCGAGCGAGCAGGCCCCGGCCGCCAGCGGTGAAACCGCCGCCGCCGAGACCGCCGCTGCCGAAGCCACCACCCCGGCGCCGGCGCCGGCCTCGTCGCGCCCGACCGGCCCGGAGCCGGTTGCCGGCACCGACTATGTGGTGATCGAGAATGGCCAGCCGTTCCAGCCGGCCACCGGCAAGATCGAAGTCGCCGAAATCTTCGGTTACGTGTGCCCGGCCTGCGCCGCGTTCCAGCCGCTGATCGGGCCGTGGAAGGCCGGTCTGCCGAGCGATGTCAATTTCGTCTACGTGCCGGCCATGTTCGGCGGCACCTGGGATGACTACGGCCGTGCGTTCTACGCCGCGCAGGCCATGGGCCTGCAGGAAAAGACCCACGAAGCCATGTACGCCGCGATCCATGCCGAGCAGAGCCTGAAGGGCGAGCGCGGCCGTGATTCGGTCGACGACATCGCCAACTTCTACGGCAAGCACGGCGCCGACCCGAAGCAGTTCGCCGCGATGATGGGCAGCTTCGCCGTCAACGCCAAGACCAACTCGGCCAAGCAGTTCGCCCAGCGCAGCAAGATCTCCGGCACCCCGTCGGTGATCGTCAACGGCAAGTACCTGGTCAAGGGCAAGGGCTTCCCGGACATGCTGCGCATCGCCGATCACCTGATCGCGCGCGAACGCGCCGGCAAGGCCAACTGATCCAGCGATAGCGAACCGTCGTGACCTCCCCCCACACGCGGACCCTGCGCCTGCTGACGGCCAATATCCAGGCCGGTTCGAGCACCCGCCGCTACAGTGACTACGTGACCCGCAGCTGGTCGCATGCACTGCCGGCCGGGCGTAAGCGAACCAGCCTGGATGCCATCGCGCAGATGGCCCGCGAACACGACATCGTCGGCCTGCAGGAGGCCGATCCCGGCAGCCTGCGCTCGGGCTTCACCAACCAGACCCACTATCTGGCCGAGCGCGCCGGCTTCAATTACTGGAGCCACCAGCCCAACCGCCGGATGGGTGGGGTCGCCTCCAGCGCCAACGGCCTGCTCAGCAAACTCGAGCCGGTCGAGGTCCAGGACCACGCCCTGCCCGGCCGGATCGGCGGGCGCGGCGTGCTGCTGGCCAAGTTCGGTGAAGGCAGCCAGGGCCTGGCGGTGGCGGTGGCGCATCTGTCCTTGGGGACCAATTCGCGCATGTCGCAATTGGCCTTCATTGCCGATCTGCTCTCCGACCACCCCAACGCCGTGCTGATGGGCGATTTCAACTGCCTGGCCGAACGTCCCGAAATGCAGGTGCTGTACCAGAAGACGACGCTGCAGCCGCCAGGCTGCGTGGTGCCGACCTTCCCCAGCTGGCGCCCGGACCGGGCGATCGACCACATCCTGCTCAGCGACGGCCTGCAGCAACGCAGTGCCGAAGCCGTGCCGGCCGCGTTCTCCGATCACCTCGCACTGGCGATGTCGATCGATGTGCCGAGCAGCGCGCTGCGCTGACCCCTGTGCACCCGCCGCCCTTGCGCGGCGGGCATCGTGAGCGTGTAAACAGGCTGTCCACAGCGCCTGTGCGATAAATCCCGCCGTCTGCCGCTCCGGCACCGGGAGTATCCCCCACCCCATGAGTACCGTGGAGCCGCCTCTGCCCGAGGTGCGCACGCTTCGACCCGTGTTCCTGCTTGCCGCCACGATCGTGGCGGCATTCGCCATTCTGGTCACCGTGTTTCCCATCGATGCCGGCGTGATGCTGCTCGATGCCCAGACCTGGGCCTCGCGCAATGTCGGCTGGTATTACCTGCTGGCGATGACCGTGTACCTGGTGTTCGTGGTCGGCGTGGCGTTGTCCGGCTATGGCAACGTCAAACTCGGCGCGGACCATGACGAGCCGGAGTTCAGCTATCTGTCCTGGGCCGGCATGCTGTTCGCCGCCGGCATCAGCATCACCCTGTTCTTCTTCTGCGTCTCCGAGCCACTGACCCATTACCTGTTGCCGCCGCAGGGCGGCACCGGCAGTGGCGAGGCCAGCGCGCGCCAGGCCATGCAGCTGCTGTTCCTGCACTGGGGCCTGCATGGCTGGGGCGTGTTCGCGCTGGCCGCGATGGCGCTGGCCTACTTCGCCTACCGCCACAACCTGCCACTGGCGCTGCGCTCGGCGCTGTATCCGTTGATCGGCAAGCGCATCAACGGGCCGATCGGCTACACCGTGGATGCCCTGGGCATCGTGGCCACCGTGTTCGGCCTCGGCGCGGACATGGGCTTTGGCGTGCTGCATCTCAACGCCGGCCTGAACACCTTGTTCCCGGTGCCGCACGCGGCCTGGGTGCAGGTCGGGCTGATCGTGCTGATGATGGGCGCGGCGATCACCGTGGCCGTGTCCGGCGTGGAGAAAGGCGTGCGCTGGATGTCCAACATCAACATGCTGCTGGCGATCTCGCTGCTGCTGTTCATGCTGTTCGCCGGCCCCACCCAGTACCTGCTCAATGCCTTCATGCAGAACATGGGCGACTACCTGGGCAACGTGGTCGGCAAGAGTTTCGATGTGTACGCCTACGGCGGGCGCCCGGACTGGCTGGGCAACTGGACGGTGTTCTACTGGGCCTGGTGGATCGGCTGGGCGCCGTTCGTAGGTTTGTTCATCGCGCGCATCTCGCGCGGCCGCACCATCCGCGAATTCGTGCTCGGCGTGCTGCTGATCCCGCTCGGCTTCACCCTGGCCTGGCTGTCGATCTTCGGCAACAGCGCGCTGGACCAGATCCTGCATCACGACCAGGTACACCTGGCGCAGATGGCGGTGGAGAACCCGCCGACCGTGCTGTACGCGCTGCTGGAGAGCTATCCGTGGAGCCGCGCCGTCATCGCGGTCACGGTGATCGTCAGCTTCATCTTCTTCGTCACCTCGGCCGATTCCGGCACGGTGGTGCTGTCCACGCTGTCCTCGCAGGGCGGCAATCCGGAAGACGACGGCCCGCGCTGGTTGCGCGTTTTCTGGGGCGTGATGACCGGCCTGGTCACCGCCGGACTGCTGCTGGCCGGCAGCATGGATGCACTCAAATCCGCGGTGGTGCTGGCCTCGCTGCCGTTCTCGGTGGTGTTGCTGCTGATGCTGTGGGGCCTGACCCGCGCGCTGGGCGAAGAGTCGCAGCGCAAGAAAGCCTCGCAGTACTCGCCGATCCCATTGATCGGGCAATCGCGACACCAGCGCGGCTGGCGCCAGCGCATCACCCAGGCGGTGCATTTCCCGGTCCGCGACGAGGTGTACCGGTTCATGGATACCGATGTGAAGCCGGCGATCGAAGCCGTCGCGGCGCAGCTGCTCGAACAGGGCCTGGATGTGCAGACGAAGTTCGAGCCGGGTCACATGGAGCTGCTGGTGGACCATGGCGAACAACAGGTGTTCACCTACCAGGTGATCATGCGCGGCTACCTCACGCCTTCGTTCGCCGCGCAGCGCTTCCGCAACCAGCGTTACTACCGCGCCGAAGTGCATCTTTATGAAGGTGGACAGGACTACGAGCTGTTCGGCTACAGCCGCCAGCAGATCATCAACGACATCATCGATCAGTACGAGCGTCACCTGCAGTTCCTGCATCTCACGCGTTGACGCACTGATCTCCCGCTGCAAAGGAGTCACCGACATGCCTACCCTCCCCGACCAGCTGCTGTACATCGGCGGCCGCTACGTTCCCTCCCAGGGCGGACAGACCTTCCAGGTCATCAATCCGGCCAACGGCGAGCTGCTCGCCAACGTCCACAGCGCCAACAGCGACGATCTCGACGCTGCCGTGGAGAGCGCCCAAGCCGGCCAGAAAGCATGGGCCGCGCTGACCACCGTGGAGCGCTCGCGCATCCTGCTGCGGGCGGTCGCGCTGCTGCGCGAGCGCAACGATGCACTGGCCGAGCTGGAATCGCGCAACACCGGCAAGGCCCTGAGCGAAACGCTCAGCGTGGACGTGGTCACCGGTGCAGACGTGCTGGAGTACTACGCCGGCGTCATGCACGGGCTGGAAGGCAGCCAGGTGCCGCTGCGTGAGAGCAGCTTCTTCTACACCCGGCAGGAGCCCCTTGGCGTGGTCGGCGCGATCGGTGCCTGGAACTACCCGATCCAGATCGCGCTGTGGAAGGCCGCCCCCGCGCTGGCCGCCGGCAACGCGATGATCTTCAAGCCCAGCGAAGTGACGCCGCTGACCGCGCTGAAGCTGGCGGAAATCTTCACCGAGGCCGGCCTGCCCGATGGCGTGTTCAACGTGCTGCCTGGCGATGGCGCCGGCGTCGGCTCGGCATTGACCGAGCATCCGCTGATCGAGAAGATCTCCTTCACCGGCGGCACCGCCACCGGCCGCAAGGTGATGGCCAGTGCCTCCAGCTCCACGCTCAAAGACGTCACCATGGAGCTGGGGGGCAAGTCGCCGCTGATCATCTGCGCCGACGCCGATCTGGACCTGGCCGCCGACGTGGCGATGATGGCCAACTTCTACAGCTCCGGTCAGGTATGCACCAACGGCACCCGCGTGTTCGTGCCGCGCAGCACCCTGGCCGCGTTCGAAGCCAAACTGCTGGAACGGGTCAAGCGCATCCGCATCGGCGACCCGCTGGCCAAGGACACCAACTTCGGCCCGCTGGTCAGCGCCGCGCACATGCAGCGCGTGCTTGAGCACATCGGCAGCGGCAAGGCCGAGGGTGCACGGCTGGTCTGCGGCGGCGAACGGCTGACCGACGGCGCGCTGGGCAAGGGCTGCTATGTGGCACCGACCATCTTCAGCGATTGCCGCGATGACATGCGCATCGTACGCGAGGAAATCTTCGGGCCGGTGATGAGCCTGCTGGCGTACGACGACGAAGACGAGGCCGTGCGCCGCGCCAACGACACCGATTACGGTCTCGCCGCCGGTGTGGTGACGCCGGACCTGGCGCGCGCGCATCGGGTGATCCACCAGCTCGAGGCCGGCATCTGCTGGGTCAACAGCTGGGGCGAATCGCCGGCGCAGATGCCGGTGGGCGGCTACAAGCAGTCCGGTGTCGGCCGCGAAAACGGACTGGCCACGCTGCGTGCCTACACCCGCACCAAATCCATCCAGATTGAACTGGACCGCTACGCGTCGGTGTTCTAACCGGCCTTACCAGGAGACACCGCGATGAAGCGCGAGTACGACTACATCATCATCGGCGCCGGGTCGGCCGGCAACACGCTGGCCGCACGCCTGACCGAAGACGCCGGCGTCAGCGTGCTGCTGCTGGAAGCCGGCGGCCCGGATTACCGGATGGATTTCCGCACCCAGATGCCGGCCGCACTGGCCTATCCGCTGCAGGGCCGCCGCTACAACTGGGCGTATGAAACCGAGCCGGAGCCCTACATGAACAACCGGCGCATGGAGTGCGGCCGCGGCAAGGGCCTGGGCGGCTCCTCGCTGATCAACGGCATGTGCTACATCCGCGGCAACGCGATGGACTTCGATCAGTGGGCCAGCTTCGATGGTCTGGAGGACTGGAGCTACCACGACGTGCTGCCGTACTTCCGCAAGGCAGAGACCCGCGACATCGGGGCCAACGATTACCACGGTGGCGACGGCCCGGTCAGCGTGGCCACCCCGAAGAACGGCAACAACGTGCTGTTCCACGCGATGGTCGAGGCCGGTGTGCAGGCCGGCTACCCACGGACCGATGACCTCAACGGCTACCAGCAGGAAGGCTTCGGCCCGATGGACCGCACAGTGACTCCGCGCGGGCGCCGCTCCAGTACCGCGCGCGGTTACCTGGACATGGCCAAGGACCGCGAGGGGATGGAGATCGTGGTGCACGCCACCACCGACCGCATCCTGTTCGCCGGCAAGCGCGCGGTGGGCGTGCGCTACCTGGCCGGCAACAGCGCCGAGCCGATCGACGCTACCGCCCGCCGCGAGGTGCTGCTGTGCGCCGGTGCGATCGCCTCGCCGCAGATCCTGCAGCGCTCTGGGGTGGGCGCGCCGGCGTTGCTGGCCGCACTTGGCGTACCGCTGGTGCACGACCTGCCCGGCGTCGGCGAAAACCTGCAGGATCACCTCGAGGTGTACATGCAGTACGCCTGCAAAAAGCCGGTCTCGCTGTACCCGGCGCTGCAGTGGTGGAACCAGCCGGCGATCGGTGCGGAATGGCTGTTCGCCGGCACCGGCATCGGTGCCAGCAACCAGTTCGAGGCCGGTGGCTTCATCCGCACCCGCGAGGACTTCGACTGGCCGAACATCCAGTACCACTTCCTGCCGGTGGCGATCAATTACAACGGCACCAACGCGGTCAAGGAACACGGCTTCCAGGCGCATGTGGGCTCGATGCGCACGCCCAGCCGCGGGCATGTGCATGCCAAGTCGCTGGACCCGCGTGAGCACCCCTCGATCCTGTTCAACTACCAGTCCACCGATCAGGACTGGCAGGAATTCCGCGATGCGATCCGCATCACCCGCGAGATCATCGCCCAGCCCGCGCTGGACGAGTACCGCGGCCGCGAGATCAGTCCGAGCGCCGAGTGCCAGACCGATGCGGAACTGGATGCCTTCGTGCGCGCGCATGCCGAGACCGCCTACCACCCCTCCTGCTCGTGCGCGATGGGCACCGATGCGATGAGCGTGGTGGACGGCCAGGGCCGTGTGCACGGGATGGAGAGCCTGCGTGTGGTGGATGCCTCGATCATGCCGCGCATCATCACCGGCAACCTCAACGCCACCACGATCATGATCGCCGAGAAGATCGCCGACCGGATCCGGGGGCGTGCTCCGCTGCCGCGCAGCACGGCGGCGTATTACGTGGCCGGGGACGCACCGGCCAGGCGCTGAGGGCGCCGCGATCCATCGGTAGGCGCCGAGCGTTGGTCGGCGCACGAATCCGGGCAATGCCAGCCGCTGGCCGGCATCGCGCACATCCCGGTAGTGCCGGCCGCTGGCCGGCTCCTCGCATCCTGGTAGTGCCGGCCGCTGGCCGGCTCCTCGCGTCCTGGTAGTGCCGGCCGCTGGCCGGCTCCTCGCATCCTGGTAGTGCCGGCCGCTGGCCGGCTCCTCGCATCCTGGTAGTGCCGGCCGCTGGCCGGCTCCTCGCGTCCTGGTAGTGCCGGCCGCTGGCCGGCTC
>NZ_JBDJNT010000037.1:0-8601 GCF_039674525.1 Stenotrophomonas sp. TWI377
TGTTGCTCTTTTTTTTTTTGGTTTTTACCCCAATTGTTTAATTTTTTTTGTTGGGGGGTGTGGTTTCTGTGGGGGGGGGGGGGGGGGGGGGCCCCCCCCGCCTGCGCGATCAGTTGCCGTCCAGTTCCATGTTGATGGCCAGCGAGCGGATTTCCTTCACGAGCACGTTGAAGGATTCCGGCATGCCCGCGACCATCTCGTGCTCACCGTCGACGATGTTCTTGTACATCTGGTTGCGGCCCTGCACGTCATCGGACTTCACCGTCAGCATTTCCTGCAGGGTGTAGGCCGCGCCGTAGGCTTCCAGCGCCCAGACTTCCATTTCACCGAAGCGCTGGCCACCGAACTGCGCCTTGCCGCCCAGCGGCTGCTGGGTAACGAGCGAGTACGGGCCGGTCGAACGGGCGTGCATCTTGTCGTCGACCAGGTGGTTCAGCTTCAGGTAGTGCATGTAGCCCACGGTGGTGTGGCGATCGAATGCCTCACCGGTGCGGCCGTCATACAGCTGGGTCTGGCCGCTCAGCGGCAGGTCGGCCAGGGCAAGCATGTGCTTGATCTCGGCTTCGGTGGCACCGTCGAACACCGGCGTTGCCATCGGCACGCCGTCGGTCAGGTTGGCGGCCAGGCGCAGCAGCTCCTCGTCGCTGAACTGGGTCAGATCGACGTGGTTGGCGTGCTGGGTCTTGTCGTGGTTGTACACGTCGTCCAGGAACGTGCGCAGGTCGTTGATCGCGGCCTGGGCTTCCAGCATGCCCTGGATCTTGCGACCCAGGCCCTTGGCGGCCCAACCCAGATGCACTTCCAGAATCTGGCCGATGTTCATACGCGACGGCACGCCCAGCGGGTTCAGCACGATGTCCACGGTTTCGCCCGAGGCCATGTACGGCATGTCTTCGACCGGCACCACGTTGGAGACCACACCCTTGTTGCCGTGGCGGCCTGCCATCTTGTCACCCGGCTGGATGCGACGCTTCACGGCCAGGAAGACCTTGACCATCTTCAGCACGCCCGGGGCCAGATCGTCGCCCGCGGTGATCTTGCCGCGCTTGTCGGCGAAGCGACGCTCGAATTCCTTCTCGTGCGCCTGGATCTGCTTCTGGGCGCGTTCGATGGCTTCCGAGGCGTCCTCGTCCTTCATGCGCAGCACGAACCAGTCCGCCTTCTTCAGGCCGTCCAGGTAGGCGTCGGTAACGGTGTCGCCCTTCTTCAGGTTGGCACCGCCGTTGACCACCTTGCCCACGATCTGCGAACGCAGACGGGCGTAGATGGCACCTTCCAGGATGCGGAACTGGTCGTCGAAGTCCTTCTTGACGCGCTTGATTTCAGACTCTTCGATCTGACGGGCGCGCTTGTCCTTCTCGATGCCGTCGCGGGTGAAGACCTGCACGTCGATGACGGTGCCGTCCATGCCCGGCGGCACGCGCAGCGAGCTGTCCTTCACGTCCGAGGCCTTCTCGCCGAAGATCGCACGCAGCAGCTTCTCTTCCGGGGTCAGCTGGCTTTCGCCCTTCGGGGTGACCTTGCCGACCATGATGTCGCCGGCGCGGACTTCGGCACCGATGTACACCACGCCCGACTCGTCCAGACGGTTCAGGGCCTGCTCGGACACGTTCGGGATGTCGGCGGAGATTTCCTCCGGCCCCAGCTTGGTGTCACGCGCAACGCAGGTCAGCTCTTCGATGTGGATCGTGGTGTAACGATCCTCTTCCACCACACGCTCGGAAAGCAGGATGGAGTCTTCGAAGTTGTAGCCGTTCCACGGCATGAAGGCGATCAGCATGTTCTGGCCCAGGGCCAGTTCGCCGATGTCGGTGGACGGACCATCAGCCAGCACGTCGCCACGCGCCACCACGTTGCCCACTTCCACCAGCGGACGCTGGTTGATGCAGGTGTTCTGGTTGGAACGGGTGTACTTGATCAGGTTGTAGATATCCACGCCGGCGTCGGTCGCGTCGGTGATTTCCACTTCGTTGACCTTGACCACGATGCGGCCGGCGTCGATCTGCACGATCTCGCCGCCACGACGGGCGTTCACGGTCACACCGGAGTCACGGGCCACGGCGCGTTCGATACCGGTACCCACCAGCGGCTTCTGGGCACGCAGGGTCGGCACGGCCTGACGCTGCATGTTGGCGCCCATCAGTGCACGGTTGGCGTCATCGTGCTCCAGGAACGGGACGAGCGCGGCAGCGATCGACACGGTCTGCATCGGCGAGACGTCCATGAAGTGGACTTCTGCCGGCGGCTTGAGCAGCGACTCACCCTGGAAGCGGCACGGCACGAACTGCTCGGTGAGCATGCTCTTGGCATCGGTCAGGGCGTTGGCCTGGGCGATGACGTACTCGTTCTCTTCGATGGCCGACAGGAATTCGATCTCGTCGGAGACCTTGCCGTCAGCAACCTTGCGGTACGGGGTTTCGAGGAAGCCGTACTGGTTGGTGCGGGCGTACACGGCCAGCGAGTTGATCAGGCCGATGTTCGGGCCTTCCGGCGTTTCGATGGTGCAGACGCGGCCGTAATGGGTCGGATGGACGTCGCGCACTTCGAAGCCGGCACGCTCACGGGTCAGGCCGCCCGGGCCCAGGGCCGAGACGCGACGCTTGTGGGTGACTTCCGACAGCGGGTTGTTCTGATCCATGAACTGGGACAGCTGCGAGGAGCCGAAGAACTCCTTGATGGCCGCGGCGACCGGCTTGGCGTTGATCAGCTCCTGCGGGGTCAGGCCTTCGGATTCGGCCATCGACAGGCGTTCCTTGACCGCCCGCTCGACGCGGACCAGGCCCACGCGGAACACGTTCTCGGCCATTTCACCGACCGAACGCACACGACGGTTGCCCAGGTGATCGATGTCATCGACCACGCCACGACCGTTGCGGATCTCGGTCAGGACCTTGATCACTTCCAGGATGTCGGAGGTGTCGGCGTGCTCGGCGACCAGGCGCTTGGACTCTTCGTCGTTGCGCTCACCGAAGTACTTGCGGTCGTACAGCACGGCTTCGCCGGTGACAGCCTTGCGGCCGACACGGCGGTTGAACTTCATGCGGCCGACCGTGGACAGGTCGTAGCGCTCGAAGGTGAAGAACAGGTTGTGGAACAGGTTCTGCGCGGCATCCTTGGTCGGCGGCTCGCCCGGACGCATCATGCGGTAGATCTCGACCAGGGCTTCCAGCTGGGTCTTGGTCGGATCGATGCGCAGGGTGTTGGACAGGTACGGGCCACGATCCAGATCGTTCACCCACAGGGTGCCCACGGCATCCACACCGGCCTTGCGGAAGGCCTGCAGCTGCTCGTCGGTGATTTCGTCGTTGGCCTGGGCCAGCAGTTCACCGGTGTTGGCATCGACCACGTCGTGCGACAGGATGCGGCCGACGATGTAATCGTCCGGCACGGCCAGGGCGGCGATGCCCGAGGCTTCCAGCTGCTTGACGTGACGCGCGGTGATGCGCTTGCCGGCTTCCACGATGACCTTGTCACCGTCGGCCAGGTCGAAGTTCAGGGTCTCGCCGCGCAGACGCTCGGCCACCAGTTCGAGCTGCACGCCTTCATCGGGGTTGATGTGGAACGTGTTGATCTCGAAGAACTCGGCCAGCATCTCTTCGTTGCTGTAACCCAGCGCACGCAGCAGGATCGAGACCGGCAGTTTGCGGCGACGATCGATACGGGTGAACAGGGCATCCTTCGGGTCGAACTCGAAGTCCAGCCAGGAACCGCGGTACGGGATGATGCGGGCGCTGTACAGCAGCTTGCCCGAGCTGTGGGTCTTGCCACGGTCGTGGTCGAAGAACACACCCGGCGAACGGTGCAGCTGCGAGACGATCACGCGCTCGGTACCGTTCACGATGAAGGTGCCGTTGTCGGTCATCAGCGGGATTTCGCCGAGGTAGACCTCCTGCTCCTTCACGTACTTGATGGCCTTGGTCGACGACTCACGGTCGTAGATCACCAGGCGCACGGTCACGCGCAGCGGCGCGCCGTAGCTCATGCCACGCTGGCGGCACTCGCGCTCGTCGAACACGGGATCGCCGAGCTTGTAGCCGACGTATTCCAGGGCAGCGTTGCCGCTGTAGCTGGAGATCGGGAACACCGACTTCAGGGCGGCATGCAGGCCGTGGTCCGTGCGCTTGGCCGGATCGACGTTTTCCTGCAGGAATTCACGGTAGGAATCGACCTGGATGGCAAGCAGGAACGGCACTTCGAGGATCGAGCGCTGCTTGCCGAAATCCTTGCGGATACGCTTCTTTTCGGTGAACGAATAAGACGTCATGAGGTATCACCTTGGCTGTGCGGATCGTGCGTCCACGACCCGAGGGGAAACTGAAATTGTCAGTTGGAAGTCGCTGGTATTGCCGGCACCAGCACGCCTTCTCCCGCTACTTCCAACTGCCAACTCGTCTGCATCCACTCCCCTGCCCGCGCGCCTGGGCGCCGCTGTGACGGGGGATGACCGCAGCCCGTGTTGGGCTCGTATTTCGGGTGTTGCGTGAAACGACCAAAGGCCGGGGGCTTACGCCCCCAGCCTTGGCTGCATCGCCGTGTTTCGATGGCGAGGCAAGGAACTGCTTACTTGACTTCGACAGTCGCGCCAGCAGCTTCCAGGTCCTTCTTGAACTTGGCAGCGTCGTCCTTCGAAGCGGCTTCCTTGATCATGCCGCCGGCTTCTGCCAGATCCTTCGCTTCCTTCAGGCCCAGGCCGGTGATGGCGCGGACAGCCTTGATGACTTCGACCTTCTTGTCGCCGGCCGACTTCAGGATGACGTCGAATTCGGTCTGCTCTTCAACAGCGGCAGCCGGGCCAGCAGCAGCAGCTGCGGCGACCGGAGCAGCGGCGGAGACGCCGAACTTCTCTTCGATGGCCTTGACCAGCTCCATCACTTCCATCAGGGACTTCTCGGCGATGGCGTCGACGATCTGTTCGTTGGTAAGGGACATTTTGATTACCTTTGGATAATTTTCTGGGTTGAGGTTCCGTTCGGAACCACGGAAACGTCGACTCAGGCGGTTTCGGCGACCGGCTCGGCAGCGTCAGCGGTTTCACCGCCACCCTGCTTGTCGGCCACGGCCTTGACGGCACGGGCGAACATCGTGGCCGGCTCGGCCAGGACGCGGGCCAGCATGGCCAGAGCCTGATCACGGGTCGGCAGCGAGGCCAGCACGTCGACATGGCCAGCCGGGAACAGTTCCCCGCCGATGGCCACGACCTTTGCCTGCAGCTTGTCGTTGGTCTTGGCAAAATCCTTGATCAGGCGACCGGCTGCGCCGGGCTCCTCGAGCGAGAACGCGTACAGCAGCGGACCGACGAGCGCGTCTTTGGCGCATTCGTATTCGGTACCTTCCACTGCACGTGCCGCCAGCGTGTTCTTGACAACTTTCAAGAAAACGCCGGTTTCGCGTGCCTGCTTGCGCATCGCGGTCATCTGGGAGACCGTGGTGCCAGCGTATTCGGCTGCGATCAAGGAGTGGGCCTTGGCGGCGACGTCTGCCAGCTCGGCGACTACTTCTTGCTTCTGGGACAGATTGAGAGCCATTGCACTCCTCCAATTGAACTCCGCTTACGGCTCCTGCCGTGTGCGGTCCTGGGCGGCATCCGTCCTGGACGCCGGGAACATCAGGTGATGTTCCAAGGGTGGGCCGTTCTAGACCTGGATGGCCAACCTGGGAGAACCCAGACGTGCGTAAACCAGAAAAACTCCAGAAGGGCACCATCTACGCAGGGTGATTCCCGGGGGAATCGATTAAGCGTTCGGTACTGCGCCGGCGGCGACTCCCTGCCAATGCGAGCATCCTTGCCCGTCGCCGGTATGTACTGACCGCGCCTGCGGTCTTTGACGGCTATCTCTGCAGGGCGAGCCCCACTCGGATTGCCTTCAAATATCGCGGGTACCGGACCGGGGTCCGGCACCCGCTTGAAACGATTACTTCAGCGACAGCGAGGACTGGTCGATGGTCACGCCCGGGCCCATCGTCGAGCTGACCGAAACCTTCTGCAGGTAGGTGCCCTTCGAGGTGGCCGGCTTGGCCTTGACCAGATCCATCAGCAGCGCCTGCAGGTTCAACTTCAGCGCGTCTTCGGCGAAGTCGGCCTTGCCGATGGTGCAATGGATGATGCCGGCCTTGTCAGTGCGGTAACGCACCTGACCCGACTTGGCATTCTTGACGGCTTCGCCCGGGTTGGCCGACACGGTGCCGACCTTCGGGTTCGGCATCAGGCCGCGCGGGCCGAGCACGGTGCCCAGCTTACCCACGACGCGCATGGCGTCCGGGGTCGCGATGACGACGTCGTAGTTCAGATCGCCGGCCTGCATCTTCTCGGCCAGGTCGTCCATGCCCACGGCTTCGGCGCCAGCGGCCAGGGCTTCGTCAGCCTTGGCACCGGCCGGTGCGAAGACGGCAACGCGCACGCTCTTGCCGGTACCGGACGGCAGCACGGTGGAACCGCGCACCTGCTGGTCGGACTTCTTGGCGTCCACGCCCAGGCGCACAGCAACGTCGAAGGACTCGACGAACTTGGCCTTGGTAGCGGTCTTCAGGATCTTGATGGCGTCCTCGAAGGCGTATGCCTTGCCCGGGACGACGGCGGCCTTGATGGCCTTCTCACGCTTGGTCTGTGCCATCTTCTTAACCCTCTACCACGAGGCCCATGGAACGGGCAGAACCGGCGATGGTGCGCACCGCGGCATCCAGATCGGCAGCCGTCAGGTCTGCTTCCTTGGTCTTGGCGATCTCTTCGAGCTGCTTGCGGGTCACCTTGCCCACCTTCTCGGTGTTCGGGCGCTTGGAGCCCGAGGAGATGCCTGCAGCCTTCTTGAGCAGCACGGCAGCCGGGGTGCTCTTGGTGATGAAGGTGAAGGTACGGTCCGAGTAGGCCGTGATGATGACCGGCACCGGCAGACCCGGCTCCAGCTTCTGCGTGGCGGCATTGAAGGCCTTGCAGAATTCCATGATGTTCAGGCCACGCTGACCCAGCGCAGGACCGACCGGCGGCGAGGGGTTGGCCTGACCGGCCTTCACCTGCAGCTTGATATAACCGACAACTTTCTTTGCCATGAGTATGCTCTCCGGGTGCTAGCGCCTTACGACAACAGGCTCCCCATCGGACCGGGAATCACGCGTCCCGGCATCGCGTTTTGAATTCACGCAGAAGGCCACCTCGCGGCGGCCCTTGCTTTTTGCCAGCTTCCTGGCAGGAAGCCGCGCACTATATCAGGTTTTTTCCGCCCTTGCCTCAAGGCTGACGGGCGCAGGCTGTTCAGGTTCCGGGCGGCCGCCCGGAACCCTGCCGCCCCAGGCTCAGACGGCCTTTTCGACCTGGCCGAATTCGAGCTCGACCGGGGTGGCGCGACCGAAGATCAGCACCGAGACGCGCAGACGGCTCTTCTCGTAGTTGACTTCCTCGACCACACCGTTGAAGTCGTTGAACGGACCTTCGGTGACACGGACCATCTGGCCCGGCTCGAACAGCACCTTCGGACGGGGCTTTTCCACACCTTCCTGAACGCGGTCCAGGATGGCGGCAGCCTCTTCATCACGGATCGGCAGCGGACGATCGGCGGTACCGCCGATGAAGCCCATCACCTTGGAGGTGTCCTTGACCAGGTGCCAGCTTTCGTTGTCGATGCGCGGGATACCGTTTTCTTCGTGGGTCTCGATCTGGACCAGCACGTAACCCGGGAAGAACTTGCGCTCGGAACGGCGCTTCTGGCCGGCGCGCATTTCAACCACTTCCTCGGTCGGGACCAGGACGTCACCGAAGCGCTCCTGCATCTCGTCACGCACGATGCGATCGCGCAGAGCCTGCGCAACCGACTTTTCGAAGCCCGAATAGGCGTGAACGACGTACCAACGCTTCACTGGTTTCTCCTTATCGACCCAGGAACCACTGGGTCAATTTCTGAATCACGAAGTCAAATCCGCCCAGCAGCAGGCTGAGGATGATCACCACAACGATCACCACCCAGGTCATGCGAATGGCTTCCTGGCGCGTCGGCCAGACCACCTTGCGCAGTTCGAAACGCGATTCGGAAAGGAATTCCCGCGTGTCGCGACCCTTGCCGGTCAACAGGAACACGCCGAGGCCGGCCACCAGGCCAACGACAACGGCCAGACCGCGAAGCGGACCGGCCCATGCACTCTGGGAGGCATGCTCAGGAGCACCGAACCAATACCAAGCAAAAAGACCCGCCAGCACCAGGATCGCTGCGACGGCGTACTTGACGATGTCACCTCCAGTGGAGGCGTTGTCTTTGGAATGCTCGATCTTGCTGTTCATCCGGCTCTGGCTGCTGTGGCGGCATAGCCGCTGGAAGGGAGAAGTGGCACGCCAGGAGGGACTCGAACCCCCAACCTGCGGTTTTGGAGACCGCTGCTCTGCCAATTGAGCTACTGGCGTACTGAAAAAACTTGCCTTCCCTAAGACGGCGAAGGCGGACCGAGGTTCCCGGCCCGCCACTCGCGAGACCGGCAGCAGCGCTATGCGACCGCCGGTATTGCAGTATTACGCGATGATCTTGGAGACCACGCCGGCGCCGACGGTACGGCCGCCTTCGCGAATCGCGAAGCGCAGGCCTTCATCCATGGCGACCGGGTTGATCAGGGTGACAACCA
>NZ_JBDJNT010000038.1:0-8436 GCF_039674525.1 Stenotrophomonas sp. TWI377
GTGGGCGGGCGGGGGGGGGGTTCTTGGTGTTGTGCTTTGGTCGCGCCCCCGCCCGCCCCCCGGCTCTACCGGGTCACGCGCGCGTCTGGCCTTCGCCGCGGACGACGAAGCGCTCCACGGTGAGCGCTTCCAGCCCCATCGGGCCATAGGCGTGCAGGCGAGTGGTGGAGATGCCGATCTCCGCACCCAGGCCGAGCTCGCCACCATCGGAGAAGCGCGAGGAGGCGTTGACCATCACCACCGCCGAACGCAACGCGTGCACGAAGCGCTCTGCCGCTGCGGCATCGTCGGTAGCAATCACCTCGGTGTGGTCCGAGCTGTACTGCTGGATATGCGCCAGGGCGGTGTCCAGGTCATCCACCACGCGCACGGCGATGATCAGGTCCAGGTACTCGGCGGCGTAATCGTCGTCGCTGGCCACGTCAGCATCGGGCAGCCACTGGCGTGCCACCGCATCGGCGCGTAGCTGCACACCACGTTCGGCCAGCACCTTCGCCGCCAACGGCAGGAAGGTCGGCGCGAGGTCGGCATGCACCAGCAGCGTCTCCAGCGAATTGCAGGCCGACGGCCGGCTGCACTTGCCGTCCACCAGCAGGCGCAGCGCCAGCGCAGGATCGGCGGCGCGGTCCACGTACAGATGGCAGACGCCTTTGTAATGCTTGATCACCGGTACGCGGGCATGCTCGGCCACGAACCGGATCAGCCCTTCCCCGCCGCGCGGAATCGCCAGGTCGATCAGGTCGTTGAGCTGCAGCAGCGCCAGCATGGTCTCGCGGCGCAGATCCTCGACCAGCGTCAGCGCTGCATCGGCAATGCCGGCCTCGCGCAGCGCCCGCTTGAGCGACGCGGCAATCGCGGCATTGGACTGGATCGCCTCCGAACCACCGCGCAGGATCACGCCGTTGCCGGCCTTGATGCACAGCGCGGCCGCATCGGCGGTCACGTTCGGGCGCGCTTCGTAGATCATCGCGATGACGCCCAGCGGCACGCGCACCTTCTGCACCCGGATGCCATTGGGACGCACGTCATCGCGGGTCACCTGCCCGACCGGATCGGGCAACGCGGCCACCTCGCGCAGCGCGGCGGCGATACCGGCCAGGCGCTGTGGGTTCAAGGCCAGGCGATCCAGCATCGCCGTGCCGACGCCCTTCTCCGTGGCGGCGGCCAGGTCGCGTGCGTTGGCGGCGAGAATCGCCTCGGTATCCGCGTCCAGCGCCGCGGCCATCGCTTCGAGCAGATCGGCCTTGGCGGCGGAGGACAGCTGAGCAAGTTGCTGGGCAGCCTCGCGGCAGGCCAGCGCTTGGGTGCGGATGTCGGTAGTGGAACTGGCGACCATCTCAATATCCTTGAAAAAACACGGTAGAGCCACGCCATGCGTGGCTGGGGGAGGTCGAACGGCCCAGGCTGCGCAGCCACGCATGGCGTGGCTCTCCCGTGGATGTTCTTACGCTTTACAGCAACACCAGATCGTCACGGTGGATGACGTTGCCACCGTAGTTGTAGCCGAGCACGCTTTCGATGTCGCGCGAGTGGCGCCCGGCGACGCGGCGGATGTCGCTGGCCGAGTACTGGCTGACACCACGGGCCAGGCAGACCTCGCCGGCCTCGGTGCGTTGCCGGATCTCGACCATGTCACCGCGGCGGAAGTCCCCTTCCGCGCCGACCACGCCGCCGGGCAGCAGCGAGGCGCCCTTGCCACGCAGCGCATCGGCCGCACCGGTATCGACCAGGATCGCGCCCGGTTCCAGCGGCGCGTGCCGCAGCCAGTACTTGCGCGCGGCCACGCGGGTCTGCGCGGCGTGGATGCGGGTGCCGAAGAGGCGGCCTTGGCTGAGCGCGCGCACCACCTCGGCGCTGCGCCCGTTGAACAGGCAGGTCTCGATGCCGACACGCCCGGCCTTGGCCGCGGCCTCCAGCTTGGTATGCATGCCGCCGGTGCCCGCGCCGCTGCCGGCCCCCCCGGCCATCGCCAGCACCTCGACGGTCAGCTCGGGCACATCGTGGATCGGCCGTGCCTGTGGATCACGCCGCGGATCGGCGCTGTACAGGCCGTCGATGTCGGTGGCGATGAACAGCACGTCGGCGTCGATCAGCGCAGCGACGGTCGCAGCCAGATTGTCGTTGTCGCCGAGCTTGAGCTCATCCACCGAAACGGTGTCGTTCTCGTTGACCACCGGCAGCGCGCCCAGCCGCAGTAGTTCGTTGAGCGTGGCGCGGGCATTGAGATAGCGGCGACGGTTGCGCAGGTCGTCATGGGTCAGCAGCACCTGCGCCACCGGGCGTTCGAAGAAGCGCTGCCACAGCCCGATCAACTGCGCCTGGCCCAGCGCCGCCAGTGCCTGCCGTGCGGCCATCGCCGCCCCGGCTTCCAGCGCGCGCGGCACGATCGCCCGACCCGCGGCAACCGCGCCGGAGGACACGATCACCACTTCACGCCCGGCCAGGACATTGGCCGAGACGAACTGGGCCAGCCCCAGTGCGTGGCGGGGCGAGAGGCCGCCGCCATCGGCCGCCAGCAGGCTGCTGCCCACTTTGAGGACGGCGCGTTTCCACTGCGGAACGGCTTGTTCGGTGAACGGCGAAGGCACGGACTGGTTCATGGGGTCGGTGCGCTCAGCGCGTACTCCATTCGTGGATACGGGCGGTGGCACTGCCCTGCACCAGCAGCGGATCGGTGTCGACCAGCGCCTGTGCAGCGGCCAGATCGGCGATGTCCTGCAGCACGTAGGCGCCACCGCTCTTGTCGGTGAAGCCACCGGTCAGCAGCAGCTGCCCGCGGGCCCGCACCTCATCGAGAAAGCGCACGTGCTCGGCACCGACCTCATCGCGGAAGTCCGGCGTGCGGGTGACCATCACCAGATAACAGATTTTCATGTGAGTCCTTTTCCCGGGCGCGCCCGGCAAGACGTTACAAAAACGGCGGCCTTGCGGCCGCCGTCGTGATCACACCAGTGCGGCCCAGCGGGCGCGCAGCTCATCCAGCCGCAGGTCGGCGGCCGCGCCGGGCGACACGCGCGCGGCCAGGCTGCCTTCGGGGGTCCGCCCCTGCCCGGCCGTATCCGCCGCCGCGGCGGCGGCCTTGTAGGCCTCGCGGAACGGCACACCGGCCACCGCCGCTTCCACGGCGACATCGGTGGCGTACATGCCCGAATCGATCGCCGCACGCAGCTTGTCGTCGCGCCATTCCAGGTTGGCCAGCAGCGCCGGCAGCAGTTCCAGCGCGGCCAGACCGCGGCCGAAGCCATGGAAGATCGCGCCCTTGCTGCTCTGCAGATCGCGGTGATAGCCCGACGGCAGCGACAGCAGCTGCTCGATCTCGGTGCGGGCCGCGGCCACGCTGGCGTGGGTGGCCCGCATCAGTTCGATCACGTCCGGGTTGCGTTTGTTGGGCATGATCGAACTGCCGGTGGTGTACTGCGCCGGCAGCGCGACAAAGCCGAACTCGCCGCTGGTGAACAGCGACAGGTCCCAGGCGATGCGGCGCAGATCCAGCGTGGCGCCGCCAAGCGCTTCCAGGGCGGCCAGCTCGAACTTCCCGCGCGACAGCTGGGCATAGATCGGCGAGATCTGCATCCGCGCGAAACCGAGTGCCTCGGTGGTGTGCGCGCGGTCCAGCGGCAGGTTCACGCCATAACCGGCGGCCGTGCCGAGCGGATTGGCGTCGACCAGGTTGAAGGTGTCGTGCGCGCGGATCGCGTTGTCGATGAAGGCTTCGGCCCAGCCGGCCCACCACATGCCCGCCGAGGACACGACGGCGCGCTGGATGTGGGTATAGCCCGGCACCGGCAGGTCTTTTTCGGCCTCGGCACGATCCAGCGCCACCTTGGCGATCTCGCGGCTCAGCTCGGCCACGCGCAGCAGCTTGTCCTTCAGCCACAACCGGGTCGCCACCAGGATCTGGTCGTTGCGGCTGCGCCCGGTGTGGATCTTGCGACCGGCATCGCCGAGGCGCTCGGTCAGGCGCGCTTCGATCGCCGAGTGGCAATCCTCGAAGCGCTCATCCAGCACGAACGCACCACTGCGGAAATCCTCGGCCAGCACATCCAGCTCGCGCTGCAGGCCGACGCGTTCGTCGTTGCCGAGAATGCCGATGTTCTCCAGGCCCTGCGCATGCGCCTTGCTGGCTGCCACGTCGTACAGGAAGAACTCGCGGTCCAGGATCACATCATCGCCGGCCAGGAATGTCTGGATCTTGGCGTCTACCGCCACGCCGGGCTTCTGCCACAGAAGGTCTGCCATGTCTTGCTCCGTAGGCGGATTCGCTCCGCCGGGTTGTCAGGGCGCGCGCAGGGGGCCGCGCGGCGCCGTGGGAATTCAGTGCGGGATCGAGGCCAGTTCGTCCAGGCCCAGTGCCAGGTTGAGGTTCTGCATCGCCTGGGTGGCCGCGCCCTTGAGCAGGTTGTCCAGGGTGGCCACCACCACCACGCGCTTGCCGCCCGGGGCCACGTCGAAGCCGCCGATCTGCACGCCGTGCCGGCCCGCAATCTGGCTTACCCAGGGCGCTTCGTCGATCACGTCGATCAACGCTTCGTTGGCGTAGTACTTCTGATAGAGCGCGATCACGTCCTCGCGCTTGACCACCGTGTTGAGCCACAGGTTCACGGTCATGGTGATGCCGCGGAAGTGCGGCGCCACATGCGGCATGAACTCGACCGGCACGCGCAGGTGCGCAGTGACTTCGCGCTCGTGCACATGGTTGGTCAGCGCATACGGCATGAGGTTGTCACGCAGCAGTTCCGGATTGTTCTTGTCCGAGGGCGTGGTGCCCGCGCCGGAGTAGCCGGACACACCAAAACACTGCGGCGGGCCGGCCAGCTGCTGCAGCAGCGGGCTGATCGCCAGCTGCATCGCGGTGGCGTAGCAGCCCGGATTGCTGATGTGCTTCTGGCCCAGGTAGTCGCCCCGGGTCAGCTCCGGCAGGCCGTAATACCAGCTCGGCTCGAAGCGGTGATCGGCCGACAGATCGACGATCACCGTGTCCGGCCTGGCCGCATCCAGCGCGGTGACGAACGGCGCGGACAGGCCATTGGGCAGTGCCAGGATCACCGCATCCATGCCCTTGGCGGCGACAGCGTCGGCGTCGAGGTTCTCGAACTGCAGTTCACCGTGCCAGTCGCTGTGGTGATCGCTCACGCGCTGGCCGGCCAGTTCGCGCGAGGACACAAAGCCCAGCTGCAGGTGCGGGTGGGCGGCGATCAGCTTGATCAGCTCGGCGCCGGTGTGCCCGCGGGCGCCGACGATGCCGACGGTGAAGGTCTTGGTGCTCATGCGTGTGCGTCCAGGCGGTGCTGCAGGTGGCGTTTCACCCCCTGCCATTCCGCATCGATGATGGAGAAGATGACGGTGTCGCGCGGGGTGCCATCCGGGTGACGTTTGTGGTTGCGCAGCACGCCGTCCTGCTTGGCCCCCAACCGCGCGATAGCGGTGCGCGAGGTGAGGTTGAACCAGCTGGTCTCGAACACCACGCTCAGGCATTCCAGCCGCTCGAAGGCATGCGTGAGCAGCATCAGCTTGGTTTCGGTATTGATGCCGGTGCGCTGGGCGGCCTCGCCGTACCAGGTGTAGCCGATGCTCAGGCGCGGCACCTCGGCGTCCAGATCGTAGTAGCGGGTGGTGCCGACCACTTCATCGGCCTCGTTGAGGACCGCGAACGGCAACACCTTGCCCTCCGCCTGCGCCTGCAGCGCGGCCTGGACGTAGGCGGTCATGGTCTTCGCACTGGGCACCTGGGTGTACCAGAGCTTGGACAAGGTGCCATCCCCCAGTGCACCGCGCAGGCCATCGATATGCGCCATCTGCAGCGGCTCCAGCCGGGCGTGTGTGCCGGCCAGTGTGGGGACCTTGGTCCAATCGGCGAGATTCATGAGGTTCAGCCCTCCAGGCTGGGGGTGCGTGCGGCGCAATGCTCGACGTACGCTTTGATGCGGTCGAAGCCATCGGCGCCGAACCAGAAGACCTTCCAGTGGCCCTGCTTGTAGCAGCCATCGGATTCGGCGTAGTAGAAGTGATTGATCGGGTTGCCGTTGCGTGAGCGCCAGAACAGCTGCGGGGTTTCGTCCAGCATGACATTCCAGACCGCGCGGCCCAGGCCCTCGCCCTGCGCATCGTCGAGCACCGCGAACTTGTCCAGGTAGACGCCTTCGGGCTCGTCGGTGAGGATCACCGCGGTGCGATAGTTCTCGCTCACATAGGCGCGCAGCAGCTTGGTTTTCTGGAAATAGTCCGGCACCAGGGTGCGGCCGAAGCTGGATTCGATCAGCTGCTTCAGGCGCGGCAGGTCCAGTTCGTCCCAGGCGGTGGCGCGCAGCACTTTCTCGCCCTTGCGCACCAGCGTGCCCGAACCCTTGTGGGTGAACAGCTCCTTGGCCAGGTCCGCCGGGCGCGTGATCGACACCGAGGACTCCAGTGGCAGGCGATCCAGCAGGTCCTTGATCTGTTCGATCTTGACCCGCATGCCGCCATGGATCCACGGCTGCTGCATCAGCTGGTCGTACTCGGTGGACAGGTTGATCGAGTCGATCACCTTGCCCTCTTCGTCAAGCAGGCCGCCGGTGCCGGTCAGGAAGATGATCTTGTACGGCTGCAGTTCCTGCACCAGCTCGTTGGCGGCGAAATCGGCGTTGACGTTGAGGATCTGCCCGCAGCGGGTTTCGCCCAGGCTGGTGATCACCGGGATCGAGCCGGCGCGCAGGCTGGCTTCGATCGGAGCCAGGTTGACCTTCTTGACCTCACCGACCAGGCCGTAGGTGGCCTGGTCCAGATACTCGGCTTCGAACACGCCGCCGGTGATCGAGGTTGCGCGCGCACCGTTCTGCTGCAGGGCTTCGACCAGTTGCAGATTGGAGGCCTGGAACACCCGGCGCACGATCGCCAGCCCTTCGGCCGAGGTCACGCGCAGGCCGTTGACGGTCTGCTTCTCGATGCCGGCCGCCGACAGTTCGGCATCCAACTGCGGACCGGCGCCATGCAGCACGATCGGGGTCAGGCCGACTTCCTGCAGGAACGACAGTGAGGAGGTCAGCGCCTCCAGGTCATCGCGCAGCACCGCGCCGCCGACTTTGACCACGGCGAAGCGTTTGGCGTCCAGCTGCGAGAAACGCTTGAGGTACTGGCTGATCTCCTTCGCGCTGGCCATGCTCGAGAGCAGGCGCACGATGGTCTGACGGGTCTGGCGGTGGGGCTGGGAAGAAGGCATTTCGATATCGTCGCAGGCGGCCGGGGCCGCGATGGGAGTTCCGTCAGTGGGGGACCACGACGGCGTCATTCGATCAGGCGCCGTGCGCGATGATGCGGTGCACGGATTCGGCGTAACGCTGCAACTGCTCCAGCGTCACGAACTCATCGGCGGTGTGGGCCTGGGCGATGTCGCCCGGGCCATACACCAGCGTGGTGTAGCCGCCGGCCGAGAACAGTGACGCCTCGGTCCAGAAGTCCACCGCGTTGCCGATCGGAATATCCAGCGCATCGGCCACGTCGCGCGCGGCCAGGCGGCGGTTTTCCGCTTCGGCGATGTCGCCGGCCGGGAAACTGGGGCCCCGGAAGGTCTCGGTGAACTGCGCCGCGGCCGGTTCGGCAAAACCGGCGAAGGTCGCCAGCAACGCATCGATATCCATCGACGGCAGCGGACGGAAGCCGAAGCGCACCTCGGCGGCGGGCGCGATCATGTTGGCCTTGATGCCGCCTTCCACGCGCCCGATGTTGAAGCGCAGGCCGGTCAGCCCGCCGAAGCGCGCATGCGACAACGAATCGACATGGTCCAACGCGCGGTTGCCCCAGCGCATCGCCTGATGCAGTGCACTGGCCGCCGCGTCCTGCTTGCCCGAGGCATGCCCGGCGCGGCCGGTGAACTGCATCAGCACCGAGCTGATGCCACGGTGCGCGAGCACCGCTTCGCTCATGGTCGGCTCGGCCACCAGCACCGCTTCATACGGAATGCCACGGGCCAGGAAGGCGGCGATGCAACGCGGATCGTTGGCTTCCTCGTCGCTGGAGAACAGGAACGCGGCATCGCCATCGCTGGCGTTGGCAGCAGCCACCAAGGCCGCCGCAGCGCCCTTGATGTCACACACGCCCAGCCCGATCACGCGGTCCTCGGCGCGCCGCATCACGTGTGGGTCGGCCGTCCAATGCGGCGAGTCCGGCACGGTATCCAGGTGCACGTTGAACAGGTACTTCGGGGTGCCACGCACCGCATACAGGCTGACCGCACCGTCGCCATGGTCGATCACCTCCACGTTGAACCCGGGCAGGTTCGCACGCAGGTAATCGAAGATGCCGCCGGTGGTGATCGCCCGCGGCGGATTGCGCGTGTCGAAGGACACGAGCTGCTGCAGATGATCGAGTGTCTGTTCCAACATGTGTCTGAGTATCCGTAGGGTTCAAAATCGGTAGTGCCGGCCGCTGGCCGGCTCTGCAATGATCCGGCCGTTCCAGGAG
>NZ_JBDJNT010000039.1:0-8170 GCF_039674525.1 Stenotrophomonas sp. TWI377
ATGGCCCGGGCAATCGACGTGGGCGTAATGACGTTCGGTGGATTCGTATTCGACGTGTGCGGTCGAGATCGTGATGCCACGTGCCTTTTCTTCCGGCGCGGCGTCGATCGAGGAGTAATCCTTGAACTCGCCGCCGAAGCGCTCGGCACCGATCTTGGTCAGTGCAGCGGTCAGCGTGGTCTTGCCGTGATCGACGTGACCGATGGTGCCGACGTTGACGTGCGGCTTGGTGCGCTCGAACTTACCCTTTGCCATTGTTGTATACCTTGGATATCAGAAAAGAATGAGGTGGAGTCCTGAGCTTACGCTCAGGACTTCTTGATCACGGTTTCGGCGATGTTGTTCGGCGCCGGCTCGTAGTGGTCGAACTCCATCGTGAACGTTGCGCGACCCTGGGTCTGCGAACGCAGCGAGGTGGCGTAACCGAACATTTCACCCAGCGGGATCATCGCGTTGATGATGCTGGCCGAACCGTCACCGGTGGTGCTCGAACCCTGCAGCACGCCACGACGACGGCTGACGTCGCCCATCACGTCACCCTGGTAATCCTCCGGGGTCACGATCTCGACCTTCATGATCGGCTCCAGCAGGACCGGCTTGGCCTTCTGGAAGCCCTGCTTGAAGGCCATCGAGGAGGCCAGCTTGAACGCCATTTCCGAGGAGTCGACGTCATGGTACGAGCCGAACACCAGCTTCACCTTGACGTCAACGACCGGGAAGCCAGCCAGCGGACCGCTGGTGATGGTTTCGCGCAGGCCCTTTTCGATCGACGGAATGAATTCCTTCGGAATCACGCCACCGGTGATGTCGTTGATGAACAGGAAGTCGTCCTTGATCATCGGACCGATCTTCGGGTCGGCACGGTCTTCAGCGGTGATCGGCGACAGCTCGATCACGACGTGACCGTACTGACCCTTACCACCGGACTGCTTGGCGTGCTTGTAGTCCGACTTGACGTCGGCCATCTGGATGGTTTCGCGGTACGCAACCTGCGGCTTGCCGACGTTGGCTTCAACGTTGAACTCGCGCTTCATGCGATCCACGATGATGTCCAGGTGCAGCTCGCCCATGCCCGAGATGATGGTCTGGCCGGATTCTTCGTCGGTCTTGACGCGGAACGACGGATCTTCCTGGGCCAGACGGCCGAGGGCCAGACCCATCTTTTCCTGGTCGGACTTGGTCTTCGGTTCGACGGCCATCGAGATGACCGGCTCCGGGAACACCATGCGCTCCAGGATGATCGGGTGGTCCTGCGAGCACAGGGTGTCACCGGTGGTGGTGTCCTTCAGACCCACCGCAGCGGCGATGTCACCGGCCAGCACTTCCTTGATCTCTTCGCGATCGTTGGAATGCATCTGCAGGATGCGGCCGATGCGCTCCTTCTTGCCCTTGACCGAGTTCAGCAGCTGGTCGCCGGCGTTCAGGGTGCCCGAGTAGACACGGAAGAAGGTCAGCGCGCCGACGAACGGATCGGTGATGATCTTGAAGGCCAGCGCCGAGAACGGCGCCTTGTCATCGGACTTGCGGCTCAGCGCAATGGTTTCGTCGTCCACGTCGGTACCGGTCACGTCCGGCACGTCGATCGGCGACGGCAGCAGCTGCACCACGCCGTCCAGCATGGCCTGCACGCCCTTGTTCTTGAACGCCGAGCCGCAGTACATCGGCACGATGTCGGTGGCCAGGGTGCGCACGCGCAGGGCTTCGACGATTTCGGCCTCGGTCAGCTCTTCGCCGCCCAGGTACTTTTCCATCAGCTCTTCGCTGGCTTCAGCCGCGGCTTCGATCATGTAGGTACGGGCCTCTTCGGCCTCCGCCTGCATGTCAGCCGGGATCTCCAGGTACTCGAACTTCATGCCCTGCGAGGCTTCATCCCAATGGATGGCCTTCATCTTGATCAGATCGACCACACCCTTGAAGCCGTCTTCAGCGCCGATCGGCAGCTGCATCGGCACGGCGGTGGCGCCGAGCTTGGCCTTCAGCTGGCCAACGACCTTGGTGAAGTTGGCACCGGTGCGGTCCATCTTGTTGACGAAGGCAATGCGCGGCACCTTGTACCGGTTGGCCTGACGCCACACGGTTTCCGACTGCGGCTGCACGCCACCGACGGCGCACAGCACGAACACCGCACCGTCGAGCACGCGCAGCGAGCGCTCCACTTCGATGGTGAAGTCGACGTGTCCGGGGGTGTCGATGATGTTGAAGCGATGCTCCGGCAGGGACTTGTCCATGCCCTTCCAGAACGCGGTGGTGGCAGCGGACTGGATCGTGATGCCACGCTCCTGCTCCTGCTCCATCCAGTCCATGGTGGCAGCGCCGTCGTGCACTTCACCGATCTTGTGGCTCTTGCCGGTGTAGAACAGGATGCGCTCGGACGTGGTGGTCTTGCCGGCATCGATGTGGGCCATGATGCCGAAATTGCGGTAACGCTCGATGGGAGTGGTGCGGGCCACGGGAGCCTCTCAATTTCTTGGAATTCGGATGGCCGAACGCCGCCTTTCGGCGGCCTTCGGATTGGCGCGGCACCCCAGGTGCCGCGGGGCAGCACCTAGATGGTGCTGCCGTGCCTGTTTTGCAAGGCCGTCAAACTCACCAGCGGTAGTGCGCGAAGGCCTTGTTGGCTTCGGCCATGCGGTGGGTTTCTTCGCGCTTCTTGATGGCGCCACCACGATTTTCCGAGGCGTCCAGCAGTTCGGCAGCCAGCTTCTTCGGCATGGTGTTTTCACCACGCTTACGAGCCGAGTCGATCAGCCAACGCATGGCCAGGGCCATCTTGCGCGACGAACGCACTTCGACCGGCACCTGGTACGTAGCACCACCGACACGGCGGGACTTGACTTCGACCGACGGAGCCACGTTTTCCAGAGCCTTCTGAACCAGCTCGACGGAATTCGGGTTCTTTTCGCCGATCACGTCCATGGCACCGTAGACGATCTTTTCAGCGACCGACTTCTTGCCGCTCAGCATCACCATATTGATGAAACGAGCGATGGTTTCACTTCCGTGCTTCGGATCCGGCAGGACAGAGCGCTGCGGCGTATTACCTTTACGAGACATGTGTACTTTCCCTTAGCTCTTCGGACGCTTGGCGCCGTACTTGGAACGGCCCTGGCGACGCTTGGCAACGCCGGAGGCGTCCAGCGAGCCACGCACGGTGTGGTAACGCACACCCGGCAGATCCTTGACGCGACCGCCACGGATGAGGACCACGGAGTGCTCCTGCAGGTTGTGGCCTTCGCCGCCGATGTAGCTAATCACTTCTTCCTGGTTGGTCAGGCGAACCTTGGCAACCTTGCGAAGCGCCGAGTTCGGCTTCTTCGGAGTGGTGGTGTACACGCGCGTGCAGACACCACGGCGCTGGGGGCACTTATCGAGAGCCGGGGAGGCACTCTTATAAGTGGTTGCCTGCCGCGGCTTGCGGACAAGCTGATTGATCGTCGCCATCAGTATGTTCTTCTGAGAGAGGCCAATGAAAAGACTGGCCATGAATGCGGAAATGTGCGAGCAGGCGAAAGACCGGCCTGCTGAGACAGACGATTGTAGCAACCCGGCGAAAACGCAGTCAAATGCGCACGCGCCAAGCCAGCCCTGATCCCGGGCCGTTACAGGGGAGCCTTTTCCATGCCCCCCGTTCAGGTTGTCAAGCCGGTCCGTTGAAAGACCGGCGGGCATCCTACCTCATCGGCAGGCAGACGACCAGTGGCCGATGCCTGCTGATTTGCCGGGAGGGCCATCGACCGGAGTCGACGCCCCGCCCTGCCGCGGGCCCGGCCGAAGCCGGGCCTGCGTATTACTCGTCGCTGCCCGGAGCCTGTTCAGCTTCGGTCGATTCCACCGCCACGGCGGCCACCGGGGCCACCTCAGCCACGGCCGGCGCGCTGCCGGACAGGGTCTGCATTTCCGAGTCGGTCAGCCCGGAGGCGTTGCGACGACGGTTGGCGTGGTACGCCAGGCCGGTACCGGCCGGGATCAGACGGCCGACGATGACGTTTTCCTTCAGGCCGCGCAGGTTGTCCGAGGTGCCGCGAACGGCCGCTTCGGTCAGCACGCGGGTGGTTTCCTGGAACGACGCCGCCGAGATGAACGATTCGGTCGCCAGCGATGCCTTGGTGATACCCAGCAGGACCGGATCGAAACGGGCCGGCAGCTCGTTGCGGGTGGCCAGGCGGGCATTTTCCTCGATGACGCGCTGGCGCTCGGCCTGCTCGCCATTCAGGAACTTGCTGGTGCCCTGATCGGTGATCTCGACCTTGCGCAGCATCTGGCGGGTGATCACCTCGATGTGCTTGTCGTTGATCTTCACGCCCTGCAGGCGGTACACGTCCTGGATTTCCTTGACCAGGTAGGCCGCCAGCGGTTCGACACCCAGCAGACGCAGGATGTCCTGCGGGCTCGGCTCGCCGTCCACGATGGTTTCGCCCTTGGTCACGTGCTCGCCTTCGAACACGATCACCTGACGGTACTTCGGGATCAGCTCTTCGTGTTCCGAACCATCGGTGTCCTTGATGATCAGGCGCTGCTTGCCCTTGGTGTCCTTGCCGAAGCTGATGATGCCCGAACGCTCGGCCAGGATCGCCGGATCCTTCGGCTTGCGTGCTTCGAACAGATCGGCCACGCGCGGCAGACCACCGGTGATGTCGCGGGTCTTGGACGCTTCCTGCGGGATCTTGGCGACCACGTCACCCACGCCGACGGCGGCGCCGTCCTGCAGGTTGACGATCGAGCGCGGCGGCAGCAGGTACTGCGCCGGCAGATCCGTGTTCGGGATGGTCAGATCGTTGCCGTTCTTGTCCACGATGCGCACGATCGGGCGCAGGTCCTTCGCCTGCGAACCACGACGCTTCGGATCGGTGATTTCACGCGATGCCAGGCCGGTCAGTTCGTCGGTCTTCTCGATGACGGTGACGCCGTCGATGAAGTCGATGAAGCGGATGAAACCAGCCACTTCCGACACGATCGGGTGGTTATGCGGGTCCCAGTTGGCCACGGTCTGGCCAGCCTTGACCGCATCGCCGTCCTTGGACGTGATGGTCGCGCCGTACGGCAGCTTGTAACGCTCACGCTCACGGCCGTGGGCATCGAGCACCGACATTTCGCCCGAACGCGAGACCGCCACCAGCGAACCGCTGGCGTGCTCGACCGACTTCAGATTGTTGAACTTCACCGAACCGGTGGTCTTGACGGTGATGTTGTCCACCGCCGCAGCTCGCGATGCCGCACCACCGATGTGGAACGTACGCATGGTCAGCTGGGTACCCGGCTCACCGATCGACTGTGCGGCGATGACGCCGACCGCTTCACCGATGTTGACGATGTGGCCACGGGCCAGATCGCGACCGTAGCAGTGTGCGCAGACGCCGAACGGCGAGGCGCAGCTGATGGTCGAACGGACCTTGACCGACTGCACCGACGCATCTTCCAGCTTGGCCACCCACTGCTCGTCGAGCAGCGTGTTGCGGGTCACGATCGGATCTTCGTCGTTGCCCGGCAGGAACACGTCCTCGGCCACGACACGACCCAGCACGCGGTCCTTCAACGGCTCCACGACGTCGCCGCCTTCCACGATCGGGGTCATGGTCAGGCCTTCGGTGGTACCGCAATCCACCTCGGTGATGACCACGTCCTGCGCCACGTCGACCAGACGACGGGTCAGGTAACCCGAGTTCGCCGTCTTCAGCGCGGTATCGGCCAGACCCTTACGGGCACCGTGGGTGGAGTTGAAGTACTCCTGCACGTTCAGGCCTTCACGGAAGTTCGCCTTGATGGGCGTTTCGATGATCGAGCCATCCGGACGCGCCATCAGGCCGCGCATACCGGCCAGCTGACGGATCTGCGCCTGCGAACCACGGGCACCGGAGTCGGCCATGATGTACAGCGAGTTCATCGACTTCTGGTCGATGGTCTCGCCTTCGGCGTTGACCACCTTCTCGGTACCGATGGTGTCCATCATCGCCTTGGCGATGCGTTCGTTGGTGCGCGACCAGATGTCGACCACCTTGTTGTAGCGCTCGCCGGCGGTGACCAGGCCCGACTGGTACTGCTCCTGGATTTCCAGCACTTCAGCTTCGGCCTCGGTGAGGATGCCGCGCTTCTCGTCCGGGATCAGCATGTCGTCGATGCCGATCGACACGCCAGCGCGGGTTGCGTAGGCAAAGCCGGTGTACATCAGCTTATCGGCGAACACGACCGTGTCCTTCAAGCCCAGCTGACGGTAGCTGGAGTTGATCAGGCGGCTGATGTTCTTCTTGGTCAGCTCGGTGTTGGCCAGCGCGAACGGCAGGCCTTCCGGCAGGATTTCAGCCAGCAGGGCGCGACCGATCGTGGTGTCCACGATCGAGGTCTTGTTCTGCTTGTTGCCTTCCTCGTCGGTCACCACTTCGGTGATGCGGACCTTGACGCGTGCGTGCAGTTCCACCACGCGGTTGTCGTAGGCGCGCTTGACTTCGGCGATGTTGGCGAAGGCCATGCCCTCGCCCTTCTTGTTCACCAGCGAGCGGGTCATGTAGTACAGACCCAGCACGACGTCCTGCGACGGCACGATGATCGGCTCGCCGTTGGCCGGCGACAGGATGTTGTTGGTGGACATCATCAGCGCACGCGCTTCCAGCTGGGCTTCCAGCGAGAGCGGCACGTGGACGGCCATCTGGTCACCGTCGAAGTCGGCGTTGAACGCGGTGCAGACCAGCGGGTGCAGCTGGATGGCCTTGCCTTCGATCAGGACCGGCTCGAACGCCTGGATGCCCAGACGGTGCAGGGTCGGCGCACGGTTCAGCATCACCGGATGTTCGCGGATGACCTCTTCCAGGATGTCCCAGACTTCGGCTTCTTCGCGCTCGACCAGCTTCTTGGCGGCCTTGATGGTGGTGGCCAGGCCACGACGCTGCAGCTTGGCGAACACGAACGGCTTGAACAGCTCAAGCGCCATCTTCTTCGGCAGGCCGCACTGGTGCAGGCGCAGGTACGGACCGACCACGATGACCGAACGGCCCGAGTAGTCGACGCGCTTGCCCAGCAGGTTCTGACGGAAGCGACCCTGCTTGCCCTTGATCATGTCGGCCAGCGACTTCAGCGGGCGCTTGTTGGTGCCGGTGATGGCACGGCCGCGACGGCCGTTGTCCAGCAGCGCATCGACCGATTCCTGCAGCATGCGCTTTTCATTGCGCACGATGATGTCCGGCGCGTTCAGCTCGAGCAGGCGGCGCAGGCGGTTGTTACGGTTGATGACGCGGCGGTACAGATCGTTCAGGTCGGAGGTCGCGAAGCGGCCACCGTCCAGCGGCACCAGCGGACGCAGGTCCGGCGGCAGCACCGGCAGCACGGTCATGACCATCCACTCCGGACGGTTGCCCGACTCGAGGAAGGCCTCGACCAGCTTGATGCGCTTGGTCAGTCGCTTGAGCTTGGTTTCCGAACCGGTGCTGGCGATTTCTTCGCGCAGGCGGGTCATTTCCGACTGCAGGTCGATCGTGCGCAGCAGTTCGTACACGGCCTCGGCGCCCATGGCGGCATCGAAGTCGTCGCCGTGTTCCTGGCGTGCCTGCAGGTACTGTTCTTCGGTCAGCAGCTGGCGGCGCTCCAGGGCGGTCAGGCCCGGCTCGGTCACCACGTAGGCTTCGAAGTACAGCACGCGCTCGATGTCACGCAGGGTCATGTCCAGCATCAGGCCGATGCGCGACGGCAGCGACTTGAGGAACCAGATGTGCGCGACCGGCGAGGCCAGATCGATGTGACCCATGCGCTCGCGGCGCACCTTGGCCAGGGTGACTTCGGTGCCGCACTTTTCGCAGACCACGCCGCGGTGCTTCATGCGCTTGTACTTGCCGCACAGGCACTCGTAGTCCTTGACCGGTCCGAAGATAGCGGCGCAGAACAGGCCGTCACGTTCCGGCTTGAAGGTACGGTAGTTGATGGTTTCCGGCTTCTTCACTTCGCCGAAGGACCACGAACGGATCAGGTCCGGCGAGGCCAGCGCGATCTTGATCGCGTCGAAGTCCAGCGTCTGACGCTGCTGGTTGAAGAGGTTGAGCAAGTCTTTCATGGTGTTTCTCCGAAAGGAGGAAATCTTGTCGATGGGGCTGTCGGTTCAGATGTGGCGGGGGGGGGGGGGGCGGGCCCGCCCCCGCCCCAAGAAAATAACTCAAAACTAAAAAAATTTTAAAAGCAGACTCTTTGA
>NZ_JBDJNT010000040.1:0-6202 GCF_039674525.1 Stenotrophomonas sp. TWI377
GAGGGTGTTGCTGGTGGCCACATATCCACCCGCCACCCGGGTTTCGGGTTTTTGTGACGGGGGGGGGGGCGGGCCACACCGCCTCCCCCCCCACCACCACGCGATCAGCCTTCGGCGGCGACCAGTTCGGCCAGCTGCACGGCATTGAGGGCAGCGCCCTTGCGGATGTTGTCCGAGACGATCCACAGGTTCAGGCCGCGCGGGTGGGACAGATCCTCGCGGATGCGGCCGACGTACACCGCATCGGTACCTGAGGCATGGGTGACCGGCGTCGGATAGCCACCCGCTTCATGCTTGTCGACCACTTCCACGCCCGGCGAACGTGACAACAGCTCACGCGCGGCATCCGGGGTGACCTTGTCGCGGGTTTCGATGGTGACCGCTTCGGAGTGGCCATAGAACACGGGCACGCGCACGGCGGTCGGGTTCACCAGGATGCTGTCATCGCCGAGGATCTTGCGGGTTTCCCAGACCAGCTTCATTTCTTCCTTGGTGAAGCCGTTGTCCTGGAAATCATCGATGTGCGGGATCAGGTTGAACGCGATCTGCACCGGGAAGCGCTGCGGATCGATTTCCTGGAAGCTGAGCAGCTGGCCGGTCTGCTTGCCGAGTTCTTCCAGCGCCGAGCGACCGCCGCCGGACACCGACTGGTAGGTGGCCACGTTGATGCGCTCGATGCCGTACTGGCGGTGCAGCGGCGCGAGTGCGACCAGCATCTGCATGGTCGAGCAGTTCGGGTTGGCGATGATGCCGCGCGGGCGGTTCTTCAGCGCTTCCGGGTTCACTTCGGAGACGACCAGGGGCACGTCATCGTCGTAACGGAAGGCCGAGGAGTTGTCGATCACCACCGCGCCTGCGGCCGCGAACTTGGGGCCGAACTCCTTGGAGACACTGCCACCGGCGGAGAACAGCGCGATGTCCACGCCGTTCGGATCGAAGGTGCTCAGGTCCTGGACCTTGATCTTCTCGCCCTGGTACTCGATCTCGCCGCCGGCCGAACGCGAGGACGCGAGCAGGCTCAGCGTGGCGATCGGGAAGTTGCGCTCGGCCAGGATGGCCAGCATGGTTTCGCCGACAGCACCGGTGGCACCGACGACGGCGACGTGGAAACGACGATCTGGATTGCTCATGAGAACCTCTGTTGGGTGTACCGACCCGTGGCCGATACGTAACGTGCGTTGGGGATGTGTACCGACCAACGATCGGTACCTGCCGTGCCTTGGAGATATGTGCCGACCATCGGTCGGTACCTACCGGTTCGGGAACCTCGCCTGTTGGCCAGCGCGGTTCCCTATCGTTTTGCGTCGTCGATTTTTTTGCCGCCCACGGTCGCGCCGCCGGTTTTCACGGCAGCGACAGCGTCGGCGTTGATCGCGCTCGGCGGGTGGCCGGCATCCGGGCCCTGCCCCAGTGCGGCGGTCAGGTTGTCCACGGCCAGCTGCACCATCGCCCGGCGGGTGGCCTGGCTGGCGCTGCCGATATGCGGGGTCAGCACGATGTTGTGCAGGGCGAGCAGTTCCGGGCGCACCGTCGGCTCACCTTCGAACACATCCAGCCCGGCCGCGGCCAGGCGCCCGTTGGCCAGGGCATCGGCGAGCGCCAGCTCATCCACGATACCGCCGCGGGCGATGTTGATCAGCGTGGCGGTCGGCTTCATCTTCGCCAGTGCATCGGCATCGATGATGTGGTGCGAGGCGGCGTTGTAAGGCAGCACGAGCACGAGGTGATCGGCCTGCGCCAGCAGCGTATCCAGATCCACATACTGCGCGCCAACCTCGGCCTCGGTGGCCTCGGGCAGCTGCGAACGGTTGTGGTACAGCACGCGCATGCCGAAGCCGTGTGCGCCGCGGCGGGCGATGCCCTGGCCGATGCGGCCCATGCCGAGGATGCCCAGCGTGCTGCCGTGGATGTCCGCACCGAGCATGGTCTGGAACGACCATTGCCCCCACTGCCCGTCACGCAGCCAGCGCTCGGATTCGGTGATGCGGCGCGCGGTAGCCATCAGCAGGGCGAAGCCGAGGTCGGCCGTGGTTTCGGTCAACACATCCGGGGTATTGCTGGCCAGGATGCCGGCGGCGCTGAGCGCGTCGATATCCAGGTTGTTGTAGCCCACACCGACGTTGGCGATCGCGCGCAGCTGGGGCGCGTTGGCGATCTCGGCCGCGCCGATCCGTTCGTTGAGGGTGATCAGCGCGCCGTCGACGTGGGCCAGCTGTTCGGCCAGTTTCTGCGGCGTATAGCGGGTGACGTCGCCGGTCATGGTCAGGTCGAAATGCTGCCCGAGCTGTTCGACGACATCGTCGAACAGGGGCTGGCTGACCCAGACCTTGGGGCGCCGATCAGCCATCGATCGTGGCCGGAATACGCGGCGTGATCTCGCCGACATCGCCGCACTGGGCGCGGTGGCGCAGCGCCTGGTCCATCAGCACCAGCGCCATCATCGCCTCGGCGATCGGAGTGGCGCGGATGCCCACGCACGGATCGTGACGGCCAGTGGTGATCACCTCGACCGAGGCACCGCTGGCGTCCACCGTGGCACCGGGCAGGCGCAGGCTGGAGGTCGGCTTGAGCACGATCGAGGCGGTGACCTGCTGGCCGGTGGAGATGCCACCGAGGATGCCGCCGGCATGGTTGCTGGCAAACCCCTGCGGGGTGAGCAGGTCACGGTGTTCGGTGCCCTTCTGCGCGGCGCTGGCAAAGCCGTCGCCGATCTCCACGCCCTTGACTGCATTGATGCTCATCAGCGCGGCCGCCAGATCGCCATCGAGCTTGCCGTAGATCGGCTCGCCCCAGCCCGGCGGTACGCCGTCAGCCACCACGTTGACCCGCGCACCGACCGAATCGCCGGACTTGCGCAGCGCATCCATGTAGCTCTCCAGCGCGGGCACCTGATCGGCGACCGGCCAGAAGAACGGGTTGTCTTCCACCGCCGACCAGTCGAACCCGGTCGGGGTGATCTCGCCCAACTGCGAGAGATAGCCACGCACGGTGACGCCATGCCGCTGCAGCAGCCACTTCTTGGCGATCACGCCGGCAGCGACGCGCATGGTGGTTTCGCGCGCGGAGGAACGACCGCCACCGCGCGGATCGCGGATGCCGTACTTCTGCCAGTAGCTGTAGTCGGCATGGCCGGGACGGAACTGCTGGGCGATGTTGGTGTAATCCTTGCTGCGCTGGTCCGTATTGCGGATCAGCAGCCCGATCGGGGTGCCGGTGGTACGGCCTTCGTACACCCCGGACAGGATCTCGATCTCATCGGCTTCACGCCGCGCGGAGGTGTGCCGGCTCTTGCCGGTCGCCCGCCGCTGCAGATCATGGGCGAATTCGTCGGCGCTGATCTCCAGCCCCGGCGGACAGCCGTCCACCACGCAGCCGATCGCCGGACCGTGCGATTCGCCGAAGGTGGTGACGGTCAGCAGTTTGCCGAAGCTGTTGGAACTCACGGCCGCTGCGCTGCCAGTTCGGTGATGCGGGCGCTGTGCGCGATCAGTTCGCGGCACTCCACGGCGAAGATGCCCATCTGGCCGACCTTGAACTCGACCCAGCGGAAATCCACTTCCGGCAGCAGCTTGTACAGGTGCTGCTCGGACTCACCCACTTCACAGATCAGCAGGCCATCCTCGCTCAGGTGCAGCGGGGCATCACGCAGGATCTTCAGCACCAGGTCCAGGCCGTCGTCGCCGGCACGCAGGCCCATCTCCGGCTCGTAGGCATATTCCCGCGGCAGGGCATCGGTCTCGTCGTTGGTGACGTACGGGGGATTGGTGACGATCAGGTCGTAGTGACGGCCGGTCAGGCCGTTGAACAGGTCGGACTTGAGCAGGGTGACGTTGGACGTCTGCAGACGTTCCTTGTTCTCTTCGGCCAGCGAGAGTGCTTCGTCGCTGAGGTCGACGCCGTCCACTTCCCAGTTGGGGTAGTAGTGGCCCATGGCGATGGCGATGCAGCCCGAGCCGGTGCACAGGTCGAGGGCGCGATGGACATCGCGGCCGGCCAGCCACGGCTCGAAGCCGCACTCGATCAGTTCGGCGATCGGGGAGCGCGGCACCAGGGCACGCCTGTCGCTCTTGAAGCTCAGGCCGGCGAACCAGGCCTCACCGGTGAGGTAGGCTGCCGGGATGCGCTCGTCGATGCGGCGCTGGAACAGCTCCAGCACGCGGACCTTTTCGTCCTGCAGCAGGCGGGCCTGGCCGTAGGCCGGGCCGAGGTCATGCGGGAGGTGCAGGCTGTGCAGGACGAGCTGGGTGGCTTCGTCCAGGGCGTTGTCGTAGCTGTGCCCGAAGGTCAGCCCGGCGGCGTTGAAACGGCTGGTGCCGTAGCGGATCAGGTCGATGATCGTGTGGAGTTCGGCGGCCGTTTCGGCGGTCATGGCGGGGCAACAGGCAATGTGGCCCCCGATTATAGGCGCTGGGGCGGGCCGGGGCATCCGTTGCAGTCGAAACGAGCCGGAGCCCGGGCCACGGCGAGGATCAAGACAGAAGCCAATGCGGCGGTTGCCAGTCCGTGGGCTGGCGTGCCGACGCCCCTCCCGACAATCCGGCGTGGCTCCCTCTATCATGGTGGCCACTTCCGGGACGGGGCCCTTATGTTCAATCGCAATGTCGGCATCATCCTGCTGATCGCCCTGGCCGCCGGGCTGGGCCTGGTCGTGGCACAGAAGGTCTTCGCGCCCAAGCCAAGCGGTGACCGCCCTGCCACCGAATCGATCACGTTCTATCCGCAGCCGCGTCCGCTGCCCGATTTCAACCTCGGCCAGTCCGATGGCACCCGCCTGATTCCGGGTGAGCTGAAGGGCCACTGGACCCTGGTGTTCCTGGGCTTCACCTTCTGCCCGGATGTGTGCCCGACCACGTTGGCCGATCTGGCCCAGGCCCAGAAACAGTGGGAAGCCCTGCCCGAGACGCTGCGCCCGCGGCTGGTCTTCATTTCGGTCGATCCCGAGCGCGATACGCCGGCACGGCTGGGCGAGTACGTGCATGCGTTCCATAAGGACACCCTGGCCGCGACGGCCGATGTGCCCTCGCTGGAGCGTTTCGCCACCTCGCTGGGCTTTGTGTTCCAGAAGGTGCCGGGCAAGCACTTCGACGAGAACCCCGAGGATTACACCCTCGAACACTCGGCCAGCCTGGCCGTGCTGGACCCGGAAGGCCGCCTGGCCGGTCTGATCCGCCCTCCTTTCCAAGCGCAGGCCATTGCCCGCGACCTGCAACTGCTGACCGAGAAATCCGCCCCATGAGTTTGATGACCACGCTGAGCTACGCCCTGCCCCATCGCCTGCTGTCGTCCATGGCGCGCAGACTGGCGTACTCCAGCAACCCGCGGGTCTCGCGCTGGCTGATCGATACGGTCACCGCCAAGTTCGGCGTGAATCTGGCCGAAGCCGCCAACCCGGACCCGCGCAGCTACCCGACCTTCAACCAGTTCTTCACCCGGGCGCTGAAGCCGGGCGCGCGCGTGGCCGACGCCGATCCGCGCACGCTGGTGATGCCGGCCGATGGCCGGATCAGCCAGCTGGGCAAGATCGAGGACGGCCGCATCTTCCAGGCCAAGGGCCAGTCCTTCACCGCCGCCGAGCTGCTGGGCGATGCCAAGGATGCCGAGGCCTTCCACCACGGCCTGTTCGCCACGGTGTATCTGTCGCCGAAGGATTACCACCGCGTGCACATGCCGTGGACCGGCACGCTGCGCGAGACCGTGCACGTGCCGGGGCGGTTGTTCAGCGTCGGCCCGGCCGCGGTGAACAGGGTGCCGGGGCTGTTCGCCCGCAACGAACGCCTGGTCTGTCACTTCGATACGGACTTCGGCCCGATGGTCTCGGTGATGGTCGGCGCGCTGCTGGTCTCCGGCGTGGAGACGGTGTGGGGCGGCGAGGAGATTCCGGCCTACGGCGATACGATCACGCGCAAGGATTACCGCGGCAAGGGCATCACCCTGGAGCGCTTCGCGGAGATGGCGCGCTTCAACTACGGCTCCACCGTGATCGTGCTGCTGCCGCCGGGGGTGGCCGAGTTCGCGCCACACCTGGATGCCGAGCATGCGGTTCAGTTGGGGCAGGCACTGGCCACCCTGAAGTAACGGTGGTATCGGCCGCTGGCCGGCATTGCGGTAGTGCCGGCCGCTGGCCGGCATCGCAGTAGTGCCGGCCGCTGGCCGGCATCGCGGTAGTGCCGGCCGCTGGCCGGCATCGCAGGCAGTACGGGGA
>NZ_JBDJNT010000041.1:0-5542 GCF_039674525.1 Stenotrophomonas sp. TWI377
GCGGGGTTTTCGGGGTAAAAACCCTGGCGATGACCTACTCTCGCATGGCTTAGGCCACACTACCATCGGCGCAGCTGCGTTTCACTTCCGAGTTCGGGATGGGATCGGGTGGTTCCACAGCGCTAATTTCACCAGGGAGACAGTTGGAGCGTCGCCATCCTAAGGAACGGATTAAGGCGCCTGCCTCTCGTAAGTCTTGTGACGTAGCGTGCACTTGGGATCTATCGACATGTCATGTCGGCCAAGGCAACTTGAGGTTATATGGTCAAGCCACACGGATCATTAGTATCAGTTAGCTCAATACATTGCTGTACTTACACACCTGACCTATCAACCACATAGTCTATATGGTTCCTTCAGGGGGCTTGTGCCCCGGGAGATCTCATCTTGAGGCGCGCTTCCCGCTTAGATGCTTTCAGCGGTTATCGCTTCCGAACATAGCTACCCGGCAATGCCACTGGCGTGACAACCGGAACACCAGAGGTTCGTCCACTCCGGTCCTCTCGTACTAGGAGCAGCCCCTCTCAAATCTCCAACGCCCATGGCAGATAGGGACCGAACTGTCTCACGACGTTCTGAACCCAGCTCGCGTACCACTTTAAATGGCGAACAGCCATACCCTTGGGACCGACTACAGCCCCAGGATGTGATGAGCCGACATCGAGGTGCCAAACACCGCCGTCGATATGAACTCTTGGGCGGTATCAGCCTGTTATCCCCGGAGTACCTTTTATCCGTTGAGCGATGGCCCTTCCATACAGAACCACCGGATCACTAAGTCCTAGTTTCCTACCTGCTTGATCCGTCGATCTTGCAGTCAAGCACGCTTATGCCTTTGCACACAGTGCGCGATGTCCGACCGCGCTGAGCGTACCTTCGAGCTCCTCCGTTACTCTTTAGGAGGAGACCGCCCCAGTCAAACTACCCACCATACACGGTCCCCGATCCAGATTATGGACCCAGGTTAGAACGTCAAGCACGACAGGGTGGTATTTCAAGGATGGCTCCACTGCAGCTAGCGCCACAGTTTCATAGCCTCCCACCTATCCTACACAGACGAACTCAACGTTCAGTGTAAAGCTATAGTAAAGGTTCACGGGGTCTTTCCGTCTTGCCACGGGAACGCTGCATCTTCACAGCGATTTCAATTTCACTGAGTCTCGGGTGGAGACAGCGCCGCTGTCGTTACGCCATTCGTGCAGGTCGGAACTTACCCGACAAGGAATTTCGCTACCTTAGGACCGTTATAGTTACGGCCGCCGTTTACTGGGGCTTCGATCAAGAGCTTCGCCTTGCGGCTGACCCCATCAATTAACCTTCCAGCACCGGGCAGGCGTCACACCCTATACGTCCACTTTCGTGTTTGCAGAGTGCTGTGTTTTTGATAAACAGTCGCAGCGGCCTGGTTACTGCGGCCCTCTTCAGCTATAGCTCGCATGAGCCACCAAAAAGGGCGCACCTTCTCCCGAAGTTACGGTGCCATGTTGCCTAGTTCCTTCACCCGAGTTCTCTCAAGCGCCTGAGAATTCTCATCCTACCCACCTGTGTCGGTTTACGGTACGGTCTGCGTAAGCTGAAGCTTAGGAGCTTTTCCTGGAAGCGTGGTATCAGTGACTTCGCCTTAAAGGCTCGTCTCGGTGCTCGGTCTTAAAGGATCCCGGATTTGCCAAAGATCCAAACCTACCGCCTTTCCCCCGGACAACCAACGCCGGGTACACCTAACCTTCTCCGTCCCTCCATCGCACTTACGCGAGGTGCAGGAATATTAACCTGCTTCCCATCGACTACGACTTTCGTCCTCGCCTTAGGGGCCGACTCACCCTGCGCCGATTAACGTTGCGCAAGGAAACCTTGGGCTTTCGGCGTGCGGGTTTTTCACCCGCATTATCGTTACTCATGTCAGCATTCGCACTTCCGATACCTCCAGCAGACTTCTCAATCCACCTTCAACGGCTTACGGAACGCTCCTCTACCGCGTACATATAAATATGCACACCCCAAGCTTCGGTTCACTGCTTAGCCCCGTTAAATCTTCCCCGCAGACCGACTCGACCAGTGAGCTATTACGCTTTCTTTAAAGGGTGGCTGCTTCTAAGCCAACCTCCTGGCTGTCTGTGCCTTTCCACATGGTTTTCCACTTAGCAGTGAATTTGGGACCTTAGCTGTGGGTCTGGGTTGTTTCCCTTTTCACGACGGACGTTAGCACCCGCCGTGTGTCTCCCATACAGTCCGTCTCGGTATTCGGAGTTTGCAATGGTTTGGTAAGTCGCGATGACCCCCTAGCCATAACAGTGCTCTACCCCCGAGAGGATACATATGAGGCGCTACCTAAATAGCTTTCGAGGAGAACCAGCTATCTCCGGGTTCGATTAGCTTTTCACTCCTAATCACAGCTCATCCCCGTCTTTTGCAACAGACGTGGGTTCGGGCCTCCAGTACCTGTTACGGCACCTTCACCCTGGCCATGACTAGATCACCCGGTTTCGGGTCTACTGCCCGCGACTATGCGCCCTTATCAGACTCGGTTTCCCTTCGCCTCCCCTATACGGTTAAGCTTGCCACGAACAGTAAGTCGCTGACCCATTATACAAAAGGTACGCAGTCACTCTTTCGAGCTCCTACTGCTTGTACGCACACGGTTTCAGGATCTATTTCACTCCCCTCTCCGGGGTTCTTTTCGCCTTTCCCTCACGGTACTGGTTCACTATCGGTCGGTCAGTAGTATTTAGCCTTGGAGGATGGTCCCCCCATGTTCAGACAGGGTTTCACGTGCCCCGCCCTACTCGTCTTCACTGAAATGGCCCTTTCAGATACAGGGCTATCACCTTCTATGGCCGCTCTTTCCAGAGCGTTTTCCTAGAACCAAATCAGCTTAAGGGCTAGTCCGCGTTCGCTCGTCGCTACTTACGGAATCTCGGTTGATTTCTTTTCCTCTGGTTACTTAGATATTTCAGTTCACCAGGTTCGCTTCCAGCAGCTATGTATTCACTGCAGGATACCCGCAAGCGGGTGGGTTTCCCCATTCGGACATTACCGGATCAAAGCTTGTTGCCAGCTCCCCGATACTTTTCGCAGGCTGCCACGTCCTTCATCGCCTCTGACCGCCAAGGCATCCACCGTGTGCGCTTATTCGCTTGACCATATAACCGCAAGTTGCCTTGGGTTACATATATGACCTGGGGGTACAAAGCCCAGATACGAAATATAACGACTCAATTAATAAGAAGACATTTAAGTCTTCCGCCTTAGCCTCACGACACGTCTAAGATAGAATCTCAAAACGCTCGCTACGTCACAAGTTTTAAAAGAACACGTACCAGCCACAATGCTGATCCGTAATAAATTCTTTGTATGCGCTAATCATTCAGAGTGGTGGGTCTGGGTAGACTCGAACTACCGACCTCACCCTTATCAGGGGTGCGCTCTAACCACCTGAGCTACAGACCCAATGTCCGTTTAGCTCATTGCCGACTGCGCTGATAAAGGCGCATCGTGTGGTGGAGCCTGTCGGGATCGAACCGACGACCCCCTGCTTGCAAAGCAGGTGCTCTCCCAGCTGAGCTAAGGCCCCATATACGGGACTATCCACGTCGGCCAGGCCGACGTGAAACTCTGAATGCAGGTTACTTGTGAAGACGCCCGACAGGACGATGCTGTCTTTGCTCAAAAGGAGGTGATCCAGCCGCACCTTCCGATACGGCTACCTTGTTACGACTTCACCCCAGTCATCGGCCACACCGTGGCAAGCGCCCTCCCGAAGGTTAAGCTACCTGCTTCTGGTGCAACAAACTCCCATGGTGTGACGGGCGGTGTGTACAAGGCCCGGGAACGTATTCACCGCAGCAATGCTGATCTGCGATTACTAGCGATTCCGACTTCATGGAGTCGAGTTGCAGACTCCAATCCGGACTGAGATAGGGTTTCTGGGATTGGCTTGCCCTCGCGGGTTTGCAGCCCTCTGTCCCTACCATTGTAGTACGTGTGTAGCCCTGGTCGTAAGGGCCATGATGACTTGACGTCATCCCCACCTTCCTCCGGTTTGTCACCGGCGGTCTCCTTAGAGTTCCCACCATTACGTGCTGGCAACTAAGGACAAGGGTTGCGCTCGTTGCGGGACTTAACCCAACATCTCACGACACGAGCTGACGACAGCCATGCAGCACCTGTGTTCGAGTTCCCGAAGGCACCAATCCATCTCTGGAAAGTTCTCGACATGTCAAGACCAGGTAAGGTTCTTCGCGTTGCATCGAATTAAACCACATACTCCACCGCTTGTGCGGGCCCCCGTCAATTCCTTTGAGTTTCAGTCTTGCGACCGTACTCCCCAGGCGGCGAACTTAACGCGTTAGCTTCGATACTGCGTGCCAAATTGCACCCAACATCCAGTTCGCATCGTTTAGGGCGTGGACTACCAGGGTATCTAATCCTGTTTGCTCCCCACGCTTTCGTGCCTCAGTGTCAGTGTTGGTCCAGGTAGCTGCCTTCGCCATGGATGTTCCTCCCGATCTCTACGCATTTCACTGCTACACCGGGAATTCCACTACCCTCTACCACACTCTAGTCGCCCAGTATCCACTGCAATTCCCAGGTTGAGCCCAGGGCTTTCACAACAGACTTAAACAACCACCTACGCACGCTTTACGCCCAGTAATTCCGAGTAACGCTTGCACCCTTCGTATTACCGCGGCTGCTGGCACGAAGTTAGCCGGTGCTTATTCTTTGGGTACCGTCAGAACAACCGAGTATTAATCGACTGCTTTTCTTTCCCAACAAAAGGGCTTTACAACCCGAAGGCCTTCTTCACCCACGCGGTATGGCTGGATCAGGCTTGCGCCCATTGTCCAATATTCCCCACTGCTGCCTCCCGTAGGAGTCTGGACCGTGTCTCAGTTCCAGTGTGGCTGATCATCCTCTCAGACCAGCTACGGATCGTCGCCTTGGTGGGCCTTTACCCCGCCAACTAGCTAATCCGACATCGGCTCATCTATCCGCGCAAGGCCCGAAGGTCCCCTGCTTTCACCCGAAGGTCGCATGCGGTATTAGCGTAAGTTTCCCTACGTTATCCCCCACGAAAAGGTAGATTCCGATGTATTCCTCACCCGTCCGCCACTCGCCACCCATAAGAGCAAGCTCTTACTGTGCTGCCGTTCGACTTGCATGTGTTAGGCCTACCGCCAGCGTTCACTCTGAGCCAGGATCAAACTCTTCACTTAAAAACGCATAGTCCGAAGACTAAAAATTTAAAGCTGCAGATGCTTGACCGCTGGCAACGTTTCGCTTGCTTTAAAACAATTGATATGTTGCTTGATCAAACGTCTGCAAGATGGACATACATCCTTCCTGCAGGCGCCTTCACAAGATACCTGCGCATACTGTCAAAGAACTTTGGAATCGGCCTCAGCGCCTTCTTCCGTTTGCCCCGACGTTTCCGTCGTTGCGAGCCGCCCATTGTAGACCGGCTTATCTGCTTCGTCAACACCTTTTTTCAAGGCCGTTTCACCGAAGTGAACCGTTGTTGCCGATGCCGCTTCGTCGTTCGCCT
>NZ_JBDJNT010000042.1:0-4276 GCF_039674525.1 Stenotrophomonas sp. TWI377
ATCATTTTCTGAGTCATGGTGCCCAGGAGAGGACTCGAACCTCCACGAAGTTGCCCCCGCTAGCACCTGAAGCTAGTGCGTCTACCAATTCCGCCACCTGGGCGACTCAGGGGGCGAATTCTGGGCATGTCCGTGAGGCTTGTCAACGGTTTTGTGAAATTTCTTCACAATCCTGCACAGGAGCGGCGCTGACCGGTTCTGTACACGCGCAGCGGTTACTATTGAGGTCAATGAAACCAAAGAAACCGACCCAGGGCGCGAAAGCCCCCAAGTCCCCGGCGCCCAAGAAGGCAGCCGGTCCGTCGGGCAAGCCCCGCGCTGCCGCCAAGAAAGCCGGCAAGCTGCCACCCTGGATGCCCGAATCCCTGAACACCGCTGAGCTGCCGCGTGGCAACAAGCGCGGGCCCAGGCCTGCGCATGCCGGGCCGATTCCGACCCGCCGCCGCCCGCATCCGACCCCGCTCGACGGTGAGGTCCAGGTGGACCCCTTCGCCGCCCGCGAGGCCGAGCGCTATGCGCAGCCGATCGCCAGCCGTGAGGCGATCCTGCAGCTGCTCGACCGCTGCGATGGCCCGCAGAGCGCCGAAGAGATCGCCATCCATCTCGGCCTGACCGAGCCGGACCGTGCCGATGCGCTGGGCAAGCGCCTGGGCGCGATGTGCCGTGACGGCCAGCTGGTGCAGAACCGCCGTGGCGGTTTCGCGCCGCTGCAGGCCGTCAACCTGATCACCGGCGTGGTGATCGCCAACCCGGAAGGGTTCGGCTTCCTGCGCCCGGTCGAAGGTGGCGACGATCTGTTCCTGCCGCCGTTCGAAATGCGCAAGGTGCTGCATGGTGACCGCGTGCTGGTCAACGTGACCGGCATCGATCGTCGTGGCCGTCGCGAGGCGAGCATCTCGCGCGTGCTTGAGCGTGGCATGAGCCGCCTGATCGGTCGCTTCAGCGTCGAGTTCGGCATCAACTACGTGGTGCCCGACGACAAGCGCGTGCAGCGCAACGTACAGATCCCGCCCGACCAGACCGGCGATGCCCGCGATGGCCAGCTGGTGGTCTGCGAGCTGACCCAGGCGCCGGACACCCGCCGCCCGCCGATCGGCCGCATCATCGCCGTGCTCGGCGACAAGCTGACGGCCTCGCTGGTGGTGGAAACCGCCATCCACGGCCATGAGCTGCCGTTCGAGTTCCCGGCCGAAGTGCTGGCTGAAGCCACCGCGGTGCCGATGGTGGTCACCCCGGAACAGATCGGCCACCGCGAGGACCTGCGCAACACGCCGCTGGTCACCATCGATGGCGAGGATGCCAAGGACTTCGACGACGCGGTCTACTGCGAACCCAATGCCGAAGGCTTCCGCCTGGTCGTGGCGATCGCCGACGTCTCCAATTACGTGCGTCCCGGTACGCCGCTGGACAATGAAGCGCAGAAGCGCGCGACCTCGGTCTACTTCCCCGGGTTCGTGGTGCCGATGCTGCCGGAAACGCTGTCCAACGGCATCTGCTCGCTGATGCCCAAGGTTGACCGCATGTGCTTCGTCTGCGACATGCAGGTGAACCGCGAAGGCGAGGTCATCCATTCGCGCTTCTACGAAGCGGTGATGAATTCGCATGCGCGCCTGACCTACAACCAGGTCTGGGAAGCGGTGGGCGAGAATGACCCGGCCGCGCGCAAGGCGATCGGTCCGCTGATGCCGCAGGTGGATCGCCTGTACCAGCTGTATCACGTGCTGGCCAAGGCGCGTACCCGCCGCGGTGCGATCGAATTTGAAACCTCCGAAGTGCGCTTCGTGCTGGACAACACCGGCGAAGTCACCCAGGCCGGGATGATGGTGCGCAACGATGCGCACAAGCTGATCGAAGAATGCATGATCGCGGCCAATGTGCAGGCGGCGCGCTACCTGCTGGCCAAGCAGGTGCCGGCGCCGTTCCGTGACCATGAGCGTCCGCCGGAATCCAAGTACGCCGATCTGCTCGAGTTCCTGAAGGAATTCAAGCTGAGCCTGCCGCCGTGGTCGAAGGTGCAGCCGGCCGATTTCACCAAGCTGCTGAAGAAAGTGCGCGATCGCCCGGACGCAGCGCTGCTGGAATCGGTGCTGCTGCGCAGCCAGAGCCTGGCGGTGTACTCGCCGGACAACCTGGGCCACTTCGGCCTGGCGCTGGATGCGTACGCCCACTTCACCTCGCCGATCCGTCGCTACCCCGATCTGCTGGTGCACCGTGCGATCAAGCACGCGCTCAGCGGAGCCGCGCCGGAGAAGTTCACCTATTCGCCGCGTGAGATGGCCGCGCTGGCCCTGCAGTGCTCCGAGCGGGCGCGCCGCGCCGATGAAGCCGAGCGTGAAGTCGACGAGCGTTACCGCGCCGCGTGGATGGAAAAGCACGTTGGCGGCCAGTTCGAGGGCGTGATCAGTGGCGTGACGAGCTTCGGCCTGTTCGTGGAACTGGACGAATCCAAGGTCAACGGCCTGGTCCACGTGACCCAGCTGCCGCACGACTATTACCAGTTCGACGCGGTGCGCAAAACGCTCAACGGCGAACGCCGCGGCAAGATCTACCGCCTCGGTGACCGCGTGCGGATCCTGGTGCTCAAGGCCAGCATGGAAGAGCGCAAGATCGACTTCCGCCTGGTGGAAGAAAAGGACGATTCGCTGCCCGAGCTGCCGCCGCGCGGCCAGCCGGCCAAGCGCCAGAAACAGAAGTACTGATCGGCGCGTGGCGGCCCACGGCCGGTCCGCGGCGGGGGGCGCCCCGTGGGCGGGCCCCCGCGCGCCCCGCCGCCCCCCCCCAACAAACACACCTCGGTCTCGCCGCGTCCCGGCCCCGGCCGGGACCGCGGCAGGTGCCGACCGTTGGTCGGCACGTCGTCTACCCGCCCACGGTTGGTGGGCACGCCGATCCCATCGGAGCGATCCCATGCAGGCCCTCCCCGAATACAGCGGTGGTTGCCAGTGCGGCGCGATCCGCTTCCACGTGCTCGGTGCGCTGACCCACAGCTCGATCTGCCATTGCCGGATGTGCCAGAAGGCCTTCGGCGCCTATTACGCCCCCTTGGTCTCGGTCCGTGGCAGCGACTTCCGCGGGACCCGCGGCGAGCCCCGGCGTTTCCCATCCTCCACTATGGTCCAGCGCGGCTTCTGCGCTGACTGCGGCACCCCGTTGACCTACGAAGCCCCGGATGGCGTAGCGATCGCGGCCGGCGCCTTCGATGAACCGGCCCGCCTGCCGCCGACGATCCAGTACGGGATCGAGGCCAAGCTCCCGTTCGTGGATGCCCTTGGGTCGCTCAGCGCGCTGCGCAGCGAAGAGGACGCCGAGGCCGGCGACTTCCTGTTGCATATCGTCTCCCACCAGCACCCGGACCACGACACCGCGGATTGGCCGCCGGGCTGAAGGCGGGCTGTGAACGCCCCCCGTGAACGCCCGGCAGGGCAGGGTGGGCCTTGATGCTCTACCATTACCAACCCCTTTACCGGTCCCGCCCCCCGCAATGAGCAAGCAAAGCCAGTGGATCGTCGGCGTCAACGCCGTCGCCTCTTCGATCGAGAATGATGCCGAGAACGTCCGCGAGGTCCTCATCGAGGCCGGTGCGAAGAACCCGCGTCTGACCGAGATCGAGGAAAACGCACGCCGCAAGGGCATCGACGTGCGCAAGGTGAACACCCAGGCGCTGGACGGTGTGGGCGGTTCGGTGCGTCACCAGGGCGTGGCGGCGCGCTACCAGGCCGCACGGACCTGGGGCGAGAACGAGCTGGAAGGGCTGGTGGAAGCGGCCGAGGGCAAGGCCCTGCTGCTGATCCTCGATGAGGTCCAGGACCCGCACAACCTCGGCGCCTGCCTGCGCAGCGCGGCGGCGGCCGGTGCCACGGCGGTGATCATTCCCAAGGACAAGTCGGCCTCGGTCAATGCGACCGTACGCAAGACCTCGGCCGGCGCAGCCGACCGTATCCCGGTGGTGCAGGTGACCAACCTCTCGCGCTGCCTGAAGGACCTGCAGAAGCTGGGCGTGTGGATCTACGGCCTGGCCGGTGAAGCCACCGAGTCGCTGTATGCGATCGACCTGAAGGGCAACGTGGCGCTGGTGCTGGGCGGCGAAGCCGACGGCCTGCGCCGCCTGACCCGCGAAAACTGCGATGGCCTGGTCAAGATTCCGATGCCAGGCGATATCGAGAGCCTGAACGTCTCCGTCGCCACCGGCGTGAGCCTGTTCGAAGCGGTGCGTCAGCGCGGGCTGTAACCCGCCCGCGCGAGGGGGTAGAGCCGACCCGGGGGGGGGGCCGCCACG
>NZ_JBDJNT010000043.1:0-3021 GCF_039674525.1 Stenotrophomonas sp. TWI377
CCCCCCCTTGTTCCCGTTTTCGGGCCGGCGGGGGCCCGGGCCTGGCTGCACCCCCCCCCCGGGCGGCCCCGCCCGCCCCCCGGCACTACCCGTTACTCGGTGGGCTGGATCCGGACCCGCACTTCCTCTTCTTCCGGCGGGGTGGCGGCCGGTGCGGTCGGCGACGCCGTCGGCTGCACGGCCGGTGCTGATGCCGGGGCGGGCGCCACGACCGGGCCGCCGCGGTGGCGCATGACCACCACCATCGCCACGGCAGCGATCACCAGCAGCAGCCCGATACGGATGCGCCAGGCCCAGTTGCGCGGCGCATCGTTCTGGGCGACCTCGTCGCGGAACGCGAACTGCGCGGTCGGGTGGTCGCGGCGGGTGGTTTCCAGCAGGCGTGCATCGCGCAGGATCTCGCGGGCGCGCGGCTGGTCATCGGCGTGCACCACCCACAGGGTCGGGTGGGTGGTGGCCTTTTCCTTGTCCAGATAGCTGAACTGGCTGCCGCGCTTGCTGTGGTACGAGCGGCCGTTGGTGATGCGCACCTCGATGCCGGCGTCGCGCAGCAGCTGGGCCACGCCTTCCACGGTCTCTACGCGCTGGCTGTTGAAGATCTGTCTCATGTCAGTCCTTGGCCGGCACGGCGGCGGCCGCGGCACTGTCATCGACCACGCGGATCAGGCCTTCCTGCGCCGTACTGGCGACCAGGATGCCGTTGCGGGTGAAGAACTGGCCACGCGCCAGGCCACGCGAATCCTGCGCGCTGGGGCTGTCCAGCGAGTACAGCAGCCAGTCGTCGGCGCGGAACGGGCGGTGGAACCAGATCGCATGGTCCAGCGAGGCCATCTGCACATGCGGCTGGTAGTAGCTGATGCCGTGCGGGAAGGTCGCGGTGCCGAGCAGGTGGAAATCCGAGGCGTAGGCGAGCAAAGCCTGATGCAGCTCCGGAGCATCGCCGACGGTCTCGTTCAGGCGCAGCCAGACCTGGTGGTAGGGCGGGCGCTTGGGCGGATTGAGTTCATCGCGCGGGTAGACATGGCGGAACTCGAACGGGCCGCCCCGCGAGAGCCAGCGCTGCACCTTGATCGGCAGACGATCCAGCACCGCCTGCGGCAGCGGCTGGTTCGGCTCGATGTCTTCCGGCTGCGGCACTTCCGGCATCTTGTGCTGGTGCTCGGCGCCGGTCTCGGCCTGCTGGAACGAAGCGGCGCAGAAGAAGATCACCTTGCCGTGCTGGATCGCGGTGACCCGGCGCACGGAAAAGCTGCCGCCGTCACGGGTGCGGTCCACGTCATAGACGATGGGATGGTCGATGTTGCCGGCGCGCAGGAAGTAGGCGTGCAACGAATGCACGTGACGGCCGTTCTCGACCGTCTTCTGGGCGGCGGACAGCGCCTGGCCCAGCACCTGGCCGCCAAAAACGTACTTGGTGCCGATATCGCGGCTCTGGCCGCGGAACAGATTGTCTTCCAGGCGTTCGAGCGAGAGCAGGTCGATCAGCTCGGAAACGACGGGTTCGTGCGTGGCGGACAAGGGAAGCAACCTGGGGTGGGCGAAAGCAAATTATAGGGTAGTGCCGGCCCATGGCCGGCAACCCCGCACCACTTCGATCGTTCATTGTCTGGTTGCCGGCCAGCGGCCGGCACTACCGGGGCGTTGGCGTTTGCCGGGCTTCAGGCCTTGCCGAGTCTGGCGACCAGCCCGTGCAGCGCCTGCTGGGCGTCCGGGGCGTACCAGGCGTCCACGAAGCGGTCGAGCTGGATGAGGTCGGCGTGCAGCGCCTCATGCAGGTCGGCGCGGGCGATGGCGCGGGTCAGCAGCATCGGTTGGCGCGGCAGCTTCAGCAGGCTCTGCAGCCAGGCCACGGCGCGGGCGACAACCTGATCCGCATCGACCACCTCATCGACCAGCCCGATCTGCAGTGCACGCTCGGCCGGCACCATCTCGCCGCCGACCAGCAGGGTGGTGGCCCGATGGTGGCCGACTACGCGGCGCATCAGGCGCTGGATGCCTTCCGGCGCGACCAGCCCGACCTGCACTTCGTTCAGGCCGATCACCGTGGGATGGGCGGCATCGGGGCTGCGCGCGATGATCCGGTAGTCGCAGCACAGCGCCAGCACGCAGCCGCCGGCAGGGGCGTGCCCGGTCATGGCCGCCACCACCGGCACGCGGCATTCGGCCAGGGTGCGCACGGCGCCGAAGAATGCCTGCCAACTGTCCAGCAGCTTGTGCCTGTCATCGCCATGGCCGAGCAGGTGCGGCACGTCCATGCCGGCACTGAAGATGCGCTCGCTCCCGGACAGCACGATGCCGTGCACGTCCTCGGACATGGCCTGGTTGATCGCCTGGATCAGGTGCCGGCACAGCTCGGTGTCCAACGCATTGACCGGTGGCCTGGCCAGCCGCAGCTCGCGGATGGGGCCATGGTTGATCACCTCGATGAGCGTCGTCATGCTGCAGTCTCGTTGCGGACAGGGAACGAAGCCGATGATAACCAAACCATTCGTGTGCGTATTGTTGGGGTTGTGTGCGTTCGCAGCATCGGCGCCGACAGTGGCCGCAGAACCTTCCTGTGTGTCACTGCGCGACGGCTGGCTGCGGTTGCCGCCGGCCGCGATGCCGATGGCCGCCGGTTACGGGCGGATCCGCAACGACTGCCGCGAGGCGGTCGTGGTGATCGCCGCAGGCAGCAAGGCGTTCGGCGATGTGTCCCTGCATGAAACCACGCTGGTCGAGGGGGTTAGCCGGATGCGCGCGGTGGAGCGATTGCCGATCGCGGCGGGGGCGACGGTCGAGCTCAAACCTGGCGGACTGCATCTGATGCTGATGCAGCCGGAGGTGGCACTGAAGGAAGGCGCACAGCTGCCGTTGCGGCTGAGCCTGGAAGATGGGCGCAAGGTAGATGGGATGATGCAGGTGCGCAGCGCGGTACCGTAAGGCCCCATGGGGTATGGAACGGTAGTGCAGGCCGGTGGCCGTCACCCACGTACATCCGTCCGGCATCATGTGGGTGCCGGCCAGCGGCCGGCACTACCC
>NZ_JBDJNT010000044.1:0-1048 GCF_039674525.1 Stenotrophomonas sp. TWI377
ATTACGCGATGATCTTGGAGACCACGCCGGCGCCGACGGTACGGCCGCCTTCGCGAATCGCGAAGCGCAGGCCTTCATCCATGGCGACCGGGTTGATCAGGGTGACAACCATCTTCACGTTGTCGCCCGGCATCACCATTTCCACACCTTCCGGCAGTTCGCAAGCGCCGGTGATGTCGGTGGTACGGAAGTAGAACTGCGGACGGTAGCCCTTGAAGAACGGGGTGTGACGGCCACCTTCGTCCTTGGACAGCACGTACACTTCGGCGTCGAAGGTGGTGTGCGGCTTGATCGAACCCGGCTTGGCCAGGACCTGGCCACGCTCGACGTCGTCACGCTTGGTGCCGCGCAGCAGCAGACCGGCGTTGTCGCCTGCCTGACCCTGGTCGAGCAGCTTGCGGAACATTTCCACGCCGGTGACGGTGGTCTTCTGGACCGGACGGATACCGACGATTTCGATTTCTTCGCCGACCTTGATCACGCCGCGCTCGATACGACCGGTCACGACGGTGCCGCGGCCCGAGATCGAAAACACGTCTTCGACCGGCATCAGGAAGGGCTTGTCGATGTCGCGTTCCGGGGTCGGGATCCAGCTGTCGAGAGCTTCGACCAGCTTGATCACGGCCGGCACGCCGATTTCGCTCTGGTCGCCTTCCAGCGCCAGGCGGGCCGAACCCGAGATGATCGGGGTGTCATCGCCCGGGAAGTCGTACTTGCTCAGCAGCTCGCGGACTTCCATTTCAACCAGTTCCAGCAGCTCGGCGTCATCGACCATGTCTGCCTTGTTCAGGAAGACGACGATGTACGGCACGCCGACCTGACGCGAGAGCAGGATGTGCTCACGGGTCTGCGGCATCGGGCCGTCAGCAGCCGAACAGACCAGGATCGCGCCGTCCATCTGGGCAGCACCGGTGATCATGTTCTTGACGTAGTCAGCATGGCCCGGGCAATCGACGTGGGCGTAATGACGTTCGGTGGATTCGTATTCGACGTGTGCGGTCGAGATCGTGATGCCACGTGCCTTTTCTTCCGGCGCGGCGTCGATCGA
>NZ_JBDJNT010000045.1:0-854 GCF_039674525.1 Stenotrophomonas sp. TWI377
GAGGCGATCAAGCGCTTGAAGCCGGTCGACTGCACGACCAACCCCACCCTGGTGAAGAAAGCGCTGGACCTGCCGGTATACGCCGATCTCATCGAGAGCGCGCTGGCCTGGGGCCGCGAGCAGGCGGGCGAGCGCGAGACCATCGTGCACGCGGTGGCCGATCGCCTGACCGTGGGCGTGGGCACCCTGCTCAGCACCCTGGTGCCCGGCCGGGTCTCGACCGAGGTCGATGCCGACCAGGCGCACGACACCGCGGCCACGGTGGCCAAGGCGCGTCAGTTCATCGCCATGTACGACGCGGCCGGCGTGCCGCGCAGCAAGGTGCTGATCAAGATCGCGGCAACCTGGGAAGGCGTGGAAGCGGCACGTCAGCTGCAGGCCGAAGGGATCGACTGCAATCTGACGCTGATCTTCAATCCCACCCAGGCGCTGGCCTGCAGCGAGGCCGGGGCGTTCCTGATTTCGCCGTTCGTGGGCCGCATCCTGGATTGGTACGTGGCCAACGGCCAGGCGCCGGCCAGCATCGATGAAGACCCGGGCGTGGTGTTCGTGCGCGGCGTGTATGCCGAGTTCAAGCGCCGTGGTTCGCCGACGGTGGTGATGGGTGCGTCGTTCCGTTCGACGGCGCAGATCGAGGCGCTGGCCGGCTGCGATCGCCTGACGATTTCGCCGGACCTGCTGGAGGCGCTGGACGCCGATCATGGCCAGCTGCCGCGCAAGCTGGTGGCCGGTGCGGCCGAGTCGGTGCAGGTGACGCCGATCGATGCGGCGCGCTTTGCGGCGGATCTGGCGGCCGACCCGATGGCGACGGAGAAGCTGGCCAGCGGCATCGATGCGTTCGCCAAGGATCTGGA
>NZ_JBDJNT010000046.1:0-379 GCF_039674525.1 Stenotrophomonas sp. TWI377
ATCATTTTCTGAGTCATGGTGCCCAGGAGAGGACTCGAACCTCCACGAAGTTGCCCCCGCTAGCACCTGAAGCTAGTGCGTCTACCAATTCCGCCACCTGGGCGACTCAGGAGGAGAATTCTGCGGGAGAACCGGGATTGTGTCAACAGGATGTCGCAGAAAATTTCGTTCGCCGCGCGATCCAGCGTGACCGCCGCCGATGCCGCGCGAATCGTGCGCGGGCGAGTGCAGGGCGGTAGAAACGAAAAAACCCGCTTGCGCGGGTTTGATCATTTTCTGAGTCATGGTGCCCAGGAGAGGACTCGAACCTCCACGAAGTTGCCCCCGCTAGCACCTGAAGCTAGTGCGTCTACCAATTCCGCCACCTGGGCGACTCAGG
>NZ_JBDJNT010000047.1:0-354 GCF_039674525.1 Stenotrophomonas sp. TWI377
CGCACTAGCTTCAGGTGCTAGCGGGGGCAACTTCGTGGAGGTTCGAGTCCTCTCCTGGGCACCATGACTCAGAAAATGATCAAACCCGCGCAAGCGGGTTTTTTCGTTTCTGCGGTTCGTCAATGCGCGGCCCTGCCCGGCGTCAGTGCGTAACGCACGATGTGCGTGGCATCAACACGACGATGACGTGGCGACCGACGACCGACGAAACATTTCCCACGCGATCCTGTTGACAGCATCACCGTTCTCCCGCAGAATTCTCCTCCTGAGTCGCCCAGGTGGCGGAATTGGTAGACGCACTAGCTTCAGGTGCTAGCGGGGGCAACTTCGTGGAGGTTCGAGTCCTCTCCTGGG
>NZ_JBDJNT010000048.1:0-326 GCF_039674525.1 Stenotrophomonas sp. TWI377
ACCTTTTTTCAAGGCCGTTTCACCGAAGTGAACCGTTGTTGCCGATGCCGCTTCGTCGTTCGCCTCAGAGGCTTTCGTCGTTGCGAGCCGCCTATTATGTCAGGCTTTTCGAATCTGTCAACAACTTGTTTGATGAACTTGAAGTTCGTCTTGAAGTTGTCGGCGTAAGTACATGAAAAACCATGTGCTTACATAAAAAGGAAAACCCCGCTGCATGAGCAGCGGGGTTTTCGGGGTAAAAACCCTGGCGATGACCTACTCTCGCATGGCTTAGGCCACACTACCATCGGCGCAGCTGCGTTTCACTTCCGAGTTCGGGATGGGAT